>DATBSL010000151.1:0-40125 GCA_036559805.1 Vicinamibacteria bacterium
CGCTGGAATTCCCGCGGTAGGCGAGGCTAGGGGCTCGACACCGCGGCGATGAACTCGGCGACGTAGCGCTGGATCTGGTCCGACGGCAGATCGTAGCGGGCGCGAGTATCCGGCTGGCCGAGATTGCCGCTGATGACGAAGGCGCGCAGCCCCGCCCGGGCAAGGTTTTTCGCCTGCGCGATGCTGAGCCCGCCGACCACCTGCACGGGGGCGGCCTTGCCGACCCGCTCGAAGATGGCGCGGGCCATGTCACCGAGATAGTCGCTCTCGATGAGTTTGGAGTCGGCGCGCCGCGCGTCGGACTGCAGGTGAACGCCGACGGCGTCCACACCAGCCTCGAGCATGCGGAGGGCGACCTCGCCGGCCTGCGCGGCCGGGCCCTGGTGCGGCACCATGATATCGGCGAAGACGAGCCGCGGCAGATCGGCGCCGGCGCGCCTGAACTCGTCGCGCACCGCGCAGATCGCCTTTGCCGTATCCACACCGGCGAGCGCGAGGAAATCAACGATGTTGCCGCCGCCCGCATAAACGGCGCGCGCCTCGAAGGCGCCGCCATCCATGGTCTTCATGTCGGCCAGCAGGAGCGCCTCGGGAAACTGCTTACGGAAGGCTGGCACCACGTTCGAGACGCCCTGGTTCTTGAGCAGCGGCGTCCCCATTTCGACGATGGTGACCCCGCCCGCCAGCGCCGCAGCGGCAACCGCGCGACCCTGTTCCAGGGTGGGGACGTCGACTGAAATCTGGAACGTGAAGCGGGTTCTGAGCCGTTCGAGCACGCGGGCGGAGGCCGGGTGGGTCTCCTTCGCCACCTGCTGGGCCCAGGCATGATTGGGCCGCATCATCTCGATGATGGCGCCGACCGTCATCCCGCCCACGGCGAACCTTCCCGCTCCGTCGAGGAACGATCGCCTGTCGAATGCCTTCCTACGCTTCATGATCCCAGCTCCTCGCGGGAGTAGCGATATCGGCCGGTCACCTGGACATCCACGACGATACAGGGGCAAGCCACCGGCGGGAAGTTGCCCGGCGCCGGCCGTCCACGTAGAGTCCTGCTACCTCCAACCGGAAGGCTCGCGACACATGGACCCCGGTACCTCGCTCGGTCCCTACAGGATCGTCACGCTACTCGGTGCCGGCGGCATGGGCCAGGTCTACAAGGCCGTCGACACCAACCTCCACCGCGAGGTCGCGATCAAGGTCCTCCCGGCCGAGCTGTCGGGGAGCACCGACCGCCTCGCGCGGCTGCGAGGCGAGGCGCGCGCGCTCGCAGCGCTCAGCCACCCCAACATCGCCGCGGTGCACAGCCTCGAGGAAGCGGACGGCGTGCGCTTCGTCGTGATGGAGCTCATCGAGGGACAGAACCTCGCGACGTTGCTCCGCCGCGGCGGCCTCGGATTGCCAGCCGCTCTCGAAACCTGCCGGCAGATCGCGGAGGGGCTGGAGGCCGCGCACCGAAAAGGGATCATCCACCGCGACCTGAAGCCGTCCAACGTGATGGTGAGCCGCGACAACACCGTCAAGCTCGTCGACTTCGGCCTCGCGAAGACGCTGCCGTTGCCGGACGTCGAAACGCTCGCGGCCGACGGCACGCACTCGTCGGATTCGACGGCCCCCGGAACGGTGCTCGGGACCGCGCCATACATGAGCCCGGAGCAGGTCCGCTCGCAGCCCGTCGACGAGCGCACGGACGTGTGGGCTTTCGGCTGCGTGCTGTACGAGGTGCTGACCGGCGAGCGGGCGTTCGCAGCGAGGACCACCGTCGACACGGCGGCGAGGATCCTGGAGTCGGAGCCCGACTGGGACCGGCTGCCGCCGTCGACGCCGCCGGTCGTTCACATGCTGCAGCGTCGCTGCCTCGACAAGTCGGTACGCCACCGCCTGCAGGACATCGGCGACGCCCGCGTGATCCTCGAGGAGGCGCTCCGCGAGCGGACCGACGAGTCCGGCAGGCGCACGGGTGTGGTCCCCGCTCGCCGGTTCGGCCTCCTGTCGCCGCTGTGGCTGGCTTCGCTGCTGGCGGCCGCCGGGCTCGCGGTGGCGCTGTGGGGCCGGCTCGAGCCGGACCGGCAGATGCCCGCGATGAGGACCGTCGAGGTGTCGCTCCCCGCCGGACAGAAGCTCGTCGGCCCCCCGGCGTTCTCTCCCGACGGGCTGCGGCTCGTCTTCGCGGCCGCCGCCCATGCGCCGAGCCTCGACGCGAACCTCGCCCCCGCCGAGGAGTCGGCCGAGGCGAGCCTCTACGTGCGCTCCACGGTGACGGGCGAGACCACGCCCCTCGCCCGGACGGCAGGGGCGAGCTTCCCGTTCTTCTCGCCGGACGGGGAATGGGTGGGCTTCTTCGCGGGCGGCGAGCTCAAGAAGGTGCCGGTGCGAGGCGGCGAGCCGGTGGCGCTCTGCGAGGTGCGCGGCGCGTCGCGCGCGGCGTGGGGCCCCGACAACCGCATCTTCTTCTCGCCCTCGACGAGCAAGACGCTCGCCTGGGTCTCGGCGCTCGGGGGTCCGCCGGAGGCACTGCCCGCGCCGGAAGGCGCGCCGGTCGGCATGGACTCGCCCGAGGTCCTGCCGAGCGGCGACGTGCTGCTGCGGGTCTTCGCCGGCCGCGAGTCGCCGATCGGAATCCTCTCGCTCGCGACCGGCAAGCTCGTGACGCTGCGCGAGCGCGGCATCGAGCCGCGCTACGTGCCGAGCGGCCACATCGTCTACATCCGCGGCGGCGGGCTGATGGCGGTTCCCTTCGACCTGGCGAAGCTGCGGGTCACGGGCCCGGAGACACAGGTCGTTCCGAACGTGGTCCAGTACGCCGTCTCGCGCGACGGATCGCTCGCCTACATGGAGGGCGACCCCGCGCAGCAGAAGATCCTCGTCGCCGTCGACCGGCAGGGCATCGAGACGCCGCTCCCGTTGCCCGCGGCGCGCTACGGAAGCTTTCAGCTCTCGCCGGACGGCACGCGCCTCGCCGCCGAGGTGGAGGGCGCCACGATGGACATCTGGGTGCACGACCTCGCTCACGGCACGCGGGTCCGGCTCACGCAGCAGGGCAACAACGGTGGCCCGACCTGGACTCCGGACGGCGAGCGAGTGGTGTTCTGCTCCGACCGAGGGAACAGCTTCGCGCTGTACTCCGCCAAGGCCGACGGCTCGAGCGAGGCGCAGCGCCTGCCCGGCACGCGGATCCCGGCGTGGCACGCGTGGTCGCCGGACGCGCGCTATCTCGCCATCACGGACGTGAGCCTCGGCCAGCCCGACATCTGGATCCTCCCGGTCGGCGAAGGTGCCAAGGCCACTCCGCTCCGCAACAGCGGCTCGAGCGAGTGGGGGGCCACCTTCTCTCCGGACGGCCGCTGGATCGCCTACGCTTCGGACGAATCGGGCCGGTTCGAGGTCTACCTCGAGCCGGCGCCCGGGCACGACGGCGCGCGCCACCGCGTGTCGTCCGCCGGGGGCGAGGAGCCGCGCTGGCCGCGAAAGGGCGGCGAGCTCTTCTACCGCTCCGGGCGGAAGTGGATGGTGGTGCCCGTGACGACGCACCCCTCGCTCTCCGTCGGGAAGCCCCGGCTGCTGTTCGAGGCGGACTATCTCAAGGTGTCGGGGATTCCGTACGACGTCAGCGCGGACGGCGAGCGCGTGCTCGCGCTCAAGCCGAGCCGGGAGCGTCCGGCCGCGCCGTTCCTGAAGCTCGTCCTCGGTTGGCAACCCGAGCTCGCGCGCCTGGTGGCTGGCCGATGAGCGCGGGCGAAGAGGCGGCAGCCCCCAGCATGTAGAGCAGCAGAGCGTGCGCCTTCGCGCGCGCGGCATGCGGCAGCGGCCCCGCAGACGCGAGCGCCTCGTCGAAAGCGCTCGTGAGCCGCCGCGACACGGGGTGGGCGGGAATGGCTCCCATCAGGGCGAGCCAGAGCCCCCGCGCCAGACCAGCCACGCTTGCTGTCCGCCCGGCGGCATGCGCCAGGTGGGCATTGGCTGCGCCAGCCCACCCGTCGGCGGCCAGGTCCTGCCAGTCGTCCCACAGCGCCAGCAGCTTCGCGAGGCGAGCGAAGAAGGTCCGGGCGTCCGCCTCACCCGGGATGAGCGCCAGGTGGCCGATCAGCGTGAAGGGCAGCGTCTTGGCGGGCATCGGGTCGCCGGAGAGGGCCAGCTCGCTTCGGTACATGGCCTCGAGCATGTCGCCGATCTCCTCGCGCCGCGACGGTTCGGCGCCGAAGCGGCGACCGATCCCCTCCAAGGCGTCGTCGAAGAGGGCGACGATCAGCTCCAGGTCGGACGCGGCGCACTCGAGCCGCGCGCTCGGACTGGTGGGGCACTGGAGCTTCAGCCGCAGCCGGGACGGATGCAGGGGAGCGGCCAGGGCGGGCGCTCGCTCGGGCGCCTCGTCGACGACGTCGTCGAAGAGCGCTACCGCGAGATAGAAGCGTGCGGCATCGGCCAGCAGCCCCTCGTCGCGACCTCGAGAGCCCGCGGCGCAGGCGATGTCGGCGAGCGCGGATCCCCACCAGGCCACGCGGCGCAGCTCGATGGGCTCACCGATGCGGCGGAAGCTCGAAGCCAGAAGCCCGAAGCGATGCCGGACGGCGAGCTCGCGCAGCCGCTCGTCGGAGAGGCCGAGACACGCAACGCCGACGTTGCGGCCGGCGCCGGGTTCCCGCGCGGCGTACGCGAGAACCCGGCGCAACAGCCTGCGTCTCAGCACCGCGCCGTCTCTTGGTGTCGCCTCAGGCGCGGTCGTGCGCGTCGGGTCGAGTCGAGACCTCGCCCGTGAGCGTTGTGCCATCGACCACGACCTGAACGGAGCACCGGAGGCTCTCGATCTGCACCGGCGACCGCCTTGCGTCCAGAACTACCAGGGCGGATCCAAAGCCCGATTCCGACAAGCGGAGGAAGGAGACGCGGCTGCCCGTGACCTCGCGGATTACCTCGCCTTGCGGCCCGAGGTAGTGCGCCGTGATCGCGATCGAAGGGGCGATCGTCTCGACCCACGACCTCGAGAGCGCCGCGCCCCAGGGCCCTGCGTCGACACGAGGGCGCGCCCAAGGCCCGCGTTCCCAAGGCCCGCGTCCCCACGGTCCGTCGGCACGGAAGGGCCCCCACGCTCCGCCCCAGGGTCCCCGTGCCGTCCAGGGTCCCCTGGCCCAGGGTCCCCGCGCGGTCCACGGGCCCGCCTCCGTACCCCAGGTGCCCGGCACGCCCAGCCGGTAGACGCGCACCCGTGCTCCGATGTCGTGATAGAGAACGAGATGGACCTCCCACGCCGTGACGACCGCCGCCCACAGCCCGTCGTCTGTAAAGAGTGTGACCTCTCTGGGCATGGCGCTCCTTTGCTCCAGTGAGACGGTTCAACGGCTAACAGCGGGACGGCCAGAGTCTCGACCCGCCCCGCTTCTTTGTCCAGACCCTCCAGCCCCCGAGCGCGCTCGCGTCGGAAGTCTATTCCCTGACTTGGACGGACAAGGGCCAGCCCTTGGACAATCAGAACGGCAGCAACCTGCCGTCGACGGATTCCGCGGAACGGGTCCCCGCGGCGGGGCTTCAGAACCGGAAACGAACTCCGACCGAGGGCAGGAACGGGATGGCCGCGGCCGGCGCGAGCACGAGCCGCGGCTGGTCGCTCGCCGACTCCGGATCGTAGGCCAGGGTCGCCTCGATCTGGCCCGCGTTCTCGCGGTTCGTGGCGTTGATCACGTCCAGGTAGAGGAGCCAGCGCCCGCCGTCGCCGCGCGGCTTCCACGAAAGGCGCAGGTCGAGGCGGAGGAAGAAGGGGAGCTGGTCGCGGCCGATGTCGTCCACGCCGCCGAGGTCGGTCTCGTAGACGTAGCGGCCCTCCGCGTCGAGTGCGGGCACCAGGCGCCCCTCGGCGGTCTCGTCAGCCGAGACCCTGAGCCCGAGCACCGGCGTGCGGGGGAAGCCGGAGGACGCGCGCAGCGTGGCGGCGAGCTCCCACTTCGGCGAGAAGCGGTACGAGCCGACGAGGGTCGCTGCGTGACGGCGGTCGTAATCGAATGGGAGCGTGCGGCCGTACTCCTCCCGCTCCGCCTGGCCGTACGTGTAGGCTGCCCAGCCCGTGAGCCGCGCGCCGGGTGTGGGGCGCTTCTGCACGAGCACGTCGAAGCCGTACGAGCGCCCGCTCGCGCCGTTCTCCGGGAAGCTGGTGATGATCGCGTCCGTCGGGATGCTGCTCCTGAGCTCGGGCGGAAAGTCGTAGGCCGCAAGACGCGCGAGCCGCTCGGTCTCGGTCTCGAGGCGGCCGACGATCAGGTCGTCGAAGCTCTTCCAGTAACCCTCGACGCGCGCCGTGACCGAGGATCCGAAATCGTGCTCGAGCCCGAGCACGGCGTGCCAGGCGCGCTCGTGAAGCAGCGCGCGGCCGAGGTCGCCCGTGAGGTCGACGAAGTAGTCGGACTGAATCAGCTTCTCGTAGCCCGGGCTCTGCGTGTAGAGCCCGCCTCCAGCCCGGAGCCGCGTCGCCCCGCCCAGGCGCCACACGACGGCGAGCCGCGGCGCGAGTGTCGTGCGGCTGTTCACGCCGCTCCAGTCGAGGCGCAGCCCGGGCTCGAGCACGAGCCGCGATCCCGCGGCGATCCTGTCCTGTAGCCAGGCGCCGGCGCGCGTCGAGTCGAGTGTCGAGTCCAGGTCGCTCGGCAGTCCGGCCCCGCCCTGAACGCTCGAGCCGTTGGCGGCGGTCGGGTTGCGGTCGCCTTCGATCTGCCAGGCGGTCCGCGTGCGCAGGCGGTGGACCTCGAAGCCAAGGTTCACCACGTGGCGGCCGGCCGTCGCCGCGAGCTCCTGGCGCAGGGCGAGGTCGCGCACCTGGAGGTCGCGGGCGAAGTCGATGTCGGCGAGCGGGAAGCCCACGTCGTCGCTGGGCGCGTTCGAGCGGCGCGACTCGTTGCGGAACTGGGCGACGGCCCCCAGGTCGTCCTCGTTGACGTAGAACGAGGCGACCGTGCGCGAGCTCAAGCGTCGGCCGAGGAGTGTCGTGAGCTCGAGCCCCAGCAGGTCGTTTTTCGCGTCGCTCACGAAATCGCCCTGCTCGCCGGCACGGTCGCCCTCGATGAAGGCGTTCGTGGCCTCGCGACTCAGGAGCGTGAAGAGCGCGAGCCGGGTGTCCGGGCGGAGCTGCCAGTCGAGCCGGCCCTGCAGGTCGCCGAACGCGGGCAGCTCCGTGCCCACCAGCCGGTTCGCCGCGAGGTCGTAGTAGGTGCGCCGCGCCGCGACGATCCAGGAGCCGCGCTCCCCCGGGAGCCGGCCCTCGAACACCGCGTTCGCATCGGTCAGGCTGACGGCGGCCGAGCCGGCGAAGCCGCGCTCGCGCGTCCCGGGGCGGTTCTCGACCACGAGCAACGACGAGAGCCGATCGCCGTAGAGCGCCGAAAACGCCCCCGCGTACAGGTCGAAGGCGGCGACGAGCTCGGGGTTGAACGCGCTCGTGAGCCCGAACAGCCGGTAGGGGTTGTGGATCTCGATCCCGTCGAGGATCGTGAGGTTCTCGTCGGGCGAGCCGCCGCGGACCGACAGCCGGCTGTCGAACTCGTTGGTGGCTGCAATGCCGGGCAGCGTCTGCAGCGTGCGGAACACGTTGTCGGCCGATCCGGCCACCGCCATCACGGTCGTCGGCCGCACGGGCAGCTCCGCGGGCGCCACTTCCGTGCCCGGGGGCTCCGCCACGACCTGCACCTCCTCGCGGAAGCGCTTCGGGTCCTTCTCCTCGGGTTTGGGTTCGTCTTGGGCGCGAAGTGCCGGGACGAGCGCCAGCAGGATCAGGCCCGACCAAATTCTAGAATGGTGCACGGCAATACCTACGCCAAGTCGCGTCCACCATCCACTGTACCGCGCCGTGCACGCGCACGGTCGCCTCAGAGATTCATGGTCCACCGCTGGCTGAAGTGTCGTATCGCGACGCCTGAACGAGCAGCAGGTTCACGGCCGGAGCAGCCTCTGCACGCGAGCGGAGTAGGCCCGGCCCGTCGTCACGCGCGTGCCGTTGCGCAGCTCGATCACGTACTCGCCGTGGAAGGACGGCCGCAGCTCCTTCACGCGGTCGAGGTTGACGATCGCCGAGCGGTGCACGCGCACGAAGCGCGCGGGGTCGAGCCGCTCCTCGATGGCGCCGATCGTCTCCCGGACGAGGTGCGTGTCGCTGCCGACGTGCAGCGCCAGGTAGTGGCCCTGGGCCTCGATCCAGTCGAGCCCCTCGACGCGGACGAAATAGACCCGGCCGCGCGCCTTGACCGCAATTCGCTCGAGACCCTGCTTGGTGTCCACTGCCGACACCAGCACCTGGAGCCGGCGCGCGATGTCCTCGTGTCCGCCCACGAGCCGGGCGGCGCGCTCGATCGCCTGTCGTAGCCGCCTGCGGTCGAAGGGCTTGAGAAGGTAGTCGATCGCGTGCGCCTCGAATGCCTGCAGCGCGTACTGGTCGTAGGCCGTCACGAAGACCACGGCGGGCGAGCGCCGGACGCCGAGCTTGCGGATCACGTCGAAGCCGCTCATCCCCGGCATCTGGACGTCGAGCAGGACGAGGTCGGGCGAGTGCTCCTGACACGCGGCGACGGCGGACGGACCGTCCTCGTACTCGCCCACCACGTCGACCCGAGGCTCGTCGCGCAGCAGCGTCCTGAGGCGCCGGCGCGCCAGAGGTTCGTCGTCCACGATCAGAGTGCGGAGCCTCACGGCTGCGCCCCTTCGAGCGCGTCTCCCGCCCGGCGCGCGGGGATCACGAGCCGCGCGATCGTCCCGCCGCCCGGGCGCGCGGTGAGTACGAGCTCGGCCTGTGTCCCGTACAGGCTGGCCAGGCGCGCCTCGGTGTTGCTGAGGCCGTGGCCCGCCCTGACCGCGGCGGGCGCTCCCGGTCCGTCGTCCGCGACCTCGATCACGAGCTTTTCGCCGTCACGGCGCGTGCGGAGCTCCACGAGCGCCGGCCCCGGCCGGGCGTGGGCTCCGTGGCGGATCGCGTTCTCGACGAGCGGCTGCAGCATCAGCGTCGGGACCAGCAAGGCCAGCGTGTCGGCGCCGGGAGCGAGCCGCGTCGTCAGGCGCTCTCCCGCCCGCGCCCGCTCGATCTCGAGATACGTCTCGAGGAACTCGAGCTCGCGACGCAGCGGGACCTCGTGGATGTCGGCCGTGTCGAGCGCCTGCCTGAGCAGGTCGCTGAGGCGCGCGATCATCACGTCGGCAGCCTCGACGTCCTCGCGCATCAGCGCGGCAATGGCGTTGAGCGTGTTGAAGAGGAAGTGCGGGTGCAGCTTCATGCGCAGCGCCTGGAGCTGCGCCTGCGCAAGCTGTGCCTCCAGCTGCAGCGTGCGCCGCTCCCGCTCGCGCGCAATGCGCAGCTGATCGGCGGCGTAGCCGACCGCCACGACGGCCCAGTAGGTGAAGAAGTGGAGGTGGACCTTCAGGAAGGAGAACGGCGGGCGGGTGACGCCCGTGATCGAGCGCGCAGCGAGCGTGCTCGCCAGGATGGTGAGAAAGGTGCAGAGCAGGCTCGCGGGAAGGTGCACCCCGAGCGACAGCGGCCAGCGCCGGCGCTCGAGCGGAAACCGCGCAGACAGCCAGATCACCAGGGGAGCGGCCGGAAGCCACGCGTACCACTCCGCGAGCGCGACCGCCATCGCGCGCGGCCACGTCAGCCGGTGTCCCGCGTAGGCGTAGTCCACCCAGACCTGGCTCGTGAAGAGCAGGCCCAGGAGCGTGAACGGCACCAGGTAGCGAGCCCAGCGCACCCCGCGCTTCTATCACGCCTGCGGTTCCGGGGTCGCCGATCGGCCTCCGCTCGGACGCCGGGCGCTCCGCCGGCGCAGCCAGGCGACGAGCGCGAGCAGCACGAGGAAGACGAGCGGCGCGCTGAGCTGGCGCATCTCGCCGTGCGCGAGATGGGTCAGCGCCGCTCCGGTCATGACGACCATCAACAGGGCGGCAGCGTAGAGCGAAATGCGCGGCACCAGCAGGCACACGGCTCCGGCGACCTCGAGCACCCCGACCACGAGGTGGAACCCGTCGGGGTAGCCCCAGTTCGCGAAGCGTCCCGGCCACACCGGCTCCCTGAACTTGCCCGTGCCCACCATCAGGAACACCGCACCGACGAGGACCTGCAGCGTCCACGTGACGATCGCCTTTATCCGCACGGGCTGTCTCCTCTCGTGTTTTCGAGGAACCACGCTCACACGGCATGTCCGCCTGCGTGAAGAGGTTTGGCACGAACGGGCCGGGAGACGGCGTGGACCGTCATGTGACTTGACAGGCATATGAACCTATATGCCGCTCATGGAGGTCGATGCCTGGCTGGGGCAAGCACCAAGGAAAGGAAAGAGCCGATGAGCAACCGTGAGACGTATGTGCCCGGCCCCGCAGCCGGAGCCGACGTCCAGAAGGACGGCGAGAAGTGGACGCTCGTCCTCGTCCGCGAGCTCCGCCATCCGCCGGCGCTGGTGTGGCAGGCGCTGACCGATCCGGCGCAACTGTCCGAATGGGCGCCCTTCGACGCCGATCGGAGCCTGGCCGTCGTGGGGCCGGTGAAGCTCTCGGCGGTCGGGGCGCCGACGCCGAAGGTCTCCGAGAGCACCGTGAAGCGGGCCGAGGCGCCGAGGCTGCTCGAGTACGGTTGGGGTGGCAACGACCTCCGCTGGGAGCTCGAACCGCTCGGCAGCGGCACGCGCCTCAGCCTCTGGCACAACATCGATCGCCGCTACGTCGCGTGGGCCGCCGCGGGCTGGCACATCTGCTTCGACGTCCTCGAGCGGCTCCTCGCGGGTGAGCCGATGGGACGCATCGTCGGCGCCGAGGTCATGAAGCTCGGCGGCTGGCAGCGATTGACCACCGAGTACGCAAAGCAGTTCGGCGTGGAGAGCCCCGCCTGGCCGCCCAACGCCCCGAAGCGTTGAAGGAAGAACCCATGGAACCCAAAGCCAAGAGCATCGCCTATTGGATCGTCACCGCGATCTTCTGCCTGCAGATGAGCTTCACTGCCTACGCGCAGCTGAGCCTGCCGCAGGTGGCGGAGGCCTTCACGCACCTCGGCTTCCCCGACTACTTCCGGGTCGAGCTCTCGTGGGCCAAGCTCATCGGCGTGTTGCTGCTGCTGGCGCCGGTGCCCGCGCGGCTCAAGGAGTGGGCCTACGCCGGCTTCGCCATCGACCTCGCTTCGGCGCTCATCGCCCACCTCGCGGTGCGTGATCCCCCGGAGGCGTGGGGCTGGGCGGCGGGCACCGGCGTGCTGTGGGCGCTCTCGTACGTCTTGTGGCGCCGACTGCCGGCGAGCGCCTGGCCGCGCAGCTAAGATCAGACGCGAGAGCTGGAGCTGTCCATGAAAAGACCCGTCCCGGTGGAATCCGCGTCTCAGTCGATCGACGCGAAGATCGAGGAGCTCGGGGACTGGCGCGGGAAGACGCTCGCGATGCTGCGCCAGATCATCCACGAGGCAGACCCTGAGATCGTCGAAGAGTGGAAGTGGATGACTCCGGTCTGGTCCCACGGCGGCATCGTCTGCACCGGGGAGACGTACAAGAAGGTCGTCAAGATGACGTTCGCCAGGGGGGCTGCACTCAAGGACCCTTCACGTCTGTTCAACTCCAGCCTCGAAGGAAACACCCGGCGCGCCATCGACATCCCCGAAGGCGGCACGGTCGATCGAGCGGCCTTGAAGGACCTCATCCGCGCTGCAGTCGCGCTCAATCTCGAGGGCAAGAGCAGGCCGAAGCCACGGCGAGCGAGCGGCAAGCGGTCGGCGAAGCGGCGCTGACGCGCCTCTGATTCGAGCCCGTCAGCGGGCTGAGGGACGACCGGAGCGGGGGCGGGGTTCGGGAAGTCCGGCCCCCCGGGAGAGAGCGCGGCGCCAGAAGACCCCAGCGCACAGCAGGACCGTCGCGATCGCGAACGCAAGGTGCGAGCGCCAGCCGAGCCCCGGCACGTGCCCGATGTGGAGCCAGTCGGCTCCGATCGAAAGGACCATCAGGAACAGCCCCGCCGCCGCGAGCAGACCCCTTCGGAGCATCAAGCCCGTCGCGATCGCGAGAAAGCCCAGCTCAGTGCCCAGCATCTGGCGCCACCCGAAGCCGCTGCGGCCGCTGATCGCGAGGTAGTCGCTAGTCGCGAGGTAGTCGCTAGCGGCGGCCAGCACGGCGAGAAGCACACCGCCGAAAACGAGCACACGCGCCAGGCCGCTTGCCAGGGGGCGCAATTCGTCGCGCTCGCGCTCGGCGTGGAGCCGCTCGCACTGCTTGCAGTACGAACGCAGTCTCCGGGTGCCATCCGAGTCCTCGACCAGGACGGTCGCGAGCTCTTCCGCGCCACACGTCGGGCAGGTTGTTGAGTCCATTCGTCCGGAACCCGGGCCGGGCACCACTATAGCCTCGGCGGATTCCAGCGATATCCCAGAAATGAACGATTTACAAGACCTCGGAAATACCGCCGCGGCTCAGGCCTGATCGGCCTCCGGCCCGAGGTGCAGCCGGTGCTGCATCGTGGTGAAGCTCTCGCTGGCCTCGCGCTCACGGGTCAGCAGCGACACCACGATCCCCACCGCGAAGGACAGCGGGATCGTCACGAGCCCTGGGTTGCGAAGCGGGAAAGGCGCCGTGTCGCGGCCGAGAACGCTCATCTGGATCGTCGGGGACAGGTAGATGAGCACGAGCGCCGAGAAGGTCCCCACGATCATGCTGGCCTGCGCGCCGCGTGTCGTGAAGGGCTTCCAGAACACCGACAGCACCAGCGCCGGGAAGTTGGCGCTCGCCGCGATCGCGAACGCCAGCCCCACCATGTAGGCGACGTTCTGGCCCTTGAAGACGATTCCGAGCGCCACGGACGCGACGGCGCCCAGCACCGTCGCGACACGCGCCACCACGAACTGCTCGGCTTCGGGCGCGTGGCCTCCGCGCACCACGTTCACCCAAAGGTCGTGCGAGAGCGCGGCCGCGCCGGAGAGCGTGAGGCCGGCGACGACCGCGAGGATCGTGGCGAACGCGACGGCCGCGATGAAGCCCAGAAAGCCTTCGCCGCCGACGGCCTCCGCCAAGAGCGGCGCCGCCATGTTGCCGCCTTTGTCGACCGCCTGGATCGCCTCGGGGCCGACGATCACCATCGCACCGAAGCCCAGGATGAACGTCAGCAGGTAGAAGAAGCCGATGAAGGCGGTCGCGTAGCTCACGGACGTGCGCGCGGTTTTCGCGTCGGGCACCGTGTAGAAGCGCATCAGGATGTGCGGCAGGCCGGCGGTGCCGAGCATGAGCGCGATTCCGAGCGACAGCGCGTCGAGCGGGTCGGCCACGAGCTGGCCCGGACCGAGCACCTGGGGGCCGAAGCGGTCGGCCGCGCTCGCGAAGAGCGCCACCGGGTTGAACGAGTAGCGCGCGAGCACCAGCATCGCGAGCAGGAACGCCCCGCCCAGCAGCAGCACCGCCTTGACGATCTGCACCCAGGTCGTCGCCAGCATCCCGCCGAAGAGCACGTAGGCCATCATCACGGCGCCGACGATCACGATCGCCCACTCGTACGAGAGCCCGAACAGCAGCCTGATCAGGTTGCCGGCGCCCACCATCTGGGCGATCAGGTAGAAGGTCACCACGGCGAGCGTCCCGATCGCCGCGGCGATGCGCACGGGCGTCTGGCGCAGCCGATAGGCCACGACGTCGGCGAACGTGTAGCGGCCGAGGTTGCGGAGCGGCTCCGCGATCAGGAACATCACGACCGGCCAGCCGACCAGGAAGCCGATCGAGTAGATGAGGCCGTCGAATCCGGAGAGCGAAACGAGCCCCGCGATGCCGAGGAAGCTCGCGGCGCTCATGTAGTCCCCGGCCAGGGCCAGCCCGTTCTGGAGGCCGGTCACGCTGCGGCCGGCCGCGTAGAAGTGCTCCGTGCTGCTCGTGCGGCGCGCGGCCCACCAGGTGATCGCGAGCGTCACCGAGACGAACAGGAAGAAGAAGCCGATCGCCGCGTAGTTGGGCGACCCGAGGCTCGTGGCGCTCATCGCCCGGTCGCCCGGATGCGCGCGACGGCCGCGTCGTAGTGGCTGTTCGCCCAGCGCACGTAGATACGGATCAAGACCCAGGCCGACACGATCACCAGGGCGCCCAGCAGGATGCCGAGGCTCAGCCCCGGCACGAGCTGGCGCGCGAGCAGCGGCTTGGCCCACGCCACGAGCAGGATGAAGCCGAAGTAGACGGCCATCATCGCCGTGGTGAGGCGCAGCGCCAGCCGCCACTGGGCCGCGGCCAGCGCCTCGAGCGCCTGCTGCTTCTCGTTCATGGACACCTCGATCTCGGGAGCGAGCGCACAGGCTAGCACGCTTGACCTGTCGCGCCGGCCGGGCGTAACGTGCCTTTCGAACCCGAGGTGAGCACATGAAGCCAGGAATCGGCCGCCGCCAGTTCATGCAGAAGAGCCTGGCGGGTGTCGCGGCGGCGCCCGCGATCGTGCACGTGCTGGGCGAGGAGGCGGCGGCGTACCAGTCCGGCTCCCCCAACGACAAGATCCAGGTCGGCATCATCGGCGTCGGCGCACGCGTGCAGTCGGGCGTGCTGCAGGCCGCGGTGGCGGTGCCGGGCGTCGAGGTGATCGGCGTGTGCGATGCCTACAAAGGTCGCGTCACGCGCGCGCTCGAGCGGCTCGGCAGCCAGGCGAAGGACTACGGCGACTGGCGCGCGATGCTCGCCGACAAGTCGATCGACGCGGTGATCATCGCGACGCCGGACCACTGGCACCGCGAGCAGACCGTTGCGGCGCTCGCGGCGGGCAAGGACGTCTACCTCGAGAAGCCGATGACGCTCACGATCGACGAGGGCCCCGAGATGTACGCGGCGGCCGACAAGTCGGGGCGCATCCTGCAGATCGGCAGCAACGGCATGAGCTCGAAGCTGCAGCAGACGGCGCGCGAGCTGGTGCAGTCGGGCAAGCTGGGCAAGATCCACCTGATCCGCGCCAGCTACGACCGCAACAGCGACTCGGGCGCCTGGCTCTACCCGATCCCGCCCGACGCCGACCCGAAGTCGGTGGACTGGGAGATGTTCATCGGGCCCGCGCCGAAGCGGCCCTTCAGCCTCGAGCGCTTCTTCCGCTGGCGCTGCTACTGGGACTACTCCGGCGGCATCTCGACCGACCTGTTCGTGCACCTGATGACCACGATCCACTACGTGATGGGCGCGACGGTCCCCGAGTCCGTCTCCGCCACCGGCGCCAACTACCGCCACCAGAAGACGCACGAGGTGCCCGACACGCTCAGCGCCTCGGCCATGTACGGCAAGGAAAACTTCATGGTCCAGCTGGGCGGGACCTTCAACAATACGGGTGGCGGCGAGAGCGGCTTCGCGATCCTGGGCAGCGACGGCTCGCTCGTCTTCCGCGGCGGCCGGATGACTTTCACGCCCGAGAACCGGCGCGAAGGCAACAGCTGGATCGTCGAGTCCTGGCCCTCGAACCTGGAAAAGGCGTACTGGGCCGACCCCGCGGTCCAGAAGCTCGAGCTGCCGGACACCTGGCCCTCGGAGATGGAGAAGCAAGGCGAGTCGTGGAGCGAGGTCGGCCCCGACTCGACCGTGCTGCACGTGGCCCGCTTCTTCGACTCGGTGCGCACGCGCAAGCCGTCGGTCCAGGACGGCCGTGCCGGCCACCACGCCGCCGCCGTCGCGCACATGGTGAACGAGTCGATCAAGCGGAAGGCTCCGGTCTACTGGGACTTCGACAAGGACGTTCTCAAGAAGGCCTGAGGCCGGACGCTCCGTGAAACGGCGCGCGTTCCTCGCCCTGAGCGGGGCGGCCGTCGCGGGTTCCGCGGCCCTCCGCGTGCAGGCCGCCGAGGCGGCAGTGCAGCAGCCGGCCGGCCCGCCAGCGGCAGCCGGCGGAGCCGCGACGGTCAACACGGTGCGCGGCTCGATCGACGCCTCGTCGATGGGCACGACGCTCGTGCACGAGCACGTGCTCGTCGACTTCGGCGGAGCGGCGACGGCCAGCCGCTCGCGCTACGACGCGGAGGCGGTCTTCCGGACGGCGCTGCCGCACCTGACGGAGGTCCAGAAGCGCGGCTGCCGCACGCTCGTCGAGTGCACGCCCGCGTACCTCGGCCGCGACCCGCAGCTGCTCGCGCGCCTCTCCGAGGCGAGCGGCCTGCAGATCCTGACCAACACCGGCTACTACGGCGCGGCCAACGACGTCGCGATCCCGAAGCACGCCTACGACGAAACGCCCTCGCAGCTCGCGGCGCGCTGGACCGCGGAGTTCGAGGCAGGGATCGAGGGCACGCGGATCCGGCCGGGGTTCGTGAAGATCGGGGTCGACGCCGGGCCGCTCTCCGCGATCGACCGCAAGCTCGTGGAAGCGGGCGCCCTCACCCATCTCGCGACGGGCCTCACGCTCGCGATCCACACGGGGAACGGAGTCGCCGCCCACGAAATCCTGGGCGTGCTCGGAACGAACGGCGTCTCTCCCGAGGCCTACGTCTGGGTGCACGCACAGAACGAGGCGGACCCTGCCTCGCGCGGCCGAGCAGCGGACGAGGGCGCGTGGGTGGAGCTCGACGGAGTCTCGCCAAAGTCGCTCGACGCGCACGTCGCGGCGGTCGTGGACCTGCGCGCCCGCAAGCGCCTGGACCGCGTGCTCGTGTCCCAGGACGCGGGCTGGTACCACGTGGGCGAGCCTGACGGCGGCAACTACCGCTCGTACGCCTTCCTGTTCGACAGCTTCGTGCCGGCGCTGCGGACGGCGGGCCTCACGGAGGGCGAGATCCGGACCCTGCTGGTCGAGAACCCGGCGCGGGCCTTCGCCGTCAAGAGGCGACTGCTGGCCAAGACCCGCGCCAGCGGTTAGCGCGCCTCGAGCCCCGCCACGACCAGCTCGACGTCCGGCGGCAGCGAGCGGTAGAGCGAGGCCGCGTCCTCGGCCTCGAGCGTGACGCGCAGCCGCACGCGGTCCTTCGACGCGAAGCCGAGGGCCGTGCCCAGGTCGGAAAGACGCAGGCCGATCGCGTCGCCCAGCCGGCGCGCGAAGCCGCGGTTGCGCCGGCCCTCGCCGCGCGAGATCACCTCGAGCGAGATGCCCTCGGCGAACACGATGCGATAGGGCGACGGCACGGAGAAGGCTTCCTCCGCGCTCTTCGCCACGGGAGGCGGCGAGGGCGACGCCTCCGCGGCGGGCGCGGCAGACGCGGCGGGCGCCAGCACCTCGAGCCGGTCGCGCTGCCGCGCAGGCTCCAGGCGCCCGTGCGAGATCGGCCGCGTGTCCCAGTCGGCGCGCGGCCTGCGATCGACGAAGAGGATCTCCGGCACGCCGACCTCGAGCCCGCTCGTCGCGTAGTCGTCGAGCGTGATGCCCTGGAGCATCAGCGCGAGGCGCTGCTCCGGGGCGTCCAGCCTCAGGTAGAAGCTCTTGCCGGCCGAGAGCTCGCGCTCGCGCCGGAGCTGGGCCACTTCCCGCTGGAGCGAACGCGTGGCGGGGTCGAGCGTGCCGACCGCTTCAGCCGCCTCGCCGGCCCCCGCGCGGAGCGCCAGCGTGAGGGCCAGCGCTCGTGCGATGCACGGCAACGTGGCGCGCATCAGTAGATGTAGACCGGCGTGCCGAGCGGGGCCGTGCGGTAGACGAGCCGCAGCGGCTCGCGGCCCAGACGGATGCAGCCGTGGCTCACCGGCCGGCCGAGCAGGCGCTCGTAGAGCGTGCCGTGGATCATGTAGCCGTTGCCGAAGTAGAGCGCGTACTCGCCGAGCGAGCCGTACTCCAGCCTGTCGGCCGGGTCTTTCGGGATCGGCTCGCCCTCCTCCACGAAGGCCCAGTCGGGCTTCTTCCACACCGGGTCCTCCGTCTTCGAGAGCACCTCGAAACGCCCGCGCGGGGTGTCGAACACCCAGACGCGCCCGGCGGCGCCTTCCTTGAGGACCATGCCCGAGCCGGCCGAACAGGGGGCCTCGAGCAGCGTCGCGTCCCCGCGCATCAGCCGCAGCCGGTTGTGGGTCTGGTCGATCACGATCCAGGCCCCGCGCGGCACCCGTCGCCGCAGCGCGGCCTGCAGCCGCTCGCGCTCGCCGGCGAGGCGTACGGCCTCGCGAGCCGCGGGCCGTGCGCCGGCCGCAGCCGGGTCGCGCGGAGGGACGGGCTCGAAGTCCCAGCCGGTGCCGGCGAGGGCCAGAGCGGCGAGCGCCAGCGCGCCGGCGCCGATGCGCACGGGGCGGCGAGTCCACGCGGCCGCGAGCCTCGAGCGGAGCGCTCGCAGCGCCTGGACCGCGATGGCGACGGCCTCGCTCACGAGCCGCCTCCCGGCTCTCCGAGGCGCGCGAGCAGCGACGAGAACGCCCCGTCGCTGCCGTCGCCCCCCACGATCGTGACGCGCGTCCCGACGGGGACGCGGGCGAAGAGCTCGTCCATGTCCGGGTTGCGCAGCGCGACGCAGCCGTCGGTCCAGTTCTGCCCGCGGCCGCCGTCGCCGTGGATCTCGATCAGGCCGCCGATCGCCGAGCCGCGCGGGAGGTCGCCGCGCTTCTTCGCCGCCGCGAAGCGCTTGCGGTCGTCGGCGTTCGGGTAGTCCAGCAGCAGCGCGCGGTGGTAGACGCTCTGGCCGCGGTCCTTCTTCGTCAGGATCCGGTAGCGGCCCTCGGGCGTCGCACGGTCACCCTGGCTGCGCTTCACGCCGAGAGCGTTGGCGCCGACCTCGGCGTCGTAGCTCTTCACCGGCTCGCCGCGGGAGAGCAGTATCAGCAGGTTCTTCTCCTTGAGGACCAGGATCGCGAGCGCGCCGCTCTTTCTCGACGCGCGGCGCGCGTCCTCGATCCAGCGCCGCCAGGTGGCAACCTGCTCTTGCGAGCGGTAGCGCTCCGCCGCGGCGAGCGCGGGCCCCACGGCGCCCCGCAGCTCGTCCTGCGAGCGACGCGCCCGCTCGGCGGCGGCGGTGACGTCTCCCTCGCGCGCGAGCGCCTCGGCCTCGCGCACCAGCAGCCGCGCGTGCGCCAGCCGCGAGCGCTGCGCGCGCGGCAGCGTCGTGACCGCCACGAGCGCCACGGCGTGGCCTTCCAGCTCCTGCGCGTCGGCCAGCGCCAGCTCGGCGGCCGCGCGGGCTACCTCGCGCCGCTCTCGTCCCGCCTTTTCCGCCGCTACCGCCGCGGCTCGGGCCGCGTCGAGAGCCACGGCCACGCCGCGGAAGTCGCGCAGCGCGAAGAAGCGGCTCTCCTGGCGGCTCCAGTCGACGAGCGCCGCGAGCAGCGCCTCGCCCGCCGCGCTCGTTTCCGACGGTGCCCACTCGGTCCCGACGCCGCCCTTGGCCTGCTCGAACGCCCGCACCGCCTCGGAGCGCTTCTGGGAGGGTGGACGGATGCGCCCGCTCGCCGCGATCTCGGAGCCGAGCCCGACGACCCCGAGGGCGAGGGCAGCGGCGGCGATCCGGATCCAGCGAGCGGGCGGGACGATCCTCAATCGAGCTAGCGGCCCTTCTTCGCGTCGATCGCGGCCTGCACGTCGGCCACGATCTTGTCGAGCGTCGCCTTGGCGGCCTCGGCCTTCACCTTGGCGTCCTTGTAGTTGCCCGCCGCCATGGCGGCGTCCATCTCGCCGAGGGAGGCCTCGACTCCCGCCAGGTCGGCGGTCATCGCCTCGAGGTCTGCCGCGCTGCCCTTGCCTTTGGGCGCCTTCGCGAGCGCCTGCCCGGCGACGTCGATGCTGCCGCGGACACCGGCGATGAGCGTCGCCGCCTCGGCCTTCATCTGGTCCTTGCCGCTCACGGCCGCAGCCGAGGCCTCGTCCGCCGCCGTCTTCGCCGCCACGGCGAGCTCCGCCGTCTTGGTGTACGACCGTGTCGGCGCGAACTTCTCGGACTGCGCCTTGAGCTCGGCGTCGAGCGCAGCCTGCGCCGACTCGGCCGACGCGAGGGCCGAGGGAGCGTAGTCGGACGCGCCCGAGGCCTTCGCCGCTTCGAGCGCCGACCGGGCCGCGTTCACCGCATCGGTCGGCTCCTTGGCGCAGGCGACCGACAGCAGCGCCGCGCCCGCGAGGACGGGCACGAGGGAGATGCTCTTCATAGTCTGTAAATCGCACCGCAGCCGCACTTTCGGGCTGCGGGCTCCACTGTCCGCGAGCTTCTCCCTCCGGTCCGTGCGGCGGACGTGGGGCGCACAGGACCGGAGCCAACAGGACTACCCTGCGGGTCTTCGGATTCTATCAACCAGTATCGCCTCGAAATCCAACCGCGCGAGCCCCGTCGCGGCCTTGCCATCGGGGCTCCCGACCTGCGACAATATTCGGGCTGAGGGGCGCTGCGACCCCGTCGGGCAAGGGGCCAGGCTCAGCGGAGAAAACGGCGCTCGTGAACCGACGCATCGGTTTCGGGCGCCTTTCGACTTTGGTGGGCGCTCCGGGGCCGACAAGGAGAGAGCCATGTCCACCACAGTCGAAGCCCGGGCCGCCGCGGGCGATTTCAAGGTCGCCGACCTGAAGCTCGCCGATTGGGGCCGCAAGGAGATCCGGATCGCCGAGACCGAGATGCCCGGCCTGATGGCGATCCGCGACGAGTACGCGGCGAAGCAGCCGCTCAGCGGAGCGCGCGTTTCCGGCTCGCTGCACATGACGATCCAGACCGCGGTGCTGATCGAGACGCTGAAAGCGCTCGGCGCCGACGTGCGCTGGGCGTCCTGCAACATCTTCTCGACGCAGGACCACGCAGCTGCGGCGATCGCGGCGGCGGGGATACCGGTGTTCGCGTACAAGGGCGAGTCGCTCGAGGAGTACTGGGACTACACGCACAAGATCTTCGAGTGGCCGGGCGGCGGCTCGACCAACATGATCCTCGACGACGGCGGCGACGCGACGCTGCTCTTGCACCTGGGGGCGAAGGCCGAGAAGGATCCGGGCGTCCTCGCGAGCCCCTCGAGCGAGGAGGAGCGCGTGCTCTACGCCTCGATCCGGAAGCGCCTCGCCGAGAAGCCCGGCTGGTACTCCAAGCAGCTCGCCTCGGTCCGCGGCGTCACCGAGGAGACGACCACGGGCGTCCACCGGCTCTACCAGATGCACGCCAAGGGCGAGCTCAAGATCCCGGCGATCAACGTCAACGACTCGGTCACCAAGTCCAAGTTCGACAACCTGTACGGCTGCCGCGAGTCGCTCGTCGACGGGATCAAGCGCGCGACCGACGTCATGGTCGCGGGCAAGGTTGCGCTCGTCGCCGGCTACGGCGACGTGGGCAAGGGCTCGGCGCAGGCGCTGCGAGCGCTGTCGGCCCAGGTCTGGGTCACCGAGGTCGACCCGATCTGCGCGCTGCAGGCCGCGATGGAGGGCTACCGGGTCGTGACGATGGACTACGCCGCCGACAAGGCCGACATCTTCGTCACCGCCACCGGCAACTTCCACGTGATCACGCACGACCACATGGCGAAGATGAAGGACCAGGCGATCGTCTGCAACATCGGCCACTTCGACAACGAGATCGACGTCGCCTCGATCGAGAAGTACACATGGGAGGAGATCAAGCCGCAGGTCGACCACGTGATCTTCCCCGACGGCAAGCGCGTGATCCTGCTCGCGAAGGGCCGGCTCGTGAACCTGGGCTGCGCGACGGGCCACCCCTCGTACGTGATGTCGTCGTCGTTCGCGAACCAGACGATCGCGCAGATCGAGCTGTGGAGCGAGCGCAACAGCGGCAAGTACCCCGTCGACGTCTACACACTGCCCAAGCACCTCGACGAGAAGGTGGCGCGGCTCCAGCTCAAGAAGCTGAACGCCCAGCTCACCGAGCTCACGGAGCAGCAGGCGAAGTACATCGGCGTCGCCAAGCAGGGGCCTTACAAGTCGGATCGCTACCGCTACTAGTTCGGCCCGTCACTCTCCAATCTCGACACTTGAAGGGGGGCGAAACGAAGCCTCCTTCTTTGAGCCGGGGGGCTTCGCCCCCCGGACCCCCCTACGAACGTTGCCCCCTACGAACGTTGCCTCTTGTTCGCGGGGTGTTGCCTATTGTTCGTGGGAGCGTTGCGTCTTGTTCGTGGCCGCGGATTAGAATGATTCTGCCCACCGTCATACCCGAATCGAATCGCTGGAGCCCATGAATCCACGTACGGTCGTCCTTCTGCTGCCTCTCGCCGTGATTCCGGCCGGCTGCGGCCGCCCGCAGGCCGCGGCGGGCGGCGCGCCCGCCATGCCCGTCGAGGTGCTGACGCTCGCCGAGCACCGCGTCGAGCAGACGACTGAGTTCGTCGGGACCGTGAAGTCGCGGCGCTCGACGAACGTCCAGCCGCAGGTCGAGGGCTTCGTGACGCGCATCATGGCGCGCTCCGGCGACCGCGTGCGGCCCGGGACGCCGCTCATCTCCATCGACCCGCGCATGCAGGACGCCGCGGTCGCCAGCCTCGAGTCGCAGCTCGCGGCGCGGCAGGCCGACCTGCAGCAGGCCCGCCAGCAGTCGACGCGCGTCAAGACGCTGTTCGAGGCCGGCGCCTCGAGCCAGGCGGAGATGGAGCAGGCCCAGACGTCGCTCTCGACGGCCGAGGCGCAGGTCAAGGCGATGGAAGCGCAGCTGCGCGAGCAGCGCGTGGCGCTCGCGTACCACACCGTGACCGCCCCGACGGCGGGGGTCGTGGGCGACATCCCGGTACGCGAGGGCGACCGCGTCACGCACTCGACGCTGCTCACGACGATCGACCAGAACGCGGGCCTCGAGCTCTACATCAGCGTGCCGGTGCACGAAGCGACGAAGCTCCGCGTCGGCCTGCCGGTGCACCTCGTCGACGACGGCGGCGCGGTCATCAGCACGGAGAAGCTCTCGTTCGTCGCGGCCTCGGTCGACGGAGCCACGCAGTCGGTGCTGGCCAAGGCCACGCTCGCGGACGCCGCGGGCTTCCGCACCGAGCAGTTCGTGCGCGCGCGCGTCGTGTGGACCGAGGACCCGACGCTCACCGTCCCGATCGTCGCGCTCAACCGCGTGGGCGGCCAGTACTTCGCCTACGTGGCCGAGAGCGGCGAGGGCGGCGCGACGATCGCGCGCCAGCGCGTCGTCGAGCCGGGGCCCGTGGTCGGGAACGACTACGTCGTGAAGTCGGGCCTCAAGGCCGGTGACAGGCTGATCGTCTCGGGCGTCCAGAAGATCGGCGACGGCGCCAAGGTGGAAGTCCAGGCTGCCGCAGCGACGCCCGCCCCGGAGAAGCCCGGCTCGAAGGGCGACTAGCGTGTTCTCCGACGTCTTCATCCGCCGGCCGATCCTCGCGACGGTCTGCTCGCTGATCATCATCCTCGCGGGAGCGATCTGCATCCCGCTCCTGCCGATCGCCCGCTACCCCGAGCTGACGCCGCCCGCGGTGCAGGTGATCGCGTTCTACACCGGCGCCAACGCGCAGGCCGTCGAGAGCGCGGTCACGACGCCGCTCGAGCAGGTGATCAACGGCGTCGAGGGCATGACGTACATGCAGTCCTCGAGCACCAACAGCGGCGTCGCGACGATCAACGTCTACTTCGAGGTCGGCCGCAACCCCGACCTCGCCGCCGTGGACGTTCAGAACCGCGTCAACCAGGTGATGGGGCGGCTGCCTGCCGACGTGCGCAACACCGGCGTCACCGTGATCAAGAACACCGCCGGCTTCCTGGGCGGCCTCGGCTTCTACTCGAAGGACAACCGCTACAGCTCGCAGTTCGTGAGCAACTACCTCGACACCTTCGTGCGCGACGCGCTCAAGCGCGTCCCGGGCGTGGGCAACGTGATCATCTTCGGCGAGCGCAAGTACGCGATGCGGCTGTGGCTCGACCCGGCCCGGCTCGCGGCGCGGCAGGTGACCGCCGGCGACGTGGTGAGTGCCTTGCGCGAGCAGAACCTGCAGGTCGCCGCGGGTGCGCTCGGCGACGCGCCGGCCGACAAGGACCAAGCCTACAACCTGAGCGTGCGCGTGCGCGGCCGCCTCAGCGAGCCCGCGGAGTTCGAGAACGTCGTGGTCAAGGCGGGCAAGGACGGAGCCCTCGTGCGCGTCAGCGACATCGGGCGCGTCGAGCTGGGCGCCGAGACCTACTCGGCCAACCTGCGCTTCATCGGCCTGGAGGCCTCGGGCATGGGCATCCAGCTCCTGCCCAAGGCGAACGCGCTCGAGGTGTACCAGGGCGTGATGCGCGAGATGGCGCGGCTCGAGAAGAGCTTCCCGCCCGGGCTCGAGTGGCGGCTCGCCTTCGACAACGTCGGCGTCGTGCGCGAGTCGATCAAGGAGGTGCTGATCACGCTCGCCGAGGCGATCGCGCTCGTGATCCTCGTGATGTTCCTGTTCCTGCAGAACTGGCGCAGCACGCTGATCCCGGCGATCACGATCCCGGTGTCGCTCGTCGGCACCTTCGCCTTCGTGAAGCTCTTCGGCTTCTCGATCAACACGCTCACGCTCTTCGGCATCGTGCTGGCGACGGGCATCGTGGTGGACGACGCGATCGTCGTGATCGAGAACATCGAGCGCCACATGCGCGAGGAGAAGAAGGGCTCCTACCAGGCGGCGATCGACGCCATGCGCGAGGTGCTGGGCGCCGTGATCGTGATCGGCCTGGTGCTGGTCGCCGTGTTCGTGCCGGTGGCCTTCTTCCCCGGCACCACCGGCAGGCTCTACCAGCAGTTCTCGCTCACGATCGCCTTCGCCGTGGTGCTGTCGGTGTTCAACGCGGTCAGCTTCACACCGGCGCTGTCGGCGCTCCTGCTCGAGAAGGAGAGCCACGTCCACGGCCGCTTCTTCTCGGCGGTGAACCGCGTGATCGACGGCGGCACGCGCGGCTACGTGCGCGCGCTGCAGCGCGCGCTCGCGCTGCGGCCGCTGATGCTCGGCCTTTTCGCGCTCGCGCTCGGCGCGACCTGGTGGCTGGTGCGGACGGTGCCCTCCGCGTTCGTGCCCGAGGAGGACGAGGGCTACTTCATCAGCGTGATCCAGGCCCCCGCCGGCGCCTCGCTCGCCTACACGACCAAGATCGCGGAGCAGGCCGAGGCGATCCTGTTCAAGGACCCCGACATCCGGGCCGCCTTCTCCGTCGTCGGCTTCAGCTTCAGCGGCGGCGCGCCGAACAACGGCCTGATCTTCATCCGCCTGAAGGACTACCACGAGCGGCGCGGCAAGAGCCACTCGCTCACGGCCGTGCTCAACCGCATGCGGGGTCCGCTGATGTCGATACCCGGCGCGGTCGTGCTGCCCTTCGCGCCCCCGGGGATCCAGGGGCTCTCGGTCTTCGGCGGCTTCACCTACCAGCTGCTCGATCAGACCGGCGGCGACATCTCGCGACTCGCGACCACGGTCGGCTCGCTGACCGGCGCGGCCAACACGAGCGGCCAGGTGGTGGGCCTGTTCTCGAGCTTCCGCGCGAACGACCCGCAGCTGGTGGTCGACATCGACCGCGACCGCGCCCGCAGCCTCGACTTGCCGCTGCGCGAGGTGACCGACGCGCTGCAAGTGTTCCTGGGCTCGGCGTACGTGAACGACTTCGACTTCATGAACCGCGCCTACCGCGTCTACGTCCAGGCCGACCAGCAGTACCGCGCCGACCCGAACGGCCTGCGGCAGCTCTACGCGCGCTCGGCGACTGGAGCTATGGTGCCGCTCGACAGCGTGGTGCGGGTGCACGAGACCACGGCGCCGCAGGTGATCAGCCACTTCAACCTGTTCCGCTCGGCCGAGATCAACGGCGCCGGGGCGCCCGGCACGAGCTCGGGCCAGGCGCTCGCTGCGATGGAGCGCATCTCGCGCGAGACGCTGCCGCCCGGGTTCGACTTCGCCTGGTCGGGCCAGTCGCTCGAGGAGAAACGCTCGGGCGCGCAGGCCGTCTACATCTTCGCGCTCAGCCTGATCGTGGTGTACCTGGTGCTGGCGGCGCAGTACGAGAGCTGGGTGCTGCCGTTCATCATCCTGCTCGGCGTGCCGCTCGCCGTCGTGGGCGGCCTCGGCGCCCAGTTCCTGCGCGGGCTCGCCAACGACGTCTTCTGCCAGGTGGGCCTGGTGCTGCTGATCGGCCTCGCCGCCAAGAACTCGATCCTGATCGTCGAGTTCGCCGAGCAGCTGCGCGAGCGGGGCCTCACGATCCTCGATGCGGCGGTCGAGGCCAGCCGCATCCGGCTGCGCCCGATCCTGATGACATCGCTCGCCTTCATCCTGGGCGTGCTGCCGCTCGCCTTCGCGACGGGCGCCGGCGCGGGCGCGCGCAACTCGGTCGGCACCTCGGTCGCGGGCGGCATGCTCGCCTCCACGCTGCTCTCGATCTTCTTCATCCCGGTGCTCTACGTGGTGATCCGCTCGCTCGCTCCCGGCAAGGTACGCCGGCCCGCGGCCGACGAAGCCGCGGCCCCTGCCGGCGCGGTGGCTGCCCATGAGTAGCGGCTTGCGCTGGCTCAGCGCTTTTCTCGCGCTCGCCGCGGCGCCAGCCGCCGCCCAGGTCGAGCCGGCCCCCGCGACGCCGCCGCTCGAGCGGGTGACGTTCGAGGAGGCCGTGCAGCGCGCGACAGTGAGCAGTCCCAGCGTCGCGGAAGCCGCTCAGGCGATCCTGCGCGCGGAGGCGCTCCTCGACCGATCGCGCACGGTGTTCTGGCCGCTCGTGTACGGCAACGTCGGCACCAGCGTGCTCGACGCGGCGCGCGGCTTCGGCGACGACATCGTGACGCCGCGGACCCAGACCGCGCTCAGCGGGACGGTCTCCTACGCGCTCCTCGACGCCGCGCGCTGGGCCAACAAGAACGCCTTCGCGGACCGTGTCGTGGTTTCCCAGGCCGCGGCGCAGGACACCCGGCTGCACGTGGCCGTCCTCGCCGCACAGGCCTACCTCGCGGTTGTCGCGTCGGAGCGGCAGCGCGAGATCGCCGTGCGCAACCGCGACACGGCGCGCGCGCTCGAGGAGTACGCCCGCGCGCGGCTGGAGGCAGGCCAGGGCAGCCGGCTGAACCACGTCCGCTCGGTGCAGCAGCGCGCCAGCGCCGACGGCTTGCTGGAGCTCGCCGAGTTCGCCGTCAGCCGCGCGCAGGAGGCGCTGGGCGTCGCCATGTTTGTCGACGGCCCCGTGGGTGCCCAGGGCGACGTCACCCTGCCCGTCGCTCCCCCGCCCTCGAACGACGCGTGGCTGATGCAGCGGCCCGACGTGCTGCTCTTCTCCGCGGAGCTCAAAGCCCAGGAGCGCATCACGAGCGACGCTTGGAAGTCGTGGCTGCCCACCGCGACGGGCTCCTTCTCGCCGCGCTACGTCACGCCAGCTGGCCTATTCGAGCCCTCGAAGAGCTGGCGTGCGTTCTTCGGGCTCGAGATCCCGATCTTCGACGGCACTCTCGGCGCCGAGAAGCGCCTCAAGATCGCGGAGCGCGACTCGGCCAGGATCAGGCTCGAGGGCCTCCAGCTTCAAGCACGCTCCGAGCTGCGCGTCGCCCAGGAAGCGGTGCAGCGCGTCGACTCCTTCGTCGCCGCGACGCACCAGGCGGCCGAGAACGCGATCGAGGCGCTGCGCATCACCGAGATCGCCTACCGCGCCGGCGCCACGACCAACATCGAGGTGGTGCAGGCCCAGCAGACCGCCCGCAACGCCGAGATCGAGGCGGCCGTCGCCGACGACCGGCTGCGCCAGGCCCGCCTCGACCTGCTCGTCGCGCTGGGCCAGTTTCCCTAGTCGCGTCGGCTCGCCCGAGGGCGCGCCTGCACCATCACCTCACTGCCGCGTCCGGCTCCGCTTCGTTGGCGGCCAGCCGCCCCTCGAGCCAGGTGCGCCACGGCACCGCGTGCGGCGGCAGGCTCGCGGGCGGGATCGCGCTCAAGGCGGCGCGCGCCTCGCCCAAGTGCCCGCCGAGCCCGAGCGCGAGCGCCCGCAGCAGCCGCGGCGAGTGGTAGGCGTTGCCGGCCTCGCGCGCGGCCGCGAAGAAGCGGGCCGCCGCGTCGTAGTCGCGGTCGGCGAGCGCGGCCGCGCCGAGGTGGAAGGCGAGCGCCGGGTGTACCCCGCCCTGCAGGTGGCGCGTGCGCGCGGTCGTCCGGATGCGCGGCTCGCTGCCGAGCTGCAGCAGCGGCAGCGTCGTCAGGCGCGACGCGGCGAGCACCTGCCACAGCTCCTCGAGCGCCTCTGGCCGGCTCGCCGCCTCGTACTCGCGGTTGAAGACCCCCTGCCACGCGAACCACTCGGGCGACCGCGCGCGCAGCGTCTCGGGCCACAGCCGGGCGACACCCGCGCTGGCGCTGAAACGCTCCGCGCAGGCGGCAGGGTCCTGTAGCGCGCGGTAGGCCGCGACGTCTTTCGCGTCGGGCAGACCGTTCCCGAGCCGGCCGGGCCGATCGTCCACGAGCGGTGGCATGCCGGACGTCCAGGCCGCGAGCTGCGCCGCGTCGGCGATGAAGAGCGCCGCGAGCTGCTCGGGCTGCTCGACGCCGAGGTCGCGCAGATCGGCGGCGGTCGGCCGGTGCCCCCAGAGCCGCGACACGTCGTCCTCCGACGGCATCTGCGCGCCGTTGCTGCCCGCCAGCATCCAGTCGTAGCCGGCGCCCGACCACAGGCTGCAATCCGGAAAGGCCTCGCAGAACGCTCGCACCACGGCCCGCGCGCCCCCGAGCGGGAGCTGGTTGACCGGCAGCCAGTGGGTCGCGATCCCGCCCGGCGCCAGCCTGCGCCGCGTGAGCTCGAAGTACTCGCGAGAATAAAGGCTCGCGACCCCGGCGGCGTGGGGTGGCGGAGGCTCCGCCGTGATCAGGTCGTACGGCGCGCCCGCGACGTGGAGAAAGAAGCGCGCGTCCTCGACGCGCACGCGCACGCGCGGGTCCGCGAGCGGATCGGCCGCGCCGGCGCGCTCGACGAGCCCGCTCAGGCCCAGGATCGTGCGCGACAGGTCCACGACGTCGACCTGCGCCAAGCCGGGGGCCTGCACGAGCGCCTCGGCCGCGTTGCCGAGCCCGTAGCTCACGACGAGCGCCCGCTTCGCGCGCGGGTTGAGCGCGAGCGGCCAGTAGACGGACAGCTTCATGTAGCGCCGCGCATGAAAGAGCGTGCTGGTCATCGAGTGCGCGTTGGTCAGGAGCTGCTGGTAGGCGGGCGCGCCGCCCCAGTCGAACTGCAGCAGGACCGCGGTCTCGGTCTGGCCTTCGCGGACGGCCACGACGTGGGCCTCGTCGCCCGTCATGGCGCGGACCAGGCCGCGCAGGAAGCGGCCCGCCATCAAGCCAAACGGGAACAGCAGCATCACGAGCGCGCACACGCCGGCCGCGGCGATCGACACGGGCCGCGAGATCCCGGCGCCCCAGGGCAGCACGAGCAGCGCGAGAGGGACGTGGAGCACGGCGAGCGCGAAGAGCGAGGATTCGACGCCGAGCCAGGGCAGCAGCAGCAGTCCCGCGATCGGAGCGCCCAGGCTCGCGCCGATCGTTTGGGCCAGGGCGAGCCAGCCGGCCGCGGCGGCGTCACCCGGCAGCTGCTGCCTCAGGGCCGCGCCGACGAGCGTGAACACGACTCCGGCCACGAGTGTCGTGGGCAGAATGAGCATGGCCGAGAGCCAGAGCGTCCGCATCGCTTCGTTTTCCACGCTCAGGCGGGCCGGGTCGAAGCCGGAGTAGGTCGAAATGGTCGCGACCACCCCGAGCAGCGCCGCGAGCGGCAGCGCACGCGTGGCTTCGGGCCTTCGCCTCAACCAGGCTGCGGCCAGCAGGCTTCCGAGGCCGATGCCGGCGAGCACCACGGCCAGCATCAGGGCCAGGGCGCGCTGGGTGCCGAAGACGAAGAGCTGGAGGAAGCGGAACCAGACGACCTCGAGCCCCAGCAGCAGCGCGCCGCCCAAGAGCGCGGCCGCGAGCAGGCGGATCCTCCGCCGCGACACGCCCGGCTCGCCGCCGTCCGCGACGATGCGCGCGTCCGGCGCCACCACGACGCGGTAGCGCCGATCGAGCAGAAGCGCGAGGGCCGCGGCCGCGAGCTGGAGCGCCGCGGCGCACGCCGCCGTCGCCGCGAGCCCGACGCGCGGCACGAGCAGCGTCTCGGACGCGAGCGCGCCCAGCACGCCACCGATGGTGTTCCAGCCGTAGAGTCGCCCCAGCGCGACGCCGAACGACGCGTCGCCGGCGAGTGCGCGGACGACGAGCGGCAGCGTCGCGCCCATCACCGTGGCGGGCAGGGCCAGGAGCGCAAACGCCACGGCTGCCCGCGCGGCGCCGAGCAGCAGCGGCTGGTCGACGAGGCTCGCGAGCGCCGGCGCGAGCCGCGCCGTGAGCGGCGGCAGCGCCAGCGACAGGAGAAGCGAGAGCACCGCCGCCGCGGCCTCGAGGCGGGCGAACAGCACGAGCGGCCTGGCCACGCGGCCCGCGAGCCGCGCCGCGAGGGCGTTGCCGAGCGCGAGCCCCGCCATGAACGCCGCCACCACGAGGCTCGACGCCCGAATGCCGTTGCCGAGCGCCAGCCCGGCGAGCCGGAACCAGAGCGTCGCGAAAAGCAGCGCGGCCGCGCCCGATCCCAGGAACGCCGCGCACAGGCCGGCGCCCATGCCGGGGCGGCGGGCTTGCGTCACAGGCCCAGCCGCCCTCCGATCGCCTGCAGCGCCTTGCGGCTGTCGCTCTTCTTCCCGCCATCGAGCCGGGCGAGGGCCTCGGCGGCGAGCGCGTCCTCGATCTCGACGAGCGCCGCCTGCTCGTCAGCCGCCGGCCGCCCGGCGGCGAGCACGGCCTCGCGCAGCGCCTGCGCCTGCGACTCCCGGTCGACCTCGATCCAGGCGGACACCGCCTGGCCGATGCCGTTCCTGGCACCCTGCTCGAGCCCCGGCAGCAGCAGCACGCCGCCGCGGTTGACGAGGTAGTTGACCGCGGCCGTGGCCACGATCTCGCGCCGCAGCACGTGCTCCTCGAACTGCGCCGCGAAGCGCTCGCGCAACAGGCGCGGGAAGTAGGCGTCGAGGAACGGCCGCCCGGCGGGGCTGTCCGGGAAATCGGTCTCGAGCAGCAGCTGGAACGCGGACATCTTCGAGTATCCGAGCAGCACGCACAGCAGCGGCCGCGGCAGCCCGCGCTCGCGCTGCGGGCTCGCGGCGAGCTGCTCGCGCGAGGGAACCGACTCGTCGTGGCGATTCAGCAGGCCCGCCCCCGCCATGTCGTCGACGAGCCCCAGGTACTCGTCGTAGCGGCGGCGGCTGCGCAGGCCGTCGAGGCTCAGCGCGAGCGCCTGCCCGTCGTTGTCGGCGAGCACCAGCCGCGCCACGTCGTCGGTCATCTCCGCCAGGATCCGGTTGCGCTCGTCGCGGCCCTTGACCAGGCCCTGCTTCACCAGCATGTCGAGCAGGATCTTGATGTTCACCTCGTGGTCGGAGGTGTCGACGCCGCCGGAGTTGTCGACCGCGTCGGTGTTGAGCGCGCCGCCCGTCGCCCAGTACTCGAGGCGTCCCTTCTGCGTGAAGCCGAGGTTGCCGCCCTCGCCGACGACGCGGGCGCGCAGCTCGGCTCCGTCGATGCGCACGCGGTCGTTGGCCCGGTCGCCGACGTCGGCATGCTCCTCCGAGTCTGCCTTCACGTAGGTCCCGATGCCGCCGTTGTATAGCAGGTCGACGCGCGCGGCCAGGATCTTGCGGATCACCTCCTCGCCGGAGGGCGTCTCCGCCTCGACGTCGAGCAGCCTGCGCGCGTCCGCCGAGAGCGGGACGGCCTTCGCCGAGCGGTCGTAGACGCCTCCGCCCTCGCTCAGCAGCTTCGTGTCGTAGTCGCGCCAGCTCGAGCGCGGGAGCGCGAACAGCCGCTCGCGCTCGCGGAAGCTCACCTCCGGGTCGGGGTCCGGGTCGATGAAGATGTGGCGGTGGTCGAAGGCCGCCACCAGCTTGAGCTTGCGCGAGAGCAGCACGCCGTTGCCGAAGACGTCGCCCGACATGTCGCCGACCCCGGCCACGGTCACCGACTGGGTCTGCACGTCGATCCCCAGGTTGCGGAAGTGGTGCTTGACGCACTCCCACGCGCCGCGCGCCGTGATGCCCATCTTCTTGTGGTCGTAGCCCGCGCTGCCCCCCGAGGCGAACGCGTCGCCGAGCCAGAAGCCGTACTGCGCCGACACGCTGTTGGCGGTGTCCGACAGGTGCGCCGTGCCCTTGTCCGCCGCGACGACCAGGTAGGGGTCGTCGCCGTCGAGCCTGACCACCTCCGGCGGGTGGAGCACTTTGCCGTCGGCGCGGTTGTCGGTGACGTCGAGCAGGCCGGACACGAACTCGCGGTAGCGGTCGATCAGGTACTCGTCGAGCGCGGGGCGCGCCGGCACCTCGCCCTTCAGCACGAAGCCTCCCTTCGAGCCGACCGGCACGATCACCGAGTTCTTGACCATCTGCGTCTTCATCAGCCCGAGCACCTCGGTGCGGAAGTCGTCGTGGCGGTCGGACCAGCGGATCCCGCCGCGCGCGACCTTGCCGCCGCGCAGGTGGATCCCCTCGAGGCGCCGCGCGTGCACGTAGATCTCGAACATCGGCCGCGGCGTCGGCATCGCCTCGACCTTCCGGCAGTCGACCTTGACCGAGAACACCGGCCGCTCGGGCCGCTGATACACGTTGGTGCGGATCGCCGCCTTGACGAGGTTCGCGAAGGCGCGCAGCACCTCGTCGGAGGCGAGGCTCTTGACGCCGTCGAGTGCCCGCGCGAAGCCAGCGTCGGACTCGGCCACCGCCGCGTCGCGGCCGTCGACGAGCGCCGGATCGAAGCGCGCAGCGAAGGTGCGATAGAGCGCCCCGGCAGCCGCGAAGTTCTGCACCAGCACCCCGTTCACGGTCTCGGCGTTCCAGTGGGTCCGGATCTGCAGCAGGTGGTTGCGCAGGGTCCGCAGCACCTCGACGTCGCGCCAGCTCAGGTCGGCTGCCAGGATCAGGCCGTTGAGCGGGTCGTCGGTCGCGCGGCCCTCGTCGAGCGCGCGCAGCGCGTCCACGAAGCGCTGCTCACCCTCGCGCAGCGCCGCCATCCGCTCCGCGGACGCCTCGATGCTGAAGCGGTACAGCAGGCAGCGGCGGCCTTCCGGCAGCGTGAGCGGGATGCGCAGCTCGTCCGTGACCGTGAGCCCCAGGTTCTGCATGGTCTTGAGAATGTCGGTGAGGTCGAGCGAGCGGACGGTGCAGAGCTGAACCGAGCCGGCTTCGGCGCCCTTCACCGTCACGGCGACCTCGAGCCGGCTCTCGAGCGCCTCGAACTGCTTGATGTCGGCCGCGACCTGCTCGGGCGCCGTCACCTCGCGGTAGAGGCCGCTGCGCGACTCGGGCGTCACGTAGCGCTGGAACAGGCGCCGCCCCTCGCGTGCCCCGAACTCGGCCTCGAGCGCCGCGGCCACGTGGTCCTCCCAGGCGGTGACGAGCGGCTCCGTCAGCCGGCGCGCCTCGTCGCGGTCGACCGGGTGCTCGAGCTCGTTCGAGTTGAAGTAGAAGAGCAGCAGCGACACGGGGCCCGAGTCGACCGAGGTGGCGAAGGCCACCGGCCCGAACGCGTCGGAGAACGCCCGGCGCAGCCCGGCCTCGATCTGGTAGGAGTAGCGCAGCTTCGAGAACGCCACGTAGAGCGCCTCGTAGCCCGCTCCGCGGCGGCTCTCGACCACGATCTCCTCGTCCCCCGCCACCTGCACGATGCCGCGGATCACGCGCTCGAGGTCCTTCACGTGCGAATAGAAGAGATCGGTCTTGGGGAAGTTGTTGAAGGCGGCACGCGTCTCGCGCCAGGTGTGCGAGCCCGGGATCGCCCCGCTCTCCTGCAGGATCCGGTCGTGCTTCTCCTTGAGGATCGGGATCCGGTCCGCGCGCTGGGCGAAGGCCCCGCGCGCGAAGCGGCCGAGGAGCACTGTGAGCTTGCGCGCCTTGCCGTCGTCGCCCCACTCGCGCACCGTCAAGTCCTCGATCGGCTCCGCGTGGTAGATCGCCTGCGCGTTGGCGCAGAAGTCGAGGTCGAGGATGCGCGGGTCGTTCGGCTTCGGAATCAGGTGCGACTCGACGTGCTCCACGACCCCCGGGAACACCACGGGCAAAAGCGTCGGGTCGCTGAAGACGCCGGTCGCGGTCTCGTCGATGCGGGTGAGCTCACCGTCGGGCGAGGCGCCGTACTGCACCGTGCCCATGAAGATGTAGTTGTCGTCCTGCAGCCAGTCGAGGAACGCGCGCGACGAGGCAAGCTCGCCCGGGTCGTCGCGCTTCGAGCGCAGCGTCGGGACCAGCTCGCGGCAGACGCGACCCATGTCCTTGAAGTCGTCGACGGCCAGGAACACCGCCTTCAGCAGCGAGAACACCTCGTGCTCGATCCGGCGCAGCCGCTCCTTCGACTGCAGCGGCTCGATATGGAACAGGCAGTAGCTCTCCTTGCTGCCCTCGTCGTGCACGTCGCCGAACGCCACGACGCGCTCCCACTGGCGCCTGACCGTGAAGATCGGGTGGAAGGCCGCATAGACGCGCAGCCCGGACTTCTGCAGATAGTTCTTGAGGCTGTCGAAGATGAACGGCCGGTCGACCGTGTGCGTGCGCAGCACCGTCGTCTCGAGCGGCAGTGCCACGCCGCCGCCGATCGCGCGCGACTCGTCCTCGTTCAGGTTGACAGCCGAGACGTGGATCCCGGGCAGGCCCTTGTAGAGCTGGTGCGCCGGCGGCATCTCGCGAGCGATGAAGGGAAAGTGCAGCTTCAGGATGCGCGCGGCCACCGTCTCGGCCGGCAGCCCGAGGCCGATCCGGAGCGGCATGCCGGCGAACAGGATCGGCGCGAGGCTCAGGACCAGATCGCGATCCTCGGCGGAGGCCTGGCGCGCGAGGATCTCCAGCACCTCGGCGAGCCGCGTCGCGTGCTCCTTGGAATCGCCGTGACGCATCGCTGCCACCTCTTCCTGCCGCCTGCCCGTCGATCCTAAACCGCCCTCTCGATCGAAGTCGAGGGCCGGGCGGGGCTGCTAGAATCCATCGCCCGGCCCGCAAGGCGGCACTCATGCGCTTCCAGATCTCCTACCACGGCGGTACGACCCACGAGGTCGAGCTGCCGGGCAGCGTGTGCGTGGTGGGACGCGACCCCGGCTGCGACATCGTGCTGAACGACTCGAAGTGCTCGAGGCGGCACGCGGTGATCGAGGACGGACCCGCCGGCCTCTCGATCCGCGACGCCGGCAGCGCGAACGGGATCTTCGTCAACGGCCGCAGGGTCGAGAGGGCGCCGCTCAAGCCCGGTGACACCGTGAAGCTCGGAGAGGTCCAGCTGCGGCTGCTTCCCGAGATCGGCGAGACGGTGGTGGTGGCGCCCGAAGGCCTCGAGCTCGAGACCGCAGACCGCGGCCCCAGCGAGCTCGGCGACTCGCAGCCAGTGCCGGAGCCGGCGGCTCTGCGGCTCCCGACGCCGCCGCCGGCATCAGCCCACCCGCGAAGGCCCGCGACGCCGCGCGCGCCTGCCTCGTCCGTGCCGCGCCCGGTCCGGCGCGTGCCGCAGGCGCTGGGGCGACCCGCGACGGTGAGCCTGCTCGCCGGCCTGTGGGCGCTCTTCGTGCCGCTCGCCATCGCGGGGACGCTGGTGGGGGCGGCCCGGCTCCAGGCGGGCTGGCTTGGCTGGCTCGGCGCTGGGCTCCTGGCCGCGGTCGCGGCCGGCCTCGGCACCAGCATGGCGCTCGGACTGCGCGCGCTCGCGCCCTGGGCGCGCCACCTGCAGATCGCCAGCGCCGCCGTCTCTCTGCTCGTCTGTCCGTTCACGCTGGCTGCGGCGACGGTGCTGCTCTACATGGCGCGGCCGGAGGTCAAGGGCGCCTTCGAGGGAACTACCCCGGCGCTCGGCGGCCCGACGCCCGAGTCTGCCGAGCCCACGTTCGCCTTGTCCCTCGTGGGTCTCCTGCTCCTCGGTCTGGCGCTCACCGCCATCGCCGTTCTCGTCCTCTAGCCGTGGCGCGATCGTCGTTGACGCCGGGTCTAATCCACAGTAAAAAAGGAAGTTCGCCCGTCGAGCGGCGTCGGAGGCTAGCGTAAGAGACATGACGAAAGACGAAGCGCTCACTCTGTATCGCAGCATGCTCCTGATCCGGCGTTTCGAGGAGCGCTGCGCGCAGGTCTACGTGGAGGGAAAGATCGGTGGCTTCCTCCACCTCTACATCGGCCAGGAGGCCGTCGCGGTCGGCGCGATGAGCCTGCTGCGTCCGGACGACTACTTTCTCGGCTCGTACCGCGACCACGGCTACGCGCTCGCGCGCGGGACCGACCCGCGCCCGCTGATGGCGGAGCTGTGGGGGCGCCAGACCGGCATCAGCCGCGGCAAGGGCGGCAGCATGCACTTCTACGACGTGCCCACAGGGAACTTCGGCGGCGACGGCATCGTCGGCGGCCACCTGCCGATCGCGGCCGGCATCGGCTACGCGATCCGCCTGCGCCAGACAGACCAGGTGGTGATCTGCTTCTTCGGGGACGGCGCGGTCAACGAGGGCGCCTTCCACGAGTCGCTCAACATCAGCGCGCTCTGGGGCCTGCCGGTCGTCTACGTCATCGAGAACAACCGTTATGGGATGGGCACGTCGCTCGACCGCGCCTCGTCGGTGAAGGACCTCTACCAGCGCGGCAGCGCCTACGGGATCCCACGCCGCGACGTCGACGGCATGGACCTGCTGACGGTGCGCGGCGCCCTCGCCGAGGCGATCGACCGCGCGCGACGCGACAAGAGCCCGACGCTGCTCGAGGTCGAGACCTACCGCTACCGCGGGCACTCGATGTCGGACCCCGGCAAGTACCGCACCAAGGAAGAGGTCGAGGAGATGATGCTCCACGACCCGATCGTGCGCTTCACCAAGGTGCTGGCGGAACAGCTCAAGGTCGCGCAGGCCGAGCTCGACGCGATCGACAAGGACGTGCAGGCGCAAGTCGCCGACTCGGTCGAGTTCGCCGACAAGAGCCCCTGGCCGGCCCCCGAGACGCTCTACGAGAACGTCTACGTGCGCTCGCCCTACATCCACACGGCGGCGGACAAGGACCCAGCCTGGCGCGTCGCCGAGAAGGACGACCGCCTGCCCGAGAGCTTCCCGGCGTGGACCCAGGCGCCCGCCCCCGCCAAGGTGGAGGGCTGAGCGATGCCTGTCATGACCATGCGCGACGCCCTGAACGCCGCGATGCGCGAGGAGATGCGCCGCGACCCCTCGGTGTTCCTGCTCGGCGAGGAGGTCGGCGAGTACCAGGGGGCGTACAAGATCACGCAGGGCCTGCTGCAGGAGTTCGGCGAGTGGCGCGTGCGCGACACGCCGATCGCGGAAGAGGCGATCGCCGGCGTCGCCGTGGGCGCCGCCTTCGTCGGCATGCGCCCGATCGCCGAGATGATGACGTTCAACTTCTCGCTGCTGGCGCTCGACCAGATCGTCAACCACGCGGCCAAGTACCGCTACATGTCGGGCGGCCAGATCCGCTGCCCGATGGTGATGCGCGGGCCCTCGGGCGCCGCGGCCCAGGTCGCGGCGCAGCACTCGCAGGCGTTCGAGAGCTGGTTCGCCCACATCCCGGGCCTGGTGGTCGTGATGCCGTCCACCCCGAAGGACGCCAAGGGCCTCCTCAAGAGCGCGATCCGGGACGACAACCCCGTGATCTTCATGGAGAACGAGGTGCTCTACAACCTCAAGGGCGAGGTGCCCGACGAGGAGTTCACGATCCCGCTCGGACAGGCGGACGTGAAGCGCGCGGGCCAGGACGTGACGATCGTGGGCTGGAGCCGCTCGACGCAGTTCGCGCTGCAGGCGGCGGAGCTCCTCGCCAAGGACGGCATCGAGGCCGAGGTGGTCGACCCGCGCACGCTGCGGCCGCTCGACGACGACGTGATCTTCGACTCCGTGCGCAAGACCAATCGCTGCGTCGTGGTCGAGGAGGGCTGGCGCTACGCGGGCTTCGGCGCCGAGATCTCCGACCGCGTGCAGCGCGAGTGCTTCGACGACCTCGACGCTCCGGTGATCCGCGTGACCGCGGCCGACGTGCCGATGCCGTACTCGAAGATGCTCGAGAAGGCCTTCCTGCCGCAGCCCGAGCGTGTCGCCGAGGCGGTGCGCCAGGTGCTGTACCGATGATCACGCGCGTCGTCCTCGCCAAGCTCTCCCCGACGATGGAGGAGGGCACCATCGTCAAGTGGAGCAAGAAAGAGGGCGACACGATCAAGGTGGGCGACGTGCTCGCCGAGATCGAGACCGACAAGGCCAACATGGAGATGGAGGCTCTGGGCTCCGGCGTGCTCCGGAAGATCCTGGTGCCCGCCGGCGGGAAGGCCCCGATCGGTACGTTGATCGGCGTGATCGCGGACGCGAACGAGGACATCGCGGCGACGCTCGCGGGAGCGAGCGCGGCCGCGGCGGCAGCGGCTGCTCCGGCCACCGCACCCGCTCCCGCGGCGGCCAAGCCCGCTGCCGCGGCGCCGACTGCTCCTGCCTCTCCGGTGGCGGCTCCGGCAACGCCTCCTCCAGCTCCGGCCGCGGCACCGCGAGCCGCGGGGCCGGTCGGGCTCGTGCCGCCGTCGCCAGGAGGCCGCGTCAAGGCGAGCCCCCTGGCGCGCGCCATCGCCGCCCGCTCGAACGTCCCGCTCGCGTCGGTCCCCGGCTCCGGCCCTGGCGGACGGATCGTCAAGCGCGACGTCGAGGGATACATCGCGTCCCCACCGGCGCGCACCGCGGCCGCGGCGCCCGCCTCGCGGGCCGCGGCGCCCGTTCCGTCCGTGGCGCCGGGCACGACCATCCCGCTCTCCAGCATGCGCCGCACGATCGCGAAGCGGCTGTCCGAGAGCGCGTTCGGCGCGCCGCACTTCTACGTCACGGTCGAGATCGACATGGACGCCGCGGTGTCGCTGCGCGAGCAGCTCGTGCGCGCGGAGGAGCTCAAGGTCTCCTTCAACGACCTGGTGCTGAAGGCGTGCGCGAGGGCGCTCACCCGCTTCCCCACCGTGAACGCGTCCTGGACCGGCGAGGCGATCCAGACCCACGCCGACGTCCACGTGGGCGTGGCGGTGTCGATCCCCGACGGGCTCATCACGCCGGTGGTTCGCAACGCCGACCGCAAGCACGTCGCGGACATCTCCGCCGAGGTGAAGGACCTCGCGACGCGCGCCCGCGACCGCAAGCTCAAGCCCGAGGAGTTCATGGGCTCGACCTTCACGATCTCGAACCTCGGGATGTTCGACGTCACCGAGTTTACGGCGATCATCAACCCGCCCGAGAGCTGCATCCTGGCGGTCGGCGCGGTCCGCAAGCAGCCGGTCGTCAAGGGCGACCAGCTCGCGGTGGGCCACCGCATGAAAGTCACGCTCAGCTCCGACCACCGCGTCGTGGACGGCGCCACCGCCGCGCAGTTCCTCGCCGAGGTGCGTCGGCTGCTCGAGAACCCCGTCAGCCTGCTGCTGTAGATTGTTCTCGTTTTCATAGAGCTTCTACAGACAAAGAGGACGGTCGGTCTCGCACCCGGGCGCAGGGGGCCCGCGCCCCGTCGGTGCCTAAGTGGCTGCGCTGGCTATGGATCCGGAAGCGCTCATGCCTGCGCAACTCCAGCTGGCAGGACTGTTGCACATCCGTGGTTCATGACGCTGCCTGGATTCGAAGCCGGCCAGACCACGGAACCCCTCGAGTTCCGACTCCAGATCGTGGTCGAGGTGGGCCCTGCGGGCGACGAGACCGCGGCGCGCGACTCGGCGCCGCCCGGGACCGACGCCGAGGCGTCCCGTCTCCCGCGGCTCGTCGAATCCGCGCGGTCGCTGCTCAGGGACATGTCGCGGGATCTCGACGTTCGCGTCGCGAGCTTCGCCTGGCCGGGCGGCGTGAGGCTCGTCGCCCAGGGCAGTGCGATGCCGCAGGACCTGGGTGGGATCCGCGCCGTGGCGGAAACGCTCGGCGAGGCGCCGTTGCCGCTGCCGCCCGGCGCCCGTACCTAGGCCCGAAGCGAAGGGCGCACGGTCGTAGCGGACGTCAGCTGGCTTGGCGCTCGAGGTAGTCGGCGACGATCTGGTCGATGCGCGAGCGCGCGTCCGCGGAGAGACCGCGGAAAGCCACGCCGAAGCCGGGGGGAAGGCTGTGGACCGGGTGGTCCTGCTGCGGGTTGGTCCACGCCACGACGCCGTCCGTCGTAACCTCCCGCTCGCTGCCGGGGACCTGGAAGCAGAACACCAGCGTCCGCCCGAGCGCCGGCATCGTCTCGTGCGCCACGTACGCCCCCAGAGCGTTGATGTTCACGATGAACGCCGAGTCGACCTGCCCGCCGCCGTAGTCGAGGCGGCAGCGCCTCACGAACGGCACGCGAATCGCCCCGCCGGCCCGGCGCTTCTCGTCGGCCTT
>DATBSL010000152.1:0-3191 GCA_036559805.1 Vicinamibacteria bacterium
TTGTGGTGGTTGGCCCAGGGATAGGCCCCCGGCCTGACCGTGAGCACGCGGTAGCGCCCCTCGTCGTCGGTCAGGATCCGGCCGAAGCCCGTGAAGTTGGGGTCGAGCGGGGCGTCGTGCTGGTCGATCTCGTGGCGGTAGCGCCCAGCGGCATTCGCCTGCCACACCTCGAGGAGAGCGCCGCGCAGCGGGCGGCCGTCCTCGTCGAGCACGCGGCCGCCCACCACGATGCGCTCGCCGAGCGGCGGGGAGGCGTGCTGCCGCGTGAGGTCGCAGCCCACGGCCTCGCCCGATTCCAGCCCGAACGACGGGCCGGTCACCTCGGTGAGCCCGTGCGGCAGCGCGACGAGCGGCTGCGTCGGGGCGCGCTTCACCGACGACTTGTAGGCCGGGTGCAGGTACTCGGGCTGCGTCCCGGCGCGCGGCCGCCTGTAGCCCGCGAGCGTCTGTAGCGGCGGCTGCATGCCGGACATATTAGCAACGACGCGAGCGGCGTCCAGCGACGCGGCGGCCGCCGCGAGTCGTGCTAACGTGCCGGTTTCGACACATGCCCGATCGAATCGGCGTTTCGCAACAGGGCGCGGTCGCCGTCGTCCAGATCGACAACCCGCCCGTCAACGCGCTCGGCCGGGACGTGGCCGCCGAGCTGGCCGCGGCCGTGAGGCGGCTCGCGTCGGACGCGTCGGTCGAAGCGCTCGTGGTGCTCGGGGCGGGCAAGACGTTCGTCGCGGGCGCCGACCTCAAGGACCTCGAGGCGGCGGCCTGGACCGGCGCCGAGCCGCCGGACTTCCACGAGCTCCTGGCGCTCGTCGAGGACTGCCCGAAGCCGGTGGTGATGGCGATCCACGGCACGGCGCTCGGCGGCGGGCTCGAGCTCGCGATGGCGGGGCACTACCGCATCGCCAGCGCGGCCGCCCGCCTCGGCCTGCCCGAGGTCAACCTGGGGATCGTGCCGGGAGCCGAAGGCACGCAGCGGCTGCCGCGGCTGGTTGGCGCGCAGAAGGCGGTCGAGATGTGCGTGTCGGGCCGCCCGATCGACGCCGGGGACGCGCGGCGATCCGGCCTGGTGGACGCCGTGGTCGACGGCGATCTCGCGCACGCCGCCGTCGCCTTCGCCCGCGACGCGGTCCGCCGCGGCGCGCCGCACCCGAAGAGCCGCGAGCGCGAGGTGATGCCGGCAGCCACCGCCGAGCGGGCCGCGATCCTGCAGCAGGGCCGCGACACCGCGCGACGGACGCGGCGCAACCAAGAGGCGCCGCTCGCGGTGCTCGAGGCGCTCGAGGCCGCGGCCTCGCTGCCGTTCGCGGAAGGCTGCCGCCGCGAGCGTGAGCTGTCGCTCGCGAGCGTGCGCTCGGAGCAGGGGCGCGCGCTCGTCCACGCGTTCTTCGCCGAGCGGGGCGTTTCGCGCGTGCCCGGGCTCCCCAGCGAGGCCACGGCCGCCGAGCCGCGCGCCGTGGCCGTGGTCGGCGCCGGCACGATGGGAGCCGGCATCGCGATGGCCTGCGCCAACGCCGGCCTCGAGGTGAGCCTGAGCGACGTTGACGCCGCGGCCGTCGAGCGCGGCCTCGCCACGATCCGCCGCAACTACCAGTCCTCGATCGACCGCGGACGCCTCTCGGCCGAGAGCGTCGCGGAGCGGCTCGGGCGTATCCGCGCGAGCGTCGGCTACGACGGCTGCGAAGGCGCTGGCCTCGTGATCGAGGCGGTCTTCGAGAGCCTCGAGCTCAAGAAGCGCGTGTTCGGGGAGATCGACCGCCGCGCGCCAGCGGGCTGCGTGCTGGCCTCCAACACCTCGACGCTCGACATCGACGCCATCGCTTCCGCCACGCGCCGGCCCGAGGCGGTCGTCGGATTGCACTTCTTCAGCCCGGCCCACGTGATGCGCCTCGTCGAGATCGTGCGCGGGCGCGCGACGTCGCCGGATGTGCTCAAGGCGGCGCTCGCGCTCGCCAAGCGCCTCGGCAAGGTCGGTGTCGTGGTCCGCAACGCCGCGGGCTTCGTCGGCAACCGCATGATGTTCCCGTACATGTACGAGGCGCAGTTCCTCGCGGAGGAGGGAGCGACGCCCGAGCGGATCGACCGGCTGCTCACGGACTGGGGCATGGCGATGGGGATCTTCGCCGTGGACGACATGGGCGGGCTCGACGTGGCGTGGCGGATCCGCAAGGAGCTCGGCCAGTTCGAGGAGCCGGGCGCGCGGCGGCCGCTCGTCGCCGACAGGCTCGTGGAGCTCGGACGGCTGGGCCAGAAGGCGGGGCGCGGCTGGTTCCGCTACGGCGACGACCGAAAGCCGATCCCCGACCCCGAGGTCGTCGAGCTGATCGAGACGGTCGCGACGAGCGCCGGGATCCGCCGCCGCGAGGTCTCCGACTCCGAGATCCTGGAGCGGACGCTCTACGCGCTCGTCAACGAGGGCGCGCGCGCGCTCGACGAGGGCGTCGCGCAGCGCGCGGCCGACATCGACGTCATCTACCTCACCGGCTACGGGTTCCCGGGCTACCGCGGCGGCCCGATGTTCTACGCCGACAGCGTCGGGCTCGGCGTGATCCACGAGCGCGTCGCGGCGCTCCACCGCGAGCACGGCGAGCGCTGGGCGCCCGCGCCGCTCTTGTCGCGGCTCGCCGCGGCCGGGTCCAGCTTCCGCGCCCACGACAAAGCACTCGAAGCGGCCGAGCCGGCGCCCCTGCGAGCGGCGCCGTGAGCGAAGTCAGGGCGCGGACGAAACCGGTGCGTGTCGAGAGCCTGGAGACCGCGGTGCGCCGCGGCGAGGGCGGGGCGTGGTACCTGAGCTCGCGGCAGCCGCTCGGGCCGTACCCCGACACCCTGAGCGAGCGGCTCGAGCACTGGGCCGGCCGCGCCCCCGAGCGCGTCTTCCTGGCCGAGCGGACCGCATCCGGCGCGTGGCGGACGCTCACGTATGCGGCGGCACTCGCCTCCGTGCGGCGCCTCGGGCAGGCGCTCGTCGACCGGCGGCTGTCGCAGGACCGGCCGCTGCTGATCCTGTCGGGCAACGGCATCGACCACGCGCTGCTGGGGCTCGCGGCGATGTACACCGGTGTCCTGTACGCGCCGGTCGCGCCGGCCTACTCGCTGCGCACCCGCGACTACGCGGCCCTGCGGGAGATCGTGGCGCTCGTCGAGCCGCGCCTCGTGTTCGCGGCGGAGGGGGCGGAGTACGAGCCGGCGCTGCG
>DATBSL010000153.1:0-9940 GCA_036559805.1 Vicinamibacteria bacterium
GGGCATCGGCTGGCAGGTCCTGCTCGACGGGCAGGAGATCACCCAGTTCACCTACTTCCAGCAGGCGGGCGGCATCGACCTCGCGCCGATCTCGGGCGAGATCACCTACGGCCTCGAGCGGATCGCGATGTACCTGCAGGACGTCGAGAACGTCTACGACCTCCGGTGGTCGAGGGACACCTCGTACCGCGAGGTGCGGCTCGAGGAGGAGTTCCAGCTCTCGCGCTACTCGTTCGAGCTCGCGGACGTGGAGCTGCACCGCCGCGTCTTCGAGAGCGCGCTCGCCGAGGGCGCGCGACTGCTGGAGGCGCCGGGCGGGCGGACGTTCCTGCCGGCCTACGACTGGACGCTCAAGAGCTCGCACGCGTTCAACGTGCTCGACGCGCGAGGGGCCATCTCGGTGAGCGAGCGCGCCGGCATGATCCTGAGGATCCGCAAGCTCGCGTGCGCAATCGCCAAGGCGTACGTCGAGTCCTTGTCGGCCGCGCCGGCCGAGGAGCCGCAGCGTGGCTGAGCTCCTGGTCGAGGTGGGCTTCGAGGAGATGCCGGCGCCCTGGCTGCCGGGGCTGGCCGAGCAGCTGCGAAAGCACTTCGTGGACGCCGCCGCGCGCGAGTTCCTGGAAGCGAAGGACGCTGCGGTCGCCTGGACGCCGCGGCGCCTGGTGCTGCGTGCCGAGCTGCCCGCGCGCCAGTCCGACCGCGAGGAGCCCGTGTGGGGCCCGGCGCTGAAGGTCGCGAAGGACGCTTCCGGGGCGTGGACGGCTGCCGCGCAGGGCTTCGCCAAGAAGAACAGCGTCGCGGTCGAGTCGCTCCTCCAAAAGCCGAAGGACGAGTCGAAGCCCTCCGAGCTGAACCTGCTCTTCGTCAAGAAGGTCGCTGGCCGCGCGACGGGCGAGCTCGTGCCGGCGCTTCTGTCCGATCTCCTGCGCGCGCTGGCGTTCCCCAAGCGTATGAGCTGGGACGCGTGGCTCGAGGACGGCCGCGGCGCCTTCCCCTTCGGCCGCCCGATCCGCTGGCTGGTCGTGCTCTTCGACGGCCAGGTGGTGCCGTTCCAGATCCACGCCCTCGAGGCGGGAGCCAGGGGCCGCGTGGTCGTGGAGAGCGGGGCGGAGTCGCGCGGGCACCGCTTCCTTCCGAAGGGACGCGAACGTGAAGGGATCACGGTCAAATCCTACGGGGAGCTGAGCGAGCGGCTGCGCGAACGCTTCGTGATCCTCGACCCGGCGCAACGAGCCTCCAGGATTGACGAGCAGCTGCGTGCCGCCGCGAGCGGCGGCACGTGGCTCGACCACGGCCTGCGCGTCGAGTGGCGCGACCTCGTCGAGTACCCGACGGTGCTCGTGGGCCGCATCCCGGAGGAGTTCCGGGGCCTGCCGCCCGAGGTGCTCGAGACGGTGCTGGTGCACCACCAGAAGTACGTGTCGCTGCGCGACGCAGCGGGCCGCATCGACCGCTTCGCCGCGGTGACGAACGGCGACGGCAACACGGCCGGCGAGATCGCACGGGGCATGGAGCGCGTGGTGGTCGCCCGCTTGCGCGATGCCGCATTCTTCCTCACCGAGGACCGCAAGCGGCCGCTCGCGGAGCGCGTCTCCGACCTGGCCGGAGTCACATTCCACCGCGGCCTCGGCAGCTACCAGGACAAGTCGGCGCGTACGGCGGCGCTCGTCGAGGAGATGGGCCGGCGCGGCTTGCTCGCGGGCGACGCGCTCGCGGCCGCCGTCCAGGCTGCGCGGCTGGCCAAGGCCGACCTCGTGACGCTCATGGTGCGCGAGTTCCCGGAGCTGCAGGGCGTGATGGGCGGGATCTACCTCGCGGGCACGGCGCCGCCGGATCCCGTGGCCGAGGCCGTTCGCTGGCACTACCACCCGGTGGCGGTCGAGGCCGACGCCGAGCCGGCTGCGGCCTTCGCGGGCCGGGACGGCGCCGCGCGCGTGTTCGCGGCCGTGGCGCTCGCCGACAAGCTCGACACGCTCGCCGGCTACTTCGCGATCGGGGAGAACCCTACCGGCAGCCGCGACCCCTACGGCCTGCGCCGAGCGGGCCAGGGAGCGGTCCGCGCGGTGCTCGACTTCTGGCGGCCGGCGCCGGGCGAGCCGGTGCCCGACCTGGCGTCGCTCGTGGACGTGGCGGCCGCCGCCTACCCCGCGCAGGAGCAGCCGACGGACGCGACGGCGCGCAGCGTCCAGGCGTTCCTGCTGGATCGGCTCGAGCACGTCCTGTCGGCCCGGGGCCTGGCGCCCGACGAGGTGGCGGCTTCGGTTCAGGCGCCCGACTCGCAGGCAGGAACCGAGGGCTCGGGCGCGCCGCGCGCGCTCGCCGACCCGATCGACGCGCTCGCGCGCGCTCACGCGCTCGCGCGCGTGCGGCGCGAGAAGCCCGAGGACTTCGCAGCCCTCGCGGAGGCCTTCAAGCGCGCCAAGAACATCGTGGCGAAGGAGCCGGACGCCGCCGCGATCGACCCGGCGCTGTTCGAGGGCGAGGCGGAGCGCGCGCTCTACACCGCGATCGCCGGCCTGGAGCAGGCCCGCGGCTCCTACGACGACCGGCTGCGCGGCCTCGCGACGCTGCGCGTCCCGATCGGACGCTTCTTCGAAGACGTGCTCGTCATGGCCGAGGACCCGCGCGTGCGGGCCAACCGGCTGGCCCTGCTCCGGCAGGCGCTCTCGCTCTTCTACCGCATCGCGGACATTTCGAGACTTGGAGGCACATCGTGACCCAGTACGTCTTCTTCTTCGGCGGCGGCAAGGCCGACGGCAACAAGGACATGAAGGACACCCTCGGCGGCAAGGGCGCGGGCCTCGCCGAGATGACGAACGCCGGCGTGCCGGTGCCGCCGGGCTTCACGATCTCGACCCGGGCCTGCACCGCCTACTACGACAGCGGCCGGAAGCTGCCGGGCGAGGTCGACCAGCAGATGGACGCGGCGCTCGCGCGGCTCGAGGGGCTCGTCGGCAAGAAGCTGGGCGACGCTTCGGATCCGCTGCTCGTCTCGGTGCGCAGCGGCTCGAAGTTCTCGATGCCGGGCATGATGGACACGATCCTCAACCTGGGCATGAACGACCGCTCGGTCCAGGGACTGAAGGCCAAGACCGGCAACCCGCGCTTCGCCAAGGACAGCTATCGGCGCTTCATCCAGATGTACGGCAACGTCGTGCTCGGGATCGAGAAGGACAAGTTCGAGCACGAGCTCTCGGCCGTCAAGAAGAAGCTCAAGGTCAAGAACGACCTCGAGCTCGACGAGAAGGCGCTCGACGAGGTGATCGCGCGCTACAAGTCCGTCGTGCAGCGCGAGACGAAGGCGCCCTTCCCGCAGGAGCCGCGCGCGCAGCTCGTCGGCGCGCGCGACGCGGTCTTCCAGTCGTGGATGAACCCGCGCGCGATCACGTACCGCAAGCTCAACGACATCCCCCACGACCTCGGCACGGCCGTCAACGTGCAGGCGATGGTGTTCGGCAACATGGGCATGAGCTCGGCGACGGGAGTCGGCTTCACGCGCAACCCCTCGACGGGTGCCAGGGAGTTCTACGGCGAGTTCCTGCAGAACGCGCAGGGCGAAGACGTCGTGGCGGGCATCCGCACCCCGAACCCGATCACCGACCTCGAGAAGGTGATGCCGAAGGCGTACCAGCAGCTGCGCGAGATCACGAACCGGCTCGAGCGCCACTACAAGGACGTGCAGGACTTCGAGTTCACGATCCAGGAGAACACGCTCTACATGCTCCAGACCCGCAACGGCAAGCGGACGGGTCTCGCGGCCGTGAACATCGCGGTGGACATGTGCGACGAGGGGCTGATCAGCCGCAAGGAGGCGCTGCTGAAGGTCGAGCCGCAGGCGCTCGACCAGCTGCTGCACCCGATCTTCGACCCGAAGGCCAGAAAGGGCGTCGCGGTCGCGGCCAAGGGCCTGCCGGCCTCGCCCGGCGCGGCGGCGGGCGCCATCGTGTTCACCGCCGACGAGGCCGTCGCCTGGTCGCAGAAGGGCAAGCGCGTGCTGCTGGTCCGGATGGAAACGGTGCCCGACGACATCCACGGCATGTCGGTCGCGCAAGGTGTGCTCACCGCCACCGGCGGCATGACCTCGCACGCGGCCGTCGTCGGCCGCCAGATGGGCAAGCCCTCGGTCGTCGGCTGCGGAGCGCTGGACATCAACGCGAAGGCCAAGACCCTGAAGGTCGGCGGCAAGACGCTCCGGGAAGGCGACCCGATCTCGATCGACGGCTCGACCGGCGAGGTGATGCTGGCGGCCGTCCCGACGAGCGCCTCGGAGGTGATCCAGGTCGTCGAGGGCCGGCTCGCGCCCGGGAAGTCGGCGGTCTACCAGAAGTTCGAGAAGCTGCTCGGCTGGGCCGACGAGGTGAGGCGGCTCGGGATCCGCGCCAACGCCGACGTGCCGAAAGACGCGAAGGTGGCCTTCGGCTTCGGCGCCCGCGGCATCGGCCTGTGCCGCACCGAGCACATGTTCTTCGGCGAGGAGCGCCTGCCGCACGTCGTCAAGATGATCCTGGCGGCCGCGCGCGGCCAGCGCGGGATCGACCTCGCTCAGCGGCTCAAGGAGCGGCTCAAGGAAGCGAAGGGCGGGCAGGCGGCCGAGATCAAGAAGGAGCTGGCCAAGGTCGAGAAGGAGTACGGCCGGTACGTCAAGGACTACAAGACCGCGCTCAAGAAGCTCGAGCCGATGCAGAAGGCGGACTTCACCGGGCTCTTCAAGGAGATGCACGGCTCGCCGGTCACGATCCGTACGCTCGATCCGCCGCTGCACGAGTTCCTGCCGAAGCGCGAGGAGCTGATGGTCGAGATCGCGACGCTCAAGGCCAGGGGCGGCTCCAAGAACAAGAGGACGATCGAGACGAAGGAGAAGCTCTTGCGCGCCGTGGAGGAGCTCCACGAGTTCAACCCGATGCTGGGCCACCGCGGCTGCCGCCTGGGCATCACCTACCCCGAGATCACGCGCATGCAGGCGCGCGCGATCTTCGAGGCGGCACTCGCGGTCGCGAAGAAGGGCATCCCGGTGAAGCCCGAGGTGATGATCCCGCTCGTCGGCCACGTCGAAGAGCTGAAGCGCCAGAAGGCGATCGTTCTCGAGGCGGCGAACGAGGTGCTCGGCAAGGACGGCTCCGGCGTCGACTACCTGATCGGCACCATGATCGAGGTCCCGCGCGGCGCGATGACCGCCGACGAGATCGCGAAGGAGGCGCAGTTCTTCTCCTTCGGCACCAACGACCTGACGCAGATGGGCTTCGGCCTGAGCCGCGACGACGCGGGGAAGTTCCTGCTCTACTACCAGGAGCACGGACTCATCGAGAAGGACCCGTTCGTGACGATCGACGCGGCCGGCGTGGGGCTGCTCGTGAAGATGGGCGTTCAGAAGGGGCGCGGGGTCAAGAAGGACCTGAAGATCGGCGTCTGCGGCGAGCACGGCGGCGATCCGGCCTCGATCCGCTTCTTCCACGAGGTCGGGCTCGACTACGTGTCGTGCTCGCCCTACCGGGTGCCGATCGCGCGGCTCGCGGCGGCCCAGGCGCAACTCGAGCAGTCGGCGAGCGATTAGTCCCGGCGGGATCTCGGTTGCTTTCGTTGGCCGAGATCCCGACGGCTCTGGTTCGTTGTTCGTCGCCCGCGGGGCAGACCGAGGCACTCCCTACCTGGGGGGCTCCTAAGCCGCCCCCCAGACCCCCCGCTTGACATGAACGCGCGCGCTCTGCAGCAGGAAGCGCGGGGCTGTCCACAGCAGCCGCCGCTTGAGGTCGAGGTAGCCCTGCTCGCCGAGCACGAGGTCGCCGAGCACGCTGCGGATCGCCTCGCTGCGAGAGGCGTAGCGGATCATGCGCTCCACGAAGCCGGGCGCGTAGAAGCGGTCGCGCAGCGCCGCCGCCTTCAACAGCTCGCGCCCGAAGTCGGCGAGCGCCCGCTCCGGATAGCGCGCCGTCGAGCCGTCCGTTCGCAGGGTGTCCGCGAGCACGACGGCAGAGCGCAGCGCGTAGTAGATCCCCTCGCCGGTGATGGGATCGGTCAGGCCTGCCGCATCGCCGACGAGGGCCCAGCGCGGGCCGGCGATGTCGAGGAGCGAGGCCGGGTCGGCCGTGGGGGAGGGGATCGTGTGCGCGTAGCGACGGGTCCCGTCGTCGGCGAGCGCCGGGAAGTGCTTCGCCACCTCCGCTTCGAGCCTGCCGCGGATCTCGCGCGTCGGAACCGACGCGAGTGGAGCGCAGATGCCGACGCCGACGTGGTCCGGCCGGGGAAACAGCCACAGGTAGCCGTCGAGGCCGGGCGTGAAGCGCACCAGCATGGGCGCCGTTCCGCGCGCGAACCAGCCGAGCGCCATCGCGAGCCGCTCCGGGGGCAATGGAGCGTGCAGGCTGCGGCGCACGAGGCTCCCGGCGCCGTCGGCGCCGACGATGTGGTCGAAGCGCTCGTCGCGGCCGGCCGTGGTGCGCACACGGCCCGCGCCGTCCACTCCGACCACCCGCTCGCTCACGTGCTCCGCCCCGGCTTCGATCGCGCGGCGGAGCAGCCACGCGTCCAGCTCGCGGCGAGACGCCACCGCCACGGGCTTGGCCAGTGCGAGGTCGACCGACTCGCCGGTCCCCGACTCGAAGCGGCACGCCTCCACGAAGCGAGCCGGCAGCGGATCGGCGGGCGGGGCAGGCGGCAGGAGCGCCAGCGCCTTGGCCGTCACGCCGCCACCGCACGGCTTCTCGCGGGGGTGCGAGGCGTCGAAGGCCGTGACCGACGCGCCCGAGCGGGCGAGGTGGTACGAAAGCAGCGAACCCGCCGGACCGGCGCCCACGACCGCGACCTTCACTCGGCTAGGATACAGAGGCTCGTGGAGAACTTCCCCAGGTGGTGACCGGCGTCCAGAGACTGCCCGACGACCTCGTCAACAAGATCGCGGCAGGCGAGGTGGTCGAGCGGCCGGCGTCCGTCGTGAAGGAGCTGGTCGAGAACGCTCTCGACGCCGGGGCGCGGAGCGTCCACGTCGAGATCGAGGACGGGGGCACGACGCTCATCCGCGTGCGCGACGACGGAGACGGGATGAGCCGCGCCGACGCCGAGCTGGCGCTCGAGCGCCACGCCACCTCGAAGCTGCGCGCGCTCGGGGACCTGCAGCAGATATCGACCCACGGCTTCCGCGGCGAGGCGCTGCCGTCGATCGCGGCCGTGTCGGAGCTCGTGCTGCGGACGCGGGCCGACGGCGACACGGCGGGGACCGAGGTCGAGGTGGCTCACGGCCGGCGCCGTCACGTGAGGGACGTCGGCCACCCGCGCGGGACAACGGTCGAGGTACGGGATCTCTTCGGGACCCTGCCTGCCCGGCGCAAGTTCCTGCGCGCAGCGGCGACCGAGGCTTCACACGTGGCCGAAGCCATCACGCTCCTGGCGCTGGCGCGTCCAGGGACGGGCTTCTCGCTGCGCTCGGGCGGGCGAATCGTGCTCGAGACGCCGTCGGTCGACGGGCTCGCGGCCCGGCTCTTCCAGCTCTTCGGGGCGAAGCTGATCGGGGACATGGCGCCGGTCGAGGGGGGCGCCGACTGGGTCACGGTCAGAGGCTTCGTTTCCCGGCCGGACCGTCCGCGGCCGCCGCGGCCGAACCTGCGCCTGTTCGTCAACCGGCGCCCGGTTCGCGACCGCGCCCTCTCGAAGGCGGTCATGGAGGCCTATCGCAAGGCCGGCGCCGGCGATCGCGGCTTCGAGGCTTTCCTGCTGGTCGGCGTCGAGCCGCACCTCGTGGACGTTAACGTCCACCCCGCGAAGACGGAGGTCCGCTTCGCCGACTCGCGCACGGTGTTCCTGGCCGTCGAGCGCGCGGTTCGCGAGGGGCTCTCGGAAGGTGTCCGCAAGCCCCCCGCGGCCCTCGTCGACCTGGAGCCCTCGGAGACCGCCGCGCGCGCCGCGGCGGCGACCTCGGCGTTCCTGGCGCGCGGGGAGGGGTCCGCGACGCGTCCGCTCTGGGGCTCGCCGGGGGCCGGCGCGTCGCTCGCTGCGGAAGGGCCTCGGGCCGCGGAGCCCTTGCCGCCGCTCGAGGAGAGCGTGCCGGTCGTCCTGGGCCAGCACCGGCTGATCTACATCGTCGCGACGGACGGCGACGAGCTGATGCTCATCGACCAGCACACGGCGCACGAGCGCGTACGCTTCGAGCAGCTGCAGGAGCGGGCCGGCAGACGGCTCGTCGAGTCGCAGGGGCTGCTCGCCCCGGTGGTGGTCGAGCTCGCGCCGCCGCTGCGGCCCGTGCTCGACGCGAACGTCGAGGAGCTGCGCGGGCTCGGATTCGACGTCGAGCCCTTCGGCGGCGGCGCCACGCGGCTACGGGCCGTGCCGGCAGTGCTCGGAACGCGCGACCCGGGACCCGCGCTTTCGGCAATCCTCCAGGACCTGGCCGAGCGGGACGCCGCCGACTGGGCCGTTTCCAGCACACGCGACCGGCTCGCGGCGACGCTCGCCTGCCACTCGGCGGTGCGCGCGGGGCAGCCGCTCGGCAGCGAGCCGATGACGGCGATCGTGCGCGACCTGTACCGGACGGCCCATCGCACGCTCTGCCCGCACGGGCGCCCGACGCTCGTGCGCGTCCCGAAGGACGAGCTCAGCCGCTGGTTCGGGCGGACGGGATGGCGGCGGCAGTGAGCGCCGCCTGTCCGCAATGAGCGGGCGCGTAGGCGTGGAACGCGTCGATCATCCGGCTGGTGTAGGGACCGGGCCGGCCGTCGCCGACGAGCGCGTCGTCGACCTGGCGCACCGGCACGATCTCGCGCGTGGTGCTGGTCATGAACGCCTCGTCGGCGCCCAGCAGCGTGTCGAGGTGGAGCGGCTTCTGGTGGCAGGGCACGCCGAGGCCGGCGGCGAGCTCGATCACCACCTCGCGCGTGATCCCGGCGAGGATTCCGGCCGAGAGCGGAGGCGTCAAGAGCGCCCCCTCCATCACGACGAAGACGTTGGTGCTGGCGCCCTCGGCCAGGTAGCCCTCCTGGTTGAGCAGCAGCGGCTCGTCGCAGCCGCGCGCCTGCGCCTCGCGCACCGCCAGGATGTTGTTCAGCAGGTTGCTCGACTTGATCGCGGGGTCGAGCGCGCGCGGGTGGTTGCGCCTGACGCCCACCGCGGCGACGCGGATGCCCTCGTCGTAGTGGCGGGCGGGGTAGGGCGCGAGCGGCTTCTGGATCATCACCACGGTCGGGGCGCCCAGCCGGGAGAAGTCGTAGGAGCAGTCGCCGACGCCGCGCGACACGATCGTCCGCAGGTAGTGCTCGCCGGCCCCGGCCCGCGCCACGAGCGCCTCCACCTGCCGCAGCAGCTCCGCGTCCGTCCCCGGCACCTCGAAGCCGAGGCGCGCGGCCGAGGCGCGCAGCCTGCGGAAGTGCCGGCCCGGCTCGAACGCGAGCCCCGCGTACGTCCGCATCACTTCGTAGACGCTGTCGCCGAACGCGAAGCCGTTGTCGAGCACCGAGACGCGTGCCTCTGCGGCGGGCACGACGTTTCCGTTCACGGAGGCGAAGTTCATATGGCTGGAGCTCCCGGGGGGCAGGACGAGGACGAAGCGAGGCTAGCACCCGCGCTCGCGAAGCGTCAACGCGACGCCGCGCACTGTAGAGAGCAGATGATCTGACCGCTGCTTTTGAGCAAATGAAGTGTCCGCTTTTCTGGCTGGGTGCGGGGAGAGCTAGAAGGCACCGTGGAGGTGCCGATGCTGTTCCCGCCTTCGGCTCTGGAGCGGGCGATGAAGGTCAAGGAAGTGATATTTCGAGCGATCAATGGGGAGTACACGTGGCTGCAGGCGGCCGAGATTCTGGGGATGAGCCCACGCAGCGTTAGGCGGTGGCGGTACCGGATGGAGCGGCACGGCTATGCGGGCCTGATCGACATGCGGCGTGGGGTTCCCTCACCGCACCGAGCGCCGGTGGCGGAGATGGAGCGGATCCTGGGGCTGTATCGGGACACGTATCGAGGC
>DATBSL010000154.1:0-3767 GCA_036559805.1 Vicinamibacteria bacterium
GGGTCCAGGCGCGATGCGCGATACGCGGGGACGACACAGGCTACGAGGGCGATCAGCGCGAGCACGATGGGGACGGCGCCGAACGTGACGAGGTCGTGGCGCTCGGTCCGGTACAGGAAGGACGCCACCACGCGCGCGACCCCGTAGGAGGCGGCCATGCCGACGACCAGCCCTGCCGACACCAGCTTCAACCCCTGTCCCACGACCATCCGGAGAATCGCCCCTGGCTCGGCACCGAGCGCGAGCCGGACCGCGATCTCACGGACGCGCTCGCCGACGGTGAATGCCAGCAGGCCGTAGAGCCCGAGCGCGGCGAGCAGGAGCGACGCGGTCGCGAACGCTCCGAGCGTCATCGCGCTGAAGCGTCGGGGCGCGACGCTGTCTCCGACGCGGTCCTCCATCGTGGCGATCGACTCGACCGCGAGCTGCCGATCGACCTGGCCGATCGCCGCGCGCACGGCCGTGGCGAGCGTCCCTGGGTCGCGGTCGGTGCGGACAGCCAGCTTGACGTGGCGTCCGAACGCGCCCGGGACGTTGTTCAGGACGGCGTCGGGAAGCTGGGAGAACGGCTCGTAGGCGTGGATGAAGGGCTCGGCTCCGAGCGGAGCGTCGGCGACGTCCACGACCACGCCCACGACGGTGAGCCAGGGGTTCGGGTTCTGCTCGATGTCGAGCCCCCAGCGCAGCCGCTTGCCGACCGCGTCCTGGCCCGGCCAGAAGCTCCGCGCCAGGCGCTCGTTGACGATGACGACGCTTCTCGGCTCGATCGCCTCGACGTCCGAGAACTCCCGGCCGCTCGTCATGCGGATCCCGAGCGTCCTGAAGTACGGGCCGTAGACCCACGAGAGGTTCGTGCTGGAGGGGCGCCCGGCCACCTTGGCGACTCCTTCAGCCGAGAACACGCGATGCTCGTAGCTCTCGAGCGGCAGGTCCGTCACCAGCGCCGAGGAGCGCGCTCCCGGCAGGGACGAAGCGCCCGAGAGGAGCGCCTGGTGGAAGCCGCGCACGCTCGCCGCGCTGCCGTATCCGGCCCGCGGAAGCGTGAGCGACGCCGTGAGCACGCGATCGGGATCGAAGCCCGCATCGGTCCCGATCAGGGCGGAGAAGCTCCGGATGAAGAGCCCTGCCCCCACCAGGAGCACGCAGGAAAGCGCGACGGTCGACACCACGAGGCCTGTTTGCAGACGGTGCCTTCGCCGTCCCGGCGTCGAGCGCGAGGGCGCTTCCGAAAGCGCGAGCGCGGGGCCGCCGCCCTCGATCGTGAGCAGCGGGATGAGCGCGAACAGCACCGCCGTCGCGACGGCGATGACCCCAGTGAATGCCAGCACCCGCAGGTCGATCGGGATCTCGCGCGCCGCCGGCAGCGCTTCGGTGATGGACGCCGGCACCGCGCCGACAATGAGGCGCGAAGACACGAGGCCCACCAGGCCGCCCGCCGCGGACAGGACCGCCGCCTCCACGAGCAGGAGCTGCGCCAGGCGGGCGCGGCTCGAGCCGAGCGCCGTGCGCACGGCGACCTCGCGCGCCCGCGATGCGGCCCTGCCGAGGACCAGCGTCGCGACGTTGGCGCACGTCACCAGCAGCACGAGGCCGACGGCCGCGAGCAGCAGCAGGAGCGGTCGCTGCATCCGCCCGGAGATCTCCTCTCGCAGCGGCGCGGCGGAGAGTCCGATCGAGAAGCCCGCGCTCTGCAGCTCGGGGGGATAGGCGGCGTTGATCCGCCCTGCCAGGACGTCGAGCTCCGCCCGTGCTTCGCCTATCGACACGCCTTGCTTCAGCCTGCCGATCACGCTGTGGTTGAACTGGCTGCCGCGTCCCTGACGCTGCCCGTCGGTGAACGCCATCGGTACCCAGATGCTGGCCGGCTTGTTGTTCCTCTGGGGGCCGCGGCGGGGGAACTCGAAGCTCGCCGGCATGACGCCGATCACCGTGTAAGGCCGGCGGTCGAGCGTGACCGTCTGGCCGACGATCGCGGGGTCGCCTCCGTAGCGCGCGTGCCAGAGGCCGAAGCTCAGCAGGGCGACGTCCACGCCGGGCCGGTCCTCGTCGGAGGTGAAGTCGCGGCCCACGAGCGGCCGCACGCCGAGCAGCGGGATGAGCTTCGCCGACACCTTGGCTCCGTCGATCCGGAGCGGCTCGCCGCGCCCGGAGAGCTCGAACGAGACGTTCGCGAATGCGGCGACAGCCTCGAACGACTTCTGCTCGCGCTCGAGATCGAGGAAGTCCGGCGGAGAGAAGGGGGCGTCGTCGCCGAGGCGCTCGTGCAGGGCCACGAGACGCTCGGGTGCTGCGAACCCCAGCGGCCGGATGAGCGCCGCGTTGACGATGCTGAAGGTCGCGGTGTTGACGCCGATGCCGAGCCCGAGTGTCAGGACCACGACGGCCGCGAACGTGGGGTTCCGGCGCAGCGTGCGGAACGCGTGGCGGAGGTCCTGGCGCATGGCGTCGAGCGACGGCGGGACCCAGACGGCGCGCACGTCCTCCCTCACCCGCACGACGTTGCCGAACGCGAGCAGAGCCTGGCGCCGCGCCTCCTCCGGCGTCATGCCCTTTTCGACGTTGTCCTGGGTCTCGCGCTCGATGTGGTCGCGGATGTCCTGGTCGAGCTCCTCGAGGGCACGCTTGCGAGGCGGCATCGCGTTACTCCTGTTGCGCCGGACGGAGGATGCGGGTGATCGCGCCCGCCAGCCTCTCCCACCGGCTGGTTTCGACCGCGAGCTGCCGGCGCCCCCTGGCGGTCAAGCGATAGAACTTGGCGCGGCGGTTGTTCTCGGACGTGCCCTCCTCGAACGCGACGAAGCCGCGCCTGATCATGCGGTGCAGCGCCGGGTAGAGCGACCCCTGCTCCACCTGCAGCGCGTCGTCCGAGCCTCGCTCGATCGCCTTCGCGATGGCGTGCCCGTGGGCGGGACCGAGCAGCAGGGTGCGCAGGATCAGCAGGTCGAGGGTGCCCTGCAGCAGCTCGAGGCGGTCTGTTCCGGTAGACATCCTAGGTGAAAGATCGGTCCTTTCACCTAGAATGTCAAGGTGAGCGTCGGCGGCCCTCCGCCCACGACACCGCGTACCAGAGCGTCGCGGCGGGCTCAGGCGTAGCTCGAGGTCGCTGGCTAGTTCTTCACGCGGTCGAAGAACTCCTTCTGGAGCGCCGGAGCCGACTCGTCGGCCTTCACGGCCTTGAGCGCGCGCACGAGCGCGTCGATCCGGCCCTCGGTGATCACGCGTCCCAGCTCGGCAGTCGCCTTGTCGCCCTCGCCCGCGTAGTGGTTCGGATAGCTGGCGTACCACCAGATCGCCGTGTACAAGTCGGGCAGCGCCAGGCGCTTCTGGTTGGCGCCGGACTCCAGCGTCGAGCGGCTCTGCTGCACGAGGTCCGGCCGGAGGTAGAGCAGCGTCGAGGTCTCCCGCTCGCCCGCGTGCTGGTCGGTCGCGGGGTCCGACTTGCGCAGCTTCCTCACCTGCTCGTCCAGCGCCGGGTCGGGCGCCGGATCGAAGAAGTAGACGACATAGCTGCGCCGCTCGGCGAGCTGCGACTGCACGAAGTAGCGCAGCAGGTTCGGGTTCCCGCCGTGTCCGTTCACGATCACGATCTTCCTGAAGCCGTTGCGGCCCATCTCGTCGCAGGTCGCCTGCAGCAGGTCGAGCACCACGCGCGACGGGAGCGCGAACGTTCCCGGCTGGTGGCGCGCCTCGTAGATCTGCCCATAGAAGTAGTCGGGGAAGACGACCGCGTACTCGCGCTTGGTGGCGCGCGCCGACCACTCGCGGAC
>DATBSL010000155.1:0-20737 GCA_036559805.1 Vicinamibacteria bacterium
CGCGCGCCTGCGCGAGCACGTCGTTCACCCAGGCCTCGGTCTCGGCGCGCAGCGGCGTGAAGCGCAGCGCCACGACGCCGTCCGCCGACACGTGCACCACCTTGGCGTAGATCTCGAGCGGCGGGCCTCCGGTTGGTCGCACCTCGAGCTTCAGGTTCGACAGCGGCCGCAGCCGCCGCGGCACGAGCAGCGCGCCGCTGCGAACCGACAGGCCCACCAGCCGGCCGCCGAAGGCTTCCGACTGCACGCGCTTGCCCACGACGACCTGGCAGAGCACGTTGAGCGGGGCGGGCAGCGCGAGCTCGCTGTCCGGGGCCCCGGGCACCTCGGTGTCTGCGAAGCCGCGCAGGTCGTAGACCACGATCGGCTCGCGCGTGCCCTTGGCGTCGACCGAGAGCCGCTCCCCCACGCGGACGCCCTCGCCCGCCTCGCCGAGCGTCGCGTCCGAGATCAGCACCTGCCCGCCGACGGTGAACGACTCGATGCGGCCCGCGTGGTTGACCGCGCTGCCCACGACGCCGTACTTGGTGCGCCGCTCCGAGCCGATGTTGCCCACGATCACGTCGCCGCTGTGCACCGCGATGCCCATCTCGAGCCGCGGCAGGCCCAGCGGCTCGTTGGCGCGGTTGAGCGCGGCGAGCGCTTCCTGCATCGCGACGGCGCAGGCCACCGCGCGCCGGGCGTCGTCGGGCCGCGTCACGGGCGCTCCGAAGATCGCGAGGATCGCGTCGCCCACGAACTCGTCGATCGTGCCCTGGTGCGCGAGCACGACGTCCGCCATCGCGCCCAGGTAGCTGTTGAGCAGCCGCAGCACGCGGTCCGGCGGCAGGCCTTCGGTCAGCGGGGTGAAGCCGCGCAGGTCCGACATCAGCAGCGTCACGCGCCGCTCCTCGCCGCCGATCTTCGGGCCCTCGGGGGACGCCAGCAGGTCGGCCACGACCTCGTCGCTCACGTAGCGGCCGAACAGCGACTGGATGAAGCGGTTGCGCAGCTCGAGGTTCTCCACGAGCCGCTTGATCTCCTGCTTCTGCCGCTTGAGCGTGAGCTGCGCCTCGACGCGCGCCAGCACCACCGCGAAGTCGAGCGGCTTGGTCACGTAGTCGTTGGCGCCCAGGTGCAGCGCCTCCACCACGTCCTCGGTGGCGTCTCGCGCCGTGGCCATCACGACTGGGAGGTCGGACTCCGAGAAGCGCTCGCGCACGCGCTTCAGCACGTCGATCCCGCTCAGGCCCGGCATCATCACGTCGAGCAGCACGAGGTCGAACTCCTGCTTCTCCACCAGCTCGAGGGCCGCGTGGCCGTCCTCGGCCACCTCGACCCGGAAGCCGCGGCTGCCGAGCCGTCGCGAGAGCATGTCGCGGTTGAGCGAGTTGTCGTCGACCACGAGCAGGCTGACGCTTCCGGGCACGATCGGCTCGGGAGCGGGCCGCAGCGGCCGCGAGGCGCTGCCGGGGTCGCTGGCGCGCGGCGGCGGGTCGTCGGCCGGGTCGCGGAACACACGGGGCGGCGTGGAGGCGGACTCGCCGCCTGCCGGAAAGCCCTGGTCGACGAGCTCGAGCGCGCGCAGCGCTGCCGCCCGCACCTTGCGCAGGTCGGCGACGTACTTGTCCTGTCCGGCGTCGCGGACCTCGTCCTCGAGCAGCTCGGCGTAGCCGATGATCTGGTGCAGCGGCGTCCTGAGGTCGTGCCGGAGCTGGGCGCGTGCGTCGACCTTTGGATCGCTCACGGCTCGACGCTCGCCATGCGCGTCTCTCCCGGGCGGGTAGTGTAACCCCTCCTCCGGTCGGGGCTCCTTTGGAAGGCCGCCGGAACGGCGCCTCGCGATGATAGGCTCCGGCCATGCCCGGACCCTCGACCGAGGCGCTCTCGACCCCCGCGGTCCTCGTCGACCTGGACGTCCTCGAGCGGAACATCAGCCGGATGGCCGAGCGCGCTCGCGACGCGGGCGTGAAGCTGCGCCCGCACGCCAAGACCCACAAGAGCCCCGAGATCGGCCGGCTGCAGCGTGCGGCGGGCGCCTGGGGGCTGTCGCTCGCCAAGGTGGGCGAGGCCGAGGCCTTCGTCAACGCGGGCTTCGACGACCTGTTCCTGGCCTACCCCGTGTTTGGCGAGGACAAGGCGCGGCGGCTGCTCAGCCTGTCGGATCGCGCACGGATGGCGGTGGGATTCGACAGCGTGGAAGGCGCGCGCTCGCTCGCCGCGACGTTCGCGGACGCGGCACGCACGCTCGACGTGGTGCTGAAAGTGGACGTCGGGTACGGCCGCGTGGGCGTGCTGCCGAGCCAAGCGGTCGAGGTGGCTCGCACCGTCGCCGAGCTGGCTGGGCTGCGCTTGCGCGGCATCTTCACCCACGCGGGCCACGGATACCTCGCCGAGACGCGCGACGGCGTCGAGGCGATCGCACGCCTCGAGGGCGAGCGGCTGGTCGAGACGGCCGAGCGCCTGCGCGAGGCGGGCCTCCCCCTCGACGAAGTGTCGGTCGGGTCCACACCGACGGCGGCGCTCGCGATGAAGGTGCCGGGCGTCACCGAGTGCCGGCCGGGCAACTACGTCTTTCACGACGCGTCGCAGGTGGCGCTCGGGACCTGCTCGCTCGAGGACTGCGCGCTCACGATCCTGGCGACGGTCGTGAGCGTACCCGCCGCGGACCGCGCCGTGGTCGATGCAGGGTCGAAGACGCTGTCGAGCGATCCGCTCCGGCCGCGACCCGGAGGTCACGGCCAGATCCTGGGACGCGCGAGCCGGCTCGAGAAGCTCTCGGAGGAGCACGGCGTCATCGCGGTCGCTCCGGACGAGGTGTTTCGGGTCGGGGAACGCGTGCGGATCCTGCCCAACCACGCCTGTGTCGTCGCGAACCTGCACGACAGCCTGATCGGAGTGAGCGGTGATCACGTCGAGACGGTGATCGAAGTGGCGGCGCGCGGGCGCGTGCGGTAGCGGGAGCGGCCAGCGGCAGAGAAGCAGCAGGGACCTGGAGGCTGCTCGCTCTGGACGCGCCCACTACACACCTCACTCGCCAGCCGCCGGGAGCTTCGCGCCGCCACCGAGCTGCCGTATTGCGTCACGCCGGCACCGCCCAGGCGTGTCGCCGATGGCACCCTGCGTCTCGCGTACCGCAAGGCGTTCCCGGGCGAAAGCACGACCGACGTGGTGCGGCTGCTCCGTCCGCCTCGGGCTGCTGCGTGAACACGGCCAGTGAGCGGCGGCATCACGTTCAGGTCTGACGCCAACTCGTCCGCCTCGGGCTGCTGCGTGAACACGGCCAGTGGGAGCTGAGCGGCGGCATCACGTTCAGGTTTGACGCCGACGAATCGCGCCTCGACAAGGTGGGAGCAACGGCCTTCCTTCATTGAGCCGGGGAGGCTTCGACCCGGGGAGGCTTCGACCCCTGCTGGCCGTGGCGATGCCTTCATGTGCTCGCGGGAGCCCGGGGTCGATGCGTTCATGCGCTCGCGGGAGCCCGGGGTGTTTCCTCGCGCGAGATCTCTCGCCCCTTGACCGCCGCCTTCCCATAGTCGAGCTCGGCGACGTAGCGGTTGTGGGCTGGGCACAGCAGGCTGATGTTCTCGGGGCTGTGATCTCCGCCCATGGCGTAGGGGCGTCGGTGATGGAACTCGAGCCTGTGCCGCTCGCAGCAGCGTCGGCCCTGCTCGTCGACGAAGCGGCAGCGGTCTCCGTCGCGCGCGCGCACGGCACGTCGCACGGCTGCCGGGATGTGACGCGATGGCCCGGAGCTGTTGCCGGGCGAGACCGCCTTGCGGGGAGTGGCCTTACGGGGAGCCGCGTTACGGGGAGCGGCCGTCTTGGCGAAGCGCCTGGCTTCGAGTCTTACGAGCTTCTCGGCGACGGCTCGCTGGATGATCGCGGCGATGTCGCCGTCGGGGACTTCGGAGCGCATGAGGGCCGCGAGCCGCTCGAGCTGGTCGCGCAGCTCGGCGCTGGCAGTGAACTGGACCCTGTAGCGCCCAGGCGAGAGCGGCTCGACGACTGCCCGTCGTGACGCCGCAGACGCCAGGGAGCCAACTCTTCCCGGAACGAGTTCAGGCGCCGTCGAAGCGGCAACCGTTCCCGGGACGAGTTCAGACGCCCGCGACGCGGCAACTGTTCCCGGGACGAGTTCAAGGGCTGAGATAGCACCGGCTCCCGTGCCGAGTTCGCCGCCCTCGGGAGAAGGGTCCACTGAGATAGTGCCCTGGCCCTGCCACTGCGGCACTGCAAGGACCATGTCCCGCGCACCCCTCGTTCCCGGGATGAGCCCAGGAATCCGGCAGAAGCGCTGATCCCCACCGTCGACTGCTCCTGACGGTGGCGCCGGTCGCGGCCCTGGGAGCTTCCACATCGCGGAAGGAACGTCCGGCTTCGGAGCAAGCTCGGCGACGAGCTGCTCGATCTGGCGCTTGGACTTGTGCGTCGCCCGCTCGAGCACCGCGTCGCGGTTCTCCGGGGTGAGAACGGGAACCAGCAGGGCCATGCCGCTCATGTGGATCCGGCCGTCGCGGAGCATCGCGAGCAGCACCGCGTGCTTGCGGGCGGCACGGGCGACGGTGATGCGTCTATAAGCCTCGGCCTCGGAGAGGTGTAGCGCCTGCATGCAGTAGACGAACATCGAGGGGAAAGCACTTCGGGCGTAGAGCTTTCGCTCGTCGACCTCGCCGATGTGGGCGACGAGGTCGGCTTCGACGCGTCGAGATTGGGCAGCGAGCTCGTGAAGGCGACGGAGCAGCTCGTCGTCGGGGATGGAATGGAGCGCGAGTTCGGAGTGCATGAAAACAATATAGGCAGGGGTTTCCGCGCCTCGCAGGAGGACGAGCGGCTGCACAAACGCGCGAATCTCGTCGCGCGCGGATAGCTGCGCGATTGCGCTGCGCGTGGAGCGCGCAGGTGCGTGACACGGGCTTCACACGAGCGTCGCTTGACGCGCGCAAGGTCGCTCCTGAAAGTTGTCAAGGGGTGGCTGAAAAAAAGATGGACCGGACCTGCAAGAACGCGCTCGGCCCGAGATCCGGGACTGCGACCTTCCCAGCGTCGGAATCCCCTTTCGGCACCCAGCTGCTGGCGCGGGATCTTCTTTGCCCCCGCGGTGACGGAATCCACCGCGCTGGCGTCACCGAGTTTCTCTCCAGCGGGTGGCTCCCGCCGTCTGACCCCTGGGTGGCCAAGAAAGTCGTGATAGCCAACTCGTTACACAGCTTCAGTTAGTCGGACTTGACTGCCTTTTACTTGACTGGTCAAGCACCTGCGCGGATGCTGGGAGCCTTGGGGACCATCGGGGGAGAAATCCGGCAGACGCGGCCATTCGCTTCGGCGGCCGAGGAGGCCGTCGTCACACTGGTAGCCACCGCGAGCCGCGTGCGCGAAGGGTTGTCGGACGTGTGCGGGCGCAGGGGGGTCACACTCCAGCAGTACAACGTGCTGCGCATCCTGCGCGGCGCGGGCGACGCCGGCCTCCCCACCCTCGACATCGCGGCGCGCATGATCGAGCGCAGCCCGGGGATCACCCGGCTCATCGACCGGCTCGAGGCACGCCGGCTGGTGCGCCGCAAGCGCTGCCCCAGCGACAGGCGCCAGGTGCTCTGCCACTCGACCAACGACGCGCTACGGCTTCTGGCGGAGCTCGACCTTCCCATGGCCGAGGCCGCCAGCCGCTGCTTCGCGCCGCTCGAGGACGCACGCACGCTCGAGATCGTGGCGCTGCTCGACCAGGTTCGCGCAGCCTGTGGCGCAGTGCAGCGACCCGAGACGCTCGCCGAAAAAACCCGTTCAAGGCACTAAGGAGACAAGAGACGCCATGCAGAAGAAGCAGCTCGCCGTCATCCTCGCGGGGCTCGCGCTCGCGGCGCCCGCGTTCGCGGCCGACACGTACACGTTCGACAAGTCGCACAGCAGCGTCGGCTTCCAGGTCCGCCACATCTTCACGAACGTGAGCGGACGCTTCACCGACTACTCCGGAACGATCCAGGTCGACCGGGCCAAGCCGGAGAGCTCGTCCGTCGAGTTCACGATCCAGGCCACCAGCATCGACACGAGCGAGCCGAAGCGCGACGGCCACCTGCGCACAGCCGACTTCTTCGACGTCGCCAACCACCCGACGATCACGTTCAAGAGCACCTCGATGAAGCCGAACGGCAAGGACAGCTACTTCGTCACGGGCGACTTCACGATGCACGGCGTGACCAAGCAGATCACGCTGCCGGTCACCGTGCTGGGCGAGGGCAAGGACCCGATGGGCAACGAGAAGATGGGGCTCGAGACGGCCATCACGCTCAACCGGAAGGACTACGGGCTGAACTGGAACCGCGCGCTCGAGACCGGCGGTGTGCTGGTCGGCGACGAGGTGAAGGTCCAGATCTCGATCGAGGCGAACAAGGCGAAGCCGGCGGCCGCGAAGTAGGACCTGCCGTCCAAAAGGGGGTGCGCCACGCACCCCCCCCGTTTTCCCGGGTTACTTGACCGCGTACTCGTCGCGCGGCCAGAGATCGCGGTTCAGGGCGACGTTGGCGCCAGGTCCCGCCGGGCGCAGCCGCGCGACCGCCTGCTGGACCTCGGCCGCGCGCTCGGGGCCGAGGTAGGCGGCGGCCCGGGTCGTGCGATCGGCCCACAACTCGGGCCGGAACTCGATCGGATCGCGGCTGCCGATCAGGGTGTCGCCGCCCTCGGCCTCGAGGACGTGCGGGAACACGGAGCGGAAGGTGGCGCCGACGCGCGGCGTGGGCGCCCAGGTGCACATCAGGCCCCCGGGCTTCAGGCGCCGCGCCGCCGCGTCGAAGAACTCGGCCGAGTAGAGGTTGCCGCTGCCGGCCGTCTCGGGCCAGGTGGCGTCCGTCTCGATCAGGTCGTAGCGCGCGTCGTCCGACTGCAGCGCCTTGCGGCCGTCCTCGATGCGGATCCGGAGCCGGGGATCCTGGAGCAGGTGGCGCGTGTCGCGCACGTCCACGAACCCGACCAGCCGCCACAGGATCCGCGGCTGCGGCGCCGAGATCTCGAAGACGGTGAGCGAGCGCGTCTCGCTCCGCCAGGCCGCGGCCCAGGCCGTGTCGCCGGAGCCCAGGCCCACGACCGCCACGTCGAGCGGGGCGGGATGCACGGCCGCCGGCATCGCGCCGAGCAGCGTGTGGCCGCTGCCGTAAGGCATCCAGCTGTTGCCCTTGCCGTTGACGGAGAGGCGCCAGCCGCCTTCGTCCGGAGTGAGCGCCACGACGCTCGTCGCGTCCTCCTCGAAGAACGCGAGCCCGACGCCGGCCGGCACACCGTGGAGTCGGCGCCAGAGCGTCTCGGGCCCGGGCAGCGCCCAGGCGAGCACGGCGAGGCCGAGCGCGATCGCGGCGAACGGGCGTCCGTAGAAGCGCCACCCCACGAGCGCGAACACGAGGCCCAGCCCCACGAGCAGGCGCAGCGTCGCCGGCGTCCCGAGCCGCTCCAGCGCCACGAGCCCGACCAGCAGGCTTCCGAGCGTGCAGCCGGCGATGTTGGCGGCCTGCAGGAAGCCGACCTTGCGGCCGCTGGTAGCCGGGTCGTCGTGGACCGCCCGCTGCAGAATCGGAAACGAGAGGCCCATCAGCAGCGTCGGCAGGAAGAAGAGCGCGAACGGCAGCTGCAGGTAGAGCCTCACGATGTTCGTGCGGTCGGCGTCGTGGCCGAGCGGGAAGAACGCGTAGTCGGCCCAGTACGCGACGAACCAGTCGAAGCGCTTCGTGTCGGGGGGCAGCGCGACCACCAGCAGCAGCGGCACGACGGAGACCGCCAGCACCGCGCACTGCGTCAGCAGGAACGCTCGCAGCGGCCGGCGCGTGCGGCTCGCGACCGACGCACCCACGAGCGAGCCCGTCCCCGACCCGAGCAGATAGATGGCGAGCAGCGTGCCGAACGTGTAGGCCGTCGACTTGACGGCGACGTCGAGCAGCCGGAACCAGACGATCTCGAGCGACAGCGCCACGAAGCCGGCGAGCGCGTAGAGCAGCAGCCACAGGCGCAGCGGCCGGCCGCCCGGCGCCTCGACTCCTACAGCCGGCGCGACGGATCGCTTTGCGGGGGCGACGGCGGCCGCAGCCGAAGGCGCGGCCGCGAGCGCGAGGCTGCCCAGCCCGACGACGAGGTTGGCCGCGGCGGCGGCGACGAGCGCACCGCGCACGCCGAGCGACGGGAAGAGGACCCACGGCGTCGCGAGCGCGCCGGCCGCCGCCCCCAGCACGTTCACGCCGTAGAGCCAGCCGATGCGGCGGCTGGCCGCGTCGACGTCGGTCACCACGGCGTGCACCAGGAACGGGAGCGACATCCCCATCAGCACGGTCGGCGGCAAGAGCGCGGCGAGGTGCAGCAGCCCCGCCTGCCACGACGGGCTCGGCAGGTGTACCGCGCGCGGGTAGAGCCAGTCGTAGTAGATCCACGAGCTCGCGGCGCCGAAGGCGCCGATCAGCAGCTCGAGAACGGCGAACGCCACGAGCGCACGGCGCGCGCTCATCCGCGTGCTCAGGCGGCCCCCCTGGTGGCTGCCGATCCCGAGCCCGGCCATGAACGCGGCGACGATCATCGCGACGGAGTAGAGGCCGACGCCGCTATGCAGCGCCAGCAGCCGCTGCCACGCCACCTGGTAGACGAGCGCCGCGGCGCCGCTCAGCAGGAACAGCAGCCCGGCGAGCGCGACCCTGGGCGCGTCGCGCCTCATCGATGCGGTGCGGTCCCTTGCATGCGGAAGCGCAAGGCTAAAGCCCGCCGCCGCCGAGCGCAAGCAACGGCCGTCTTGCCGGCGTCGCGAAGCCCGCGCTAGACTGCTTCGAAGCCGCTTCCCGGCTTTTTCCATTCCAAGGAGCGTTCTCGATGACGCTGTTGTCCACGCACCCGCCGCTCGAGCTGCGGATCGCGGCGCTCGAGAGCCGGGCCTAAGGGCTCGGCGACGAACGCCGCGTGCGAGCGCTCACGCTGGCCACGGTCGCGCTGGCAGCCGCGGGCGCCGCCGCGGGCGACGCGCGGCCGGGCATCTTCCGGATCAAGCCGCTGCGGCCGGTGGCGGAGCTGCGCGAGCAGGCGCTCCGCGCGACTCCCCCGGCCGAGCCCGGGCCGTTTCGCGCCGTCGAGCTGGTGGAGCTCGTTTCGCTCGACCCCGGCATCCGGCTCGACATCCGCTACGCGACCACGGACAACTTTCTCTCCACCCCCGTCTACACGGAGGCCCGCGCGTTCCTGCAGCGCCCGGCGGCCGAGGCGCTCGTGCGCGCGCACCGCTCGCTGCGCGAGCACGGCTTCGGCCTCCTGATCCACGACGCCTACCGGCCGTGGTGGGTCACCAAGGTCTTCTGGGACGCGACGCCCGAGGACCGCCACGACTTCGTGGCCGATCCCGCCCAGGGCTCGCGGCACAACCGCGGCTGCGCCGTGGACCTGACGCTCTTCCGCCTGTCGGACGGCGGCGCCGTGGAGATGCCCAGCCTCTACGACGAGATGACCGAGCGCTCGGCCCCGACGTACGCGGGCGGGCCCGCCGAGTCGCGGCGCCTGCGCGACCTGCTGCGGGCGGCGATGGAGCGCGAGGGGTTCAAGGTCTTCGCCACCGAGTGGTGGCACTTCGACTACGCGGGCTGGCGCGAGTACCCGATTCTCAACCTGCCGTTCGACCGCGTTTCCCGCCCCTGACCGCCACGCGCTTGGACGGCGGCGGGGCTCTGCTATCCTCCGCCCACGTTCAACGGATCCCTGCTTCTGGAGGTCGAATCGTGACCGAGCACAAGACCCGCCTCCGCGCGCGCATAGCACTCGCGTTCCTCGTCGCCCTGGCGCTGCCCGGCGCGGCCTTCCCCGCCGACGCGGCGGCGAAGGCCCGCTTCGACAAGCTGCTCGCCGAGGCCTGGGAGCTCGACAAGCAGGAGAGCCCGCTGCTCGCGACCGCGACCGGCGACCACCGCTACAACGACCGCCTGCCTTCGGTCGCCGCGGCGGACCTGGAGCGCCGCGCCGCGGCGGCGCGCGCGCAGCTCGAGGCGCTGCAGGCGATCGACAGCGCCGCGCTCGACCCGCAGGACCGCGTGAGCTACGCCATGTTCGCGCGCGACCTGCGCCGCGACCTCGCCCGCCGCCAGTTCCGCGCGGAGCGCATCCCGATCACGAGCGACAGCGGCTTCCACACCGGGATCTCGCGGCTCGCGCAGGAAGTGCCGCTCGCCAACCCGAAGGACTACGAGAACTACATCGCCAGGCTGCGCGCGATCCCGACCTACTTCGAGCAGCACGTCGCGCACATGCGCGAGGGCCTCGCCACCGGCTTCACGAGCTCGCAGATAGCGCTCGCGGGCTACGAGTCCACGATGCAGACGCACGTGGTGGACGCTCCCGAGAAGAGCGTCTTCTGGAAGCCGTTCGCCTCGTTCCCTCCCGGAGTGCCTGCTGCTGAGCAGGAGCGCCTGCGCGCCGCCGGCCGCGACGCGATCACGACCGCCGTCGTGCCCGCCTACCGCGGCCTGCTCGAGTTCTTTACGAAGGAGTACCGCCCGGGCGCGCGCAAGACGCTCGGCGCCTCGGAGCTGCCCGACGGCAAGGCGTACTACGGGTGGCTGGTGAAGGACTTCACGACGCTCGACGTCACGCCCGAGGCGGTGCACAAGATCGGCCAGGGCGAGGTCGAGCGGATCCGCAGCGAGATGGACGCGGTCGTGAAGAAGTCGGGCTTCCAGGGCAGCTTCCCCGCTTTCCTGGAGTTCCTCCGCACCGACCCGCGCTTCTACGCCAAGACGCCGGACGAGCTCGTCCGGCAGGCCTCGTGGATCGCAAAGCGGATGGACGGCAAGCTGCCGTCGCTCTTCGGCCGGCTGCCGCGCCAGCCCTACGGCGTCGAGCCCGTGCCCGACGACCTCGCCCCGAAGTACACGGGCGGCCGCTACGTCGGTGCCCCGCTCGACGGCCGGCGCGCGGGGACCTACTGGGTCAACACCTACGCGCTCGAGACGCGCCCGTTCTACCAGCTCGAGTCGCTGACGCTGCATGAGGCCGTGCCGGGTCACCACCTGCAGAACGCCCTCACCAAGGAGCTCGACGGGATCCCGCCCTTCCGCCGCTACAGCTACGTGAACGCCTTCGGCGAGGGCTGGGGCCTCTACTCCGAACGGCTCGGGATCGAGGCCGGCTTCTACCAGGATCCCTACAGCGACTTCGGCCGCCTGAGCTACGAGATGTGGCGCGCCTGCCGGCTGGTGGTGGACACCGGCATCCACACGATGGGCTGGACGCGCCAGCAGGCGATCGACTACATGTCCGAGCGGACAGCGCTCTCGAAGCACGAGGTCACGACCGAGATCGACCGCTACATCTCGTGGCCCGGCCAGGCGCTCGCCTACAAGATGGGCGAGCTCAAGATCCGCGAGCTGCGCGCCCGAGCCGAGAAGCAGCTCGGCACGGGCTTCGACGTGCGCGCGTTCCACGACGCGGTTCTCGCGTACGGCTCGGTGCCGCTCGACGTGCTCGACAAGCAGATCGACGAGTTCATCGAGTCGCGGCGGGCTACTTCTGCTCGACCGTCACCCTGACGATCCTGCCGGTGAAGGCGTTGTCGCCCTGCTTGTAGTCGGGGGAAACGTTGGTCTCACCGTCGCGGCCCACGTCGGCGCCTTCGTCCGCGGAGAATGCGAAGGGCTGAGTCTTGGGGATCTTCCCTTCGGCAACCTTCTGCCCGTCGACCGACAGGATCGAACTGCCGCCGGTGCCGGGCTTGGCTTCGTCGGGGACGAACTCGTAGACGATCGTGTGCTTGCCTGGCTTGACCGCCGCCGCTGAGGCTATGTTGGTGCGCTCGATCGCGAACCAGTTGTACTCGTGGTGCACCTTGCCGTCCTTCAGGTAGAGAGCCCAGCCGCCAAAATAACCCGCTTGCGCGATGATCACGCCGCTAGTCTTCGCGTCCTTCAGCTCGACCTCGGCGGTGACGGTGTGGTGCACGCCCTTCACGTTGATGAACGCGTTCTCCATCATGCCCGTCATGCCCGGGTACACCGTCAGCGATTTGCGGCCGCCCAGCAGGTCGGGGCGGCCGGCGATCGCGGGGTTGAAGCGCTCCGAGCGGCGATCGTCGATTGGCAGCACGTTGTTGCGCACGGCCTCCTTCAGGAACACGTCCTGCAGCTCCTTGAGCTTGGCCGGGTTCTGCGCCGCCAGATCGTCGGCCTGGCTGAAGTCCACGGCGACGTTGTAAAGCTCCCACACGTCGTCCTTCACGGGCGGCAGCGGCACCATCAGCCACGGAATCGAGTGGCGCGTCGCCGCCACCCAGCCCTGGTGGTAGATCGCGCGGTTGCCGAACATCTCGAAGTACTGCGTGGTGCGGCGGTCGGCGGCCTTCGCGTCGTCCACGCTATAGAGCATCGAGACGCCGTCCATCGGCCGCTGCTCGACGCCGTTCACGAGCCTGGGCTCGGGCAGCTTGGCAGCCTCCAGCACGGTCGGGGCCACGTCGATCACGTGGTGGAACTGGCTGCGGATCTCGCCCTTGGCCTTGATGCCCTTGGGCCAGTGCAGCACCATGCCGTTGCGCGTGCCGCCGAAGTGGCTCGCGACCTGCTTCGTCCACTGGAAGGGTGTGTTGCCCGCCCAGGCCCAGCCGATCGCGAAGTGCGGGAAGGTGGTGGGGTCGCCCCACTCCTCCAGATGGCCCAGCATCTGGCTGGCGTCGCCCACGATGCCGTTGAGCGCCATCATCTCGTTGTAGGTGCCCTCGGGGCCGCCTTCGGCGCTCGCGCCGTTGTCGCCCACGATGTAATAGAAGAGCGTGTTGTCGAGCTCGCCGATCGCGCTGAGCCGCTCCACCAGCCGGCCCACCTCGTGGTCGGTGTGCTCGGCGAACCCGGCGAAGGTCTCCATCTGGCGCTCGAACAGGCGCTTCTTCTCGGCGCTCATGCCGTCCCAGGCGGGGATCTCCTTCGGCCGCGGCGTGAGCTTGGCGCCTTGCGGGATCACGCCGAGCTTCTTCTGCCGCTCGAAGGTCTCCTCGCGCAGCTTGTCCCAGCCGCCGCTGAACTGGCCCTTGTACTTGGCGATCCACTCCTTGGGCACGTGGTGCGGGGCGTGCGTGGCGCCGGTGGCGAAGTACATGTAGAAAGGCTTGTCCGGCGTCAGCGCCTGCTGGGCGCTCACCCAGTTGACGGCCTGGTCGGTCATATCGGTCGTGAAGTGGTAGTCGGCGCGCTGCGCATGCTCGACGCGGATGGTTCCATCGAAGATGGCCGGCGCCCACTGGTTCGTCTCGCCGCCGATGAAGCCGTAGAACTTGTCGAAGCCCGACCGCGTCGGCCAGCGGTCGTAAGGGCCCGAGACGGACACCTCCCAAGGCGCGGTCTCGTGGTACTTGCCGAAGGCCGCGGTGCTGTACCCGTTCTGGCGCAGGATCTCGGCCAGCGGCGTGACCGAGCTCGGCCGTACTCCGGTGTTGCCCGGGAACCCGGTGGCCAGCTCCATGATGGCGCCGGCGTTGTTCACGTGGTGATTGCGGCCGGTGAGCAGCGCCACACGAGTGGGGCTGCAGAGCGCCGTCGTGTGGAAGCGGTTGTAGCGCAAGCCACCCTCGGCCAGCTTGTCCAGCGTAGGCATCGCGATCGGCCCGCCGAATGCACTGCTGTGGCCGAAGCCGATGTCGTCGATCAGGACGATCACCACGTTGGGTGCGGCTTCGGGCGCCTTCAGCTCGAAGCGCGGCGGCGCCTTGGCGTCGCGCGCGTCGAGCGTCGTGATCGGCGCCGGTGCGGGCTCGTGGACCGGGAGCACCGTCCGATCTATGCCGGCGACGGCAGCTCCCGTGCTCGGCGGTGGAGCGGTGTTCGGTTGACAGCTTCCTGCCAGCAACCCGGCAAGGACGATCGAAGAGAGGGATCGCAGTCGCATGTACGTACTGTATGGCGTTTCGCCGTGTCGCGCATCACGAAGGCCGCGCCAGCCGTGGTAGCCTCAAGGCCTTCGGGAGGCTAGAGATGCGGCCGCGCACGGTGGTGTTGCTGGGGGCGGGACTGCTCGCAGCGCTTGCGGACGACGCCGCCGACGCCCAGTCGCGGCGCACCGTCAAGCCGGTGCTGCACGGCCGCCACTGGGTGGCGATCACGGGCAAGCCGCTCGCGGCCACCGCCGGTGCTTTGATCTTCGCCAAGGGCGGCAACGCCGTCGACGCGGCGGCGGCGATGCTCGCGGCCGCCTGCACGATGTGGGACACGCTCGGCTGGGGCGGCGAGACACAGGCGCTCGTGTTCGACCCGCGCGCGAAGAAGGTGATCGGGCTGAACGGTCTCGGCGTGGCGCCGACCGGCGCGACGCCGGAGTTCTACGGATCGAAGAACCTCAAGTACGCGCCCGAGACCGGCCCGCTCGCGGCCGTCACGCCGGGCACGCCGGGCGCCCTGATCGTGATGCTGGCGGAGTGGGGCACGCTGAGCCTGGCCGACGTCCTGGCGCCGGCCATCCAGATGGCCGACGGCTACCCGATCGAGGCGCAGCTCGCGAACGGCCTCGAGCGCCAGAAAAAGCTCCTCTCGACCTGGCCCTACTCGAAGGCGGTTTTCCTGCCGCACGCCGGGCAGGAGCGCGAGGCGCCCGTCGCCGGCGAGGTGTTCGTGCAGAAGGACCTCGCTGCGACCCTGCGCAAGCTCGTCGAAGCCGAGCGCGCGGCGCTCGCCGCCGGCAAGAGCCGCAAGGACGCGCTCATGGCGGCCTACGACCGCTTCTACAAGGGCGACATCGCGGACGAGCTCGCGCGCGGGACCCAGGAGCAGGGCGGCCTCATCACGAAGGACGACCTCGCGCGGTGGAAGCCCAGGCTCGAGGAGCCCGTCAAGGTCACCTACAAAGGGATCGACGTCTACAAGCTCACGGTCTGGACGCAGGGCCCGGCGATGCTTCAGGCGCTCAACCTGCTCGAGGGCACCGACCTCAAGGGCTTGGGCTACAACTCGTCGCGCTACATCCACACCGTGTACCAGGCGATCAGCATGGCCTTCGCCGACCGCGACTTCTATTACGGCGACCCGGCCATGCCGCCCGAGGAGCCGGTCAAGGGCTTGCTCTCGAAGGAGTACGCGCGGAAGCGCTGGGCCGCGATGCGCGCCGACCGGAACGATCCCGAAGTGAGGCCGGGCGATCCCTACGGATTCCAGGACGCCACGAACCCGTTCAAGGCGGTGCTCGACGCGTGGCGCAGCGTTCCCGGCACCGAGACCGGCCTGCCCGCGCAGGATCGCGCTCCCGGCGGAGGAACGGACCTCTCCCCCACCGACGTCGGCACGACCTCGGTCGTCGCAGCCGACGAGGAGGGCTGGGTCGTCTCGATGACGCCGAGCGGCGCCTGGAACCCGGCCATGCTGGCCGGCCGCACGGGCATCGGCCTCAGCCAGCGCATGCAGGCCTTCGTGCTCGACGCCTCCGACAACCCGTACAACGTGATGGCGCCCGGCAAGCAGCCGCGCGTGACGCTCACGCCGACGCTGAGCCTCAAGGACGGGCTGCCGCACCTCGCCTTCGCGGTGCAGGGCGCGGACACGCAGGACCAGAACCTGCTCCAGTTCTTCCTGAACGTCGTCGAGTTCGGGATGAACGTGCAGCAGGCGACCGAGGCCGCAAACCTGAACAGCCACCAGTTCCGCAGCACCTTCGGCAACCACGAGTCGCGGCCCGGCCACGTGACGCTCGCCGAGTCCACTCCGGAGGCCGTGCGCAAGGAGCTCGTGGCGATGGGCTACACGCTCGAGTTCGTGCCGATCAGCTCCGGGCCGATCAACGCCGTGTTCTTCGACCGTGCCCACGGCACGATGTGGGGCGGCTCGAGCCACCACGGCGAGGATTACGGGATCGCCTGGTAGCGCGGGGGGATCCGTGCCGCACCTGCGTCTCGCGTCGGGCAACGGACCGGTCGAGTGGTTCGCGCTCTCGGGCGAGCGCGTGGTCGTCGGCCGCTCGCGCGACTGCGACCTGATCCTGCCTGACGTGCTGCTGTCGCGGCGGCACGCCGAGCTCGTGCGCACGACCGAGGGCTGGCTGCTGCGCGACCTAGGCAGCCTGAACGGAACGCGCCTCAACGGCGCGCGCGTCGAGGCCGACGCGCTCTTGCGCAACGGCGACGTGGTCGTGATCGCCGACTGGTCGCTCGCCTATCGCGAAACGGAGCTGCCGTCGGACCCGGCCGCGACGCGCGCCGACCTGCGGCTGCGCGACGTCACCGAGCTCGCGACGCGCTCGTACGTCGAGACCGACAAGGTCGTGCGCCAGAGCCGGATCCTGAGCGTGCTGACGCGCGCGGCCGCCTCGGTCGTCGCGACGCCCAACGCTTCGGACCTGCTCGACGTGCTGCTCGGCCACGTGCTCGAGGCGGTGCCCGCGAGCCGCGGCTCGGTGGCGCTCTTCGAGGGCGATCCGCTCGGTGTCGTGGTCGCCGCCTCGCTCGCGGCCGAAGGAAGCGCCGCCTGGTCGATCGACGCCGGTGTCGCCGAGCGCGCCCTGCGCGCGCCGGACGCGTTTCTGCTGCCGCGGGTCGAGACCGCCGACGGCAGCGTGCGCGCGGTGCTGTGCGCGCCGCTGTGGTTCGGGGGCGCCGGGCCGAACCTGGAGCGCAGCGCCGGCTGCGTCGTGCTCGAGAGCGCGCCCGGGGCCGCGCCCTTCGACGAGGACCACATGAAGCTGGTCACCGCGGTCGCCAACCTCGCCGCGAGCCGGCTCGAGAGCCTCAAGCTGCGCGAGGCGAACGCCGACAAGCGCCGCCTCGAGGAGGACCTGCGCGGCGCCGCGCGCATCCAGCACAGCCTGCTGCCGGAGGAGACCCCGGTCGTGAGCGGCTTCGAGCTCGCGGGCAACAGCCGCCTGTGCAGCGCGGTGGGCGCCGACTACTACGACTTCACCGTCGACGACGGTGCGCTCTTGCTCGCGCTCGGCGACGTCGCCGGCAAGGGGCTCGCCGCCGCGCTGCTGATGGCCTCGCTGCGCGCCGCGGTGCGAGCGCTCTGGCGCGAGGCGATGCCGGTCGCCGCGATCGTGAAGGCGATCGACGGCAACCTGCGTCACGCCGTGCCGGCGAACCGCTTCGGCACGCTGGTGCTCGCCCGGCTCGAGATCGCGAGCGGCTGGCTCACGTGGGCGAACGCGGGGCACGCGCCGGCTTTGCTCGTTTCCCCCGACGGCAGCCAGGCGCTGCTCGAGGCGACCGGCACCGTGCTCGGCGTGTTCGACGACGCGGCGTGGAGCGAAGAGCGCGTCCTCGTCCCGCCCGGGGGGGTGCTGGTCCTGCTCTCCGACGGCGTCGTCGAAGCGGCGCGCGTGGCCGCGAGCGACCTAGCGCCCGAGCGTCTCGCGGAGGTGGTGAGGGCCGCCGGCCCCGGCGCCAGCGCCGCCTCGATCCTCCACGCCCTGCAGGCCGCCGTCGAGGCCGGGCTCAAGGGCGAGCGGCCGGCCGACGACCACACCTTCGTGGTCCTGAGGCGCGATCCGGCCAGGTAAGTCCTGGCTGGACAACGAGGTTCTTGGCGCGCGGAATGCGCGGACCTCGCGCGCGGTACTCGCTGCGACGGGCCGGAACGAGCCACGGCCCCGAAAACGAGCGAGGTGAGGCATGAGCCGTGAAACAACGGGTTCCCTGCTGGCCGCAATGCTGGTCTTCGGCGGGACGAGCGCCATGGCGCGCCCGCACCATCTGCCCGACGCGCCGGGCACGCTCGTGGGCGTCTCCGTGGCCCTCGACGGGCGCGCGGCCTCGCTCTACCCCGCCCCGGACGGCTCGGGCCGCTACTACCTCGAGGCGCGCGCCGGCAGCCGGTACTCCATCTCGCTCGCCAACCGCACCGGCGAGCGGCTGGGTGTGGTGCTGAGCGTCGACGGCTTGAACGCCGTGAGCGGCGAGCGTGAGACGCAGCGCGGGCGGATGTACGTCCTCGACCCGTGGCAAACGACGAGCGTCCAGGGCTGGCGCACGTCGCTATCGGACATCCGTCAGTTCACGTTCGTCGACGAGCGGCGCTCCTACGCCGCGCGCTCCGGCCAGGCCAACGAGAAGATGGGTTGGATCGAGGTCGCCGTGTATCGCGAGCGTCACGCGCTCGTGAAGCTCCGGGAGTACCCGTACTCCGAGCCCAAGCGGCAGGACTCGGCCGAGCGGCAGGAAGGCGACGGCCGCAACCAGGCGCCGGCCGCGCCGGCCCCTGAGGCGGGCGCCTCCCGCGACACCGCCCAGGCCCAGGGGAAGCTCGAGGCCGAGCCCGGCGCCCGAGCCCGCTCCTATCCCGGCACGGGCTGGGGCGACCGCGCGCACGACCCGGTCGTGCTCGTCAGCTTCGACCCCGAGCCGAACCCGAGCGAGCGCGTGACGCTGCGCTACGAGTACCGCTCGGCTCTCGTCGCGCTCGGCGTGCTTCCCGCTCCTGCGCCGCCGCGCGATCGGCTCTGGCAGCGCGAACGCGCCGAGCCCGGCTTCGCACAGGCCCCGCGCTGGTAGCTGGAGGCTCGAGAGCGCGCCGCGGCCCATCGCCCCCGTTACTCCTCAAGGGGGATGCGTGAAGGGGGACGAACGGTAACGGGGCTGCTTCCTCCTTTTTTGAACTGGGGGGACTTCGTCCCCCCAGACCCCCCTGTTCGTCAGCGCCTGACCGCGATTGCCTGCATTTCGAAGCGGGCGCCGAACAGGAGCGGACCGGATCCGAGAAAAGCTCGAGCGGGCAGCTCCTTGGAGAAGTAGGTCGTGTAGACCTTGTTCCACGCGTCGTAGTGCGAGACGTCAGCGCAGAACACCTGCACGCTGACCAGGTCGTCCATGGTCATGTCGGCGGCCGCCAGCACTTCCTTGAACTGGTTGAGCACCAGCTTCGCTTCCTCCTCGGCCGTGGCGGGCACCTCGCGCGTGCCGGGCTTGAAGCCGATGCGCCCCGCGAGGTAGAGCGTGTCGCCCACGAGGACGGCGTCGCTGAACGGCGCCGTCGCCGCGCGCCCGGGCAGATTGACGTGCTTTCTCGCGGGGGCTGCCCTGGCCGCGTCGAGCCACGTGCCCGCTGCGAGCCCCGCCACGAACAGCACGATCGCCATCCATCCTCGTCTCATGTCTCCCCCTTTTTCGTTTGCCATTGCCACCACCCGACTCCTCGCCGTTCAGCTTGCGACCCGGCTGCCGGCCAGGAGCAGCCGCTCGGCTATTTCCATGACGTCCACGGGCCAATAGTGGCGCGGCCGCGGACGGCGCGCGCGGGGCGCGAGCGGCCGACAGCTCAGCACCATCGAGCGCCACTGCGCGGGCACGGCGTCGCGGCCGTGAACGGCGCCCAGGAGCGCCCCGGCGATCGCGGCGTTCGTGTCGGTGTCGCCGCCGCGCCGCACGGTCGCCACCACGCCCGCCTCCAGGCTCTCGGCGTGGAGCAGCTCGTAGAAGGCGTTCTGCAGCGCGATGCGGACCCACCCCTCCGAGCCCTTGTCGCAGACCGGCGGCTCGGCGCGCGCCGCCTGCAGCGTCTCGAGCACCAGCGGCGCGGCGCTCGCCGCCTCGGCCCACTCGACGGCCGCGCGCCACGCCGCGAGCGGCCCGCCACCGGCGCTCACCGCGTGCGCGATCGCGACGACGAAGGCGGCGGTCGCGTCCTCGCACACCGGGTTCGGGTGCGTGAGGCGCGCGTCCTGCCGCGCCAGCTCGGCGGCGAGCGCGGGCTCGAGCGCGTGCGCGTACAGGCCGAGCGGGCTCGCGCGCATCAGCGAGCCGTTGGCCTGGCTCTCCGGTTTGGGATGGCCGCGCAGCGCCGCTCCCACCGTGTCGCCGACGTCGAAGGGAGACGAGCGCAGCCACTCGCGGTAGCCCGCGAGCACGGCAACGGACTCGAAGCGATCCTCCGCGACCAGCGAGCGCGCGAGCACGAGCGCCAGCTCGGAGTCGTCGGTGGGCTGCCCGGCCACCAGGTCCCAGCGGCCGCCGTCCTGGAGCAGGCGCGGACCGAGCGGGTCGCGCTCCGCGATCGTCGCCGCCCGCTCGAACTCCACGAGCGCGCCCAGGCTGTCGCCGGCCACCTGGCCGAGCAGGGCTCCTTGAGCCCGCGCGAGCCGGCCCGCGTGCGGCACGAGCTCGCCGCGCACGAGGCGCACGGGTGTCGAGCGGCTCTTCTCGCCCGAGGCGGCTCCGAGCGTGTCCCAGGGGCGGTCGAACAGCCGCTCGACGACCGGCCGTTTCCCGCCGAAGGCGCGCAGGCTGCGGCTCTCGCCTTCGGCCGTATAGCCGATGTCGCGGCCCTGCTCGTCCACGAGCGCGGCGCCGGCCCCGCGCAGGAGCGCATGCCCGCCGGCGTAGTCCCACGCCGACGGCGAGTTGAGCGACACGGCCGCGAGCGCCTCGCCGGCGGCGACGAGGGCGAGACGGTGGGCGATGCTCGGCACGCAGCGGAAGCGGCCCGGAGCGACGCAGGCCGCGTTGCCCTGCGGATCGGCGTCGCCCGCGCTCGACACGAGCACCACGTCGTGCGCGCCGAGCGGCCGGTCGGGCAGCGGCTCCGCGCGCCGGCCGTTGCGCGTCACCGGGCCGCAGCCGTCGGCCCAGGCGAACAGGTCCCCGGAGTCGTCGGGATAGGAGAACGCGAACACGACTCCCAGGCACGGCTGCGAGTCGACGATGAGTGCTATCGATACGGCGCTGCCGCGGCGGCCGCGCAGGTAGTCGCGCGTGCCGTCGTTCGGGTCGACCACCCAGAGCGGCTCGCCCGCGCGGCCCGCGACCCGCCCGGTTTCCTCGCCGAGGAAGCCCGAGCCGGGCAACGCCGCGAGCAGCCGC
>DATBSL010000156.1:0-13217 GCA_036559805.1 Vicinamibacteria bacterium
GCCCGGCACCTCTCGGTCTGGCTGCCCGCCGGCCTCGGAGCCCAGGAGTCGCTGATCGAATCGGACTCGAAGCGCTACTTCCGCCCGCCCTACGTCGGGAGCAGCGGCTGGGTCGGCGTCGTGATCGACACGCGACCCGACTGGAGCGTCGTCGCCTGGCTCGTCGAGCAGGCGTATCGCCTCGTGGCGCAGCCGCGGCTCGTGGCGCAGCTGCCGCCGCGCGGCTCTCGCTGACGCGTCACTCGCCCAGCAGCCGGCGCAGCTCGGGAAGCCCCGCCACGAGCGCCTCCTCGCCGGCCGCGGCGAAGGAGGGGATGCGCGTCGGCCGCATCCAGCCCGACTCGCCGATCGCCGGCGCGATCACCAGGTCGGCGCCCACGAGCTCGGAGCGCGTGCGGCCGCGCACGAGCGTGAGCCCGGCGCGCAGCGCGATCGCGATGAAGGAGTCGGCCGCGGGCCAGCGGCCGCCGGCGTTGCAGTCGATCGCCAGCACCAGCCCCGCGTCGCCCGCGAGCTCGCGCGCCAGCCGCACCGGGACGACCTCGGTCACTCCGCCGTCCACCAGCCGCCGCCCGTTCCACACGAAGGGCGGAAACACGCCGGGAAAGCTGCACGAGGCGCGCACCGCGTCTCGCAGGCTGCCGTCGCGGAACACCACGGCCTCGCCCGTGTCCACGTCGGTCGCGAGGACCACGACGGGCACGCGCAGGCCCTCGAAGGTCGCCACGGGGACGAACTCGTCGATCAGCGCACCGAGCCGGCTCCCCGAGAGCAGGCCGCCCCCCCAGCCGCGCACCCACATCCACGGGTGCAGGCGCGACGCCTGGTCCACGAGCCGTTCGAGGTCGGCGCCTCCCGCCCACGCGGCCGCGACCAGCGCGCCACCGCTGACGCCCGCGATGCCCGCGACCGGCAGCCCGGCGCGCTCGAGTCCCTGCAGCACCCCGGCGTGCGTAGCCGCGTGGGCGCCGCCGCCGGAGAGCGCGAGGTAGAGCGGCTTCACGCTTCCAGCCTCCGCCCTTGCCGGCGAACAGTCCCCCAACGACCGCTCCGGCGGCACCCCCCGAAGAGGCAGCGGGCTCGGAGCGGAGCGGGATTCATTCCCGCGAAGCGGAGGGGGGTCCGGGGGGCGCGCAGGCTCACTCGGACAGGCAGCGGGCTCGGAGCGGAGCGGGATTCATTCCCGCGAAGCGGAGGGGGGGTCTGGGGGGCGCGCCGCAGCGCCCCCCAGCTGAGAGAAAGCCAGCTCGTGGATTTCCTGGAGCGAGAGCACGTCGGTCGTCTTCTCGCGCAGCGCGCGGATCGCCTGGACCGTGGCGGCTGCGGCCGTCAGCGTCGTGACCACGAGCACGTTGTGCAACGTCGCGCTCTTGCGGATCGCGCTGTCGTCGTAGAACGACTCGCGCCCGAGCGGGGTGTTGAACACGATCCGGATCCGCCCGTCCTTGATCTGGTCGACGATGTTGGGGCGGCCCTCCTGGACCTTGTAGACGAGCTCCGTCTTCACTCCGTGCTGCCTCAGGTAGGTCGCCGTGCCGCGCGTGGCGACGACCTCGAAGCCCATCTCGGCGAGCGCCTTGGCGTGCGGCAGCATGCCCGGCTTGTCGTTGTCGTTGACCGAGATGAACACGGCGCCCGAGCTGGGAATGCGGTAGCCGGCCGCCTGCTGCGACTTCGCGAACGCGAGGCCGAAGTCGTTCGAGATCCCCATCACCTCGCCCGTCGACTTCATCTCAGGGCCGAGCAGGATGTCGGCACCCGGGAACTTGAGGAACGGGAACACCGACTCCTTGACGAAGATGCGATCGACCGTGAGGTCCGCGAGCAGCCCCTGGGATGCGAGCGAGCGGCCGGCCATGATGCGCGCGGCCACCTTGGCGAGCGGAACCCCGGTCGCCTTGCTCACGAACGGCGTCGTGCGCGAGGCGCGCGGGTTGACCTCGAGCACGTAGACCACGTCGTCCTTGATCGCGTACTGCACGTTCATCAGCCCGCGCACGCCGAGCGCCAGGCCGAGCTTGCGCGTGTACTGCCGGATCGTCTCGAGGTGCTGCGGGGCGATCTTGTAGGTCGGCAGCACCATCGCCGAGTCGCCCGAGTGGATCCCCGCCTGCTCGATGTGCTGGAGGATCCCGCCGATCACCACGCGCTCGCCGTCGCCGAGCGCGTCCACGTCCACCTCGAAAGCGTCCTCCAGGAAGCGGTCGACCAGGATCGGGTGCTCCGGCGAGGCTTTGACCGCCTCGCGCACGTACTCCTCGAGCCGGCTCGCGTCGTAGACGATCGCCATCGCGCGCCCGCCCAGGACGTACGACGGACGCACCAGCACCGGGTAGCCGATCCGGTCCGCGACCAGCTTGGCCTCCTCGAGCGAGACCGCCGTCCCGCTCTCGGGCTGCCGGATCCCGAGCTGGTCGAGGAGCGCGCTGAAGCGCTTGCGGTCCTCGGCGACGTCGGTCGCGTCGGGGCTGGTGCCCAGGATCTTGACGCCGGCCTCGTGCAGCGGCACCGACAGCCGCAGGGGCGTCTGGCCGCCGAACTGCACCACGACACCTTCGGGCTTCTCCTTCTCGAGCACGTTCATCACGTCCTCGAAGGCGAGCGGCTCGAAGTACAGCCGGTCGGAGGTGTCGTAGTCGGTCGAGACCGTCTCCGGGTTGCAGTTCACCATGATCGTCTCGTAGCCCTCCTCGCGGAAGGCGAACGAGGCGTGGCAGCAGCAGTAGTCGAACTCGATCCCCTGCCCGATACGGTTCGGGCCGCTGCCGAGGATCACGACCTTCTTGCGATCGCTCGGCGCGGCCTCGCACTCGCGCTCGTAGGTCGAGTAGAGGTAGGGCGTGAACGACTCGAACTCGGCCGCGCAGGTGTCCACGCGCTTGTAGACGGGCACGATGCCGGCCGCCTTGCGCACCGCGCGCACCTCCGCCTCCGACTTGCCCGCGATCTGCCCGATCCGCACGTCCGAGAAGCCCATCCGCTTGGATTCCAGCAGCAGCGGCAGCTGCTCAGCAGAGGCCTCCGTCTCCGCGGGGGACCGGGATCCCGCGCCGGGTCCAGCGGCCTGACTGGCGACCCGTCCCGGGAGCCCTCCGGTTCCCCCGCTACCCGTAGACCGCTGCTGTGATGTGTCGACCGACTCGATCTCGGCGCGGATGCCCGCGTGCATCCGCTTTTCCAGGTCCACGATCTGCTGGATCTGGTCCAGGAACCAGGGGTCGATCCCGGTCATGGCGTAGATCTCGTCGTGCGCCCAGCCGAGGTCGAGCGCGCGCTTCACGTAGAAGATGCGGTCGGGATCGGCGACGAGCAGCTTCTGCTTGATCCGGGTGTCGTCCAGGTCGGTGCGCGCGAAGCCGGAGACGCCGCTCTCCAGGCCGCGCAGGCCCTTTTGCAGCGCCTCCTTGAAGGTGCGGCCGATCGCCATCACCTCGCCGACCGACTTCATCTGCGTGCCGAGCACTGGGCTTGCGTCCTTGAACTTCTCGAAGGCCCAGCGCGGGATCTTGACCACCACGTAGTCGATCACCGGCTCGAACGAGGCGGGCGTCACGCGCGTGATGTCGTTCTGGATCTCGTCGAGGTGGTAGCCGATCGCGAGCAGCGCCGCGATCTTCGCGATCGGGAAGCCGGTCGCCTTGCTCGCGAGCGCCGAGGAGCGCGACACACGCGGGTTCATCTCGATCACCGTGAGCCGGCCGCTCTTCGGGTCGACGGCGAACTGGATGTTCGAGCCGCCGGTCTCGACTCCGACCTCGCGGATGATCGCGCGCGCCGCGTTGCGCATCGCCTGGTACTCGCGGTCGGTGAGCGTCTGCGCGGGCGCGACCGTGATCGAGTCTCCGGTGTGGATGCCCATCGGGTCGAAGTTCTCGATCGAGCAGATCACCACGAAGTTGTCGGCCTTGTCGCGCATCACCTCGAGCTCGTACTCCTTCCAGCCGAGCACGGACTCCTCGATCAGCACCTGGTGCACGGGCGAGAGGTCGATCCCGCGCGCCGCAGTCTCGAGGAACTCCTCGAGGTTATAGGCGATCCCGCCTCCGGTGCCACCGAGCGTGAACGACGGCCGTATTACCGCGGGCAGCCCCGTGATCTCGAGCACCTTCTTCGCTTCGTCGAGCGTCGTGGCGAAGCCGCTCTTCGGGACGTCGAGCCCGATCCGCCCCATCGCCTCCTTGAAGAGCTGTCGGTCCTCGCCCACCTCGACCGCGCGACGCGAGGCGCCGATCAGGCGCACGCCGAGCCGGTCGAGCACGCCGCGCTTCGACAGCTCTACCGCGAGGTTGAGCGCCGTCTGGCCGCCCACCGTCGGCAAGAGCGCGTCCGGGCGCTCACGCTCGAGGATCGCCTCGACCGCCTCCGGGGTGAGCGGCTCGATGTAGGTGCGGTCGGCGTACTCGGGGTCCGTCATGATCGTCGCCGGGTTCGAGTTGACGAGCGAGACGCGCAGGCCCTCCTTTTTGAGCACCTTGATCGCCTGGGTGCCCGAGTAGTCGAACTCGCAGGCCTGTCCGATCACGATCGGGCCCGAGCCGATCACCAGCACCGAGCGGATCGAGGCGTCCCTGGGCATCCCTAGCGCGCCTCGCGCCGGGCGCGCATCATCGAGACGAACTCCTCGAACAGGTAGTGGCTGTCGTGCGGTCCGGGGCTCGCCTCGGGGTGGTACTGCACCGAGAGCACCGGACGGTCCTTAAGCCTGAAGCCCTCGACCGTGCCGTCGTTGAGGTTCTTGTGCGTCATCACCAGGCCGGGCTTCTCGAACAGCTCCGGGTCGACGCAGAAGCCGTGATTCTGCGAGGTGATCTCCACCTGGCCCGTCTCGAGGTTCTTCACGGGGTGGTTGGCGCCGCGGTGCCCGAACTTGAGCTTGTAGGTCCTGCCTCCGCAGGCGAGACCGAGGATCTGGTGTCCCAGGCAGATGCCGAAGGTGGGCAGCGTGTCCACGAAGGCCTTCGCAGCCTCGATCGCGTAGCTGCAGGGCTCCGGATCGCCGGGCCCGTTCGAAAGGAAGACGCCCTCGGGGCCGAGCGCCAGCGCCTCATTCGCCGGGGTCGTGGCGGGCACCACGGTGACGTCGCAGCCGGCGGCCGCCAGGTTGCGCAGGATGTTGTGCTTCATCCCGAAGTCGTACGCGACGACCTTGAACGGCTGCGCCGCCTCGCGCGGCGCGCCCGCGCCCCGGCCGCGCAGCACCGGCAGCAGCCGCCGCGGGTCGCTCGCGCCCTCTGCGGCGGGGTCGAAGCGCCAGGGCGCCGGGCAGGTCACCTCGCGCGCGAGGTCGAGCCCGACCATCGAGCGCGAGGCGCGCGCCTTCGCGACCAGCTCGTCGCGGTCGAGCGCGAGCGCCGAGACGACGCCGCGCTTGGCGCCGTGCGTCCGCAGGTGCCGCGTCAGCGCGCGCGTGTCGATCTCGGCGATCCCCACGATGCCGTGCTGGTCGAGGTAGCCGCCGAGCGAGCCCTGGGCCCGCCAGGATGAGACGACGCCCGACTCCTCGCGCACGATGAAGCCCGCCACCTGCGGCCGCGCCGACTCGACGTCCTCGCGGTTCACGCCGTAGTTGCCGATGTGGGGGTAGGTCATGGTGACGATCTGGCCCGCGTAGGAGGGGTCGGTGAGCACCTCCTGGTAGCCGCAGAGCGCGGTGTTGAACACCACCTCGCCAGTCACCTCGCCCTTGTGCCCGAACGAGATCCCCTCGAAGGTCGTGCCGTCTTCGAGCGCGAGCACCGCGCGCGGGCGCACGCCGGGCCGGACCCCGTCCGTCGCGTGTCCTGTCATGTCGAGCTTCAGAGCTTATCCGAGGACGGCTCGACCGGCGAAACCGGCCGACCGCTCAGCGAATCGGACCCATGCGGGCGAACGGCCAGAACCGAAACACCGCCCGGCCGTAGATGTACTTCTCCGGCACCTCACCCCAGCTGCGCGAGTCGTTGCTGCTGCGCCGGTGGTCGCCGAGCACGAAGTAGTAGCCCTTGCGCACCTCGGTCGGCGCGTGGTTGTCGTTGTCGCGGAAGCTCGCCGGCAGGTACGGCTCCTTGGCGACAGCACCGTTCACCACCAGCTGGCCGTCCCGGATCTCGACGCGGTCGCCCGGCAGCGCGACCACGCGCTTGACGAACGACACCGAAGGGTCGCGCGGGTACCAGAAGACCACGACGTCGCCGCGATCGATCGGGCGGAAGCGGTACACGAACTTGTTCACCACGATCCGCTCGCCGTCGAGCAGCAGCGGCTCCATGCTGGTGCCTTGCACGCGGAACGCCTGCGCCACGAACGCGATCAGGAAGAAGCAGAACAGCACGGCGACCGAGAGGTCGTGCAGGAACTCCCAGCCGGCGCGCAGGAAACGCTGGCGGATCGCCGGGCGCGCGTCCGCTGGGGCGTCCGCCTCGGCCGAGGGGGCCAGCACCACAGCGGCGGGGTCGCCGCCGCCGAGGCGTTCGCCGTCGAGGCTCACGAGCGCGCCCCTTTGACGACGCGGGTCCCCGCGATTCGGTCGTGCAGCCCGCGGCCGCCGAAAGCCACCATCAGGAAGCCGATTCCCAGGCTCGCGCCCGAGAGCAGGTAGCCGAGCGCGCGCCGCAAGGCACTTCCGAGCGGGATCGGCGAGCGCCCGTCGTCGGTCACCACGCGCAGGTCGAGCAGCTCCTTGCCCGGCGTCGCTCCCTTCACGCTCCAGAAGTAGACGTGGTAGAGCACGCCCAGGAGCAGCGCGAGCGGCAGCAGCGTCACCGAAGCCACCACCGGCACGAGCGCCACGTCCTGCGGCGCCGCGGGGGCCTCGCGCGCCCACCAGTACCAGGCGACCGGCGCGAGCAGCACCGCCTGGCCGGAGACGACGAAGACGCTGTCGACCACGAACGCCGCGAGCCGGCTGCCGGGCTCGCCGGGAAGAGGCGCGCTCGGCGCGCGGCGCTCGCGCGCCACCTTGTGCTCGACCCTCGGCTCGGCCGTGCTCGCGAGCCGTGCCGCGGGGACGGACGCCGGCACGGACTTCGGCGCGGGCGCGATCGCGAACGACCCGCTCGCGAGCGGCGCCGGCGTCTCCTGGCTCGCGAGTGGCGCCGGCGTGTCCTGGGACGAGATCGCCACGGGCCGCGTGTCGTTCTGGGGCTCGGCCTCGGGTGCCGGCTCCTCGAGCCGCTGCCCGTCCTCCGCGAGCGTCTCGCCGCAGCTGTTGCAGAAGCGCGCTGGCAGCGGCACCGCGGCGCCGCACGCGGCGCACACGGCCTTGGGCGGGCCGCTGGGCTGCGCCACCTTCGCGCCGCACTCGCGGCAGAACAGGTCCCCGCGCCTATAGGTCGACTTGCAGGAAGGACACTCGAGCGGCGCGGCCGAGGGGTGCGCCAGCACCTTGCCGCCCCCCGCCTCTCCGAGCACCTCCTCGCGGAACAGCAGCCGCATGCTGCCGATCGCCACCAGGTCGCCGTCGCGCAGCGCTCGCTCGCTGACGCGGTCGCCGTTCACCACCGAGCCGTTCGCCGAGCTGCAGTCGCGCAGGAAGAACTTCTGGCCGCGCAGCTCCACCACGGCGTGGCGCCGCGACACCATCGCGTCGGGCAGCACCAGGTCGTTCGATGGATCGCGCCCGATCGTCAGGATCGTCGTGCGCGAGAGCAGGATCTCGCGGCGGTTGGAGGAGGTCGGGTTGACGATCAGCTTGGCCACGCTTCAGGCCCCGAGGAAGGTCTGGCGGAAGCTGGTCTCCACCTTCACGCGCACGCCGCCCTTGGTCGCCGGCTCGTACTTCCAGCCGCGCACGGCCGCGACGACCACGTCGTCGACCAGCTTGCCGGCCGACTCGACGACCACGATGTCCGAAACCTCGCCCGTCTCGCTGACGACGAAGCGCACCTGCACGGACGCGCGCTGCCCCGATTTCAGGCGCGGCGCCTTGGCGGGGTAGGAGGGCGAGCTGCCCGAGAGCTTGCGGGCGAGCGTGTCCACCTCGCCCGCCTCGTTCGGGTAGACCCGGGCGACGTCCACCGGGTCCGGCGTGGGGGGCGCGGCCTGCGGCACGGCCCGCAGCCGCACGTCCACCTGGCCGGTCTCGCCCGACACCACGTCGAGCGTGCTCGCCCAGGTCTCGTGGCCCTCGAGCGCTATCTCGACCTGTCGCTTGCCGGCCGCCAGCTTGACTCCGCGCAATGGCGTCTGGCCCGCGGGCTTTCCGTCCACGCTCACCGAGGCCCCCGGGGGCGTCGAGAGGAAATCGGCGCTGCCGCCCGTGGGCGCGGCGCGCCGCGCCAGCGTGAGGCGTAGCTCCGCGGAAGGCGCCGTCTCGTCGAGCTCGACGCGGCGCTTCTGCGGCTCGTAGCCCGGCTGCTCGACGCGCACCTCGTAGCTGCCGAACGCCAGCTCCGCGAGCTCGAGCGGCGCCTTCCCCCGCGGACGCCCGTCGACCAGCACGCGCGCCCCCGCGGGGTCGCTCACCACGCGCAGCGTTCCGGACGTGGCGACGAGCGCCGGCGGCGGAGCCACGGGCGCCGCGGAAGGGATGCTCTCGGGAGCCGGGGCCGGTGGGGCGGGCTCCTGCTGCCGGGCCCGAAGCAGCCACGCGCCGAGAGCCACGACAACGAGCGCCGCGGCCGCGCCGCCCAGCACCAGCCCCAGCGGGATCCCGGGACGCGCGGCACGCGGCTTCGACGGCGCCGGCGCGGCCAGCGGCGCCAGCGCCTGCGGACGCATCGTCATGTCGGGGTGGGTCTGGAAGGCCGCGGGCAGCGCGATCGCCGTCGTCGCGGCTGGCGCGACGAGCGTCGGCGGCAGCGGCTCGTCGGCCGGCGGGAAGGGGGCCGCTTCGAGCAGGACCGTCGCCTCGGCCGCTGGAGAGGCAACGGCCGCGAGGGCCTCCTTGGGCAGAAGCAGCGTCTCCAGCTCCAGGTCGCGAGCGAGCACGGGCGCCGCCGCGCCGCGCGGCGGTGCGGGGACCGCGAGTGCTATAGGCCGCTGGATCTCGACCGTCTCCGTCGCGGGAGCGATCGTGAGCGTCTCCTCGTCGCCGAGCCCGCTCCACCACGACCCGAGGCAGTACTCGAGGTCCTGCACGAAGGCGCTCGCCGTTTGATACCGCTGCTCCGGCTTCTTCGACAGCACCTTGCTGAAGACCTCGTGCCACTTGTGCGGGACGAGCCCGTGCATCTCCAGGTCGGCCGGCTCGATCGGCGGCACGTGGACGAGCTTGTAGAGGATCGAGGTCACGTTCGGCCCCGGGAACGGCTGCTGGCCCGACAGCATCTCGAATGCCACGACGCCGAGCGAGAAGATGTCGCTGCGGCCGTCGAGCTTCTCCCCCATCGCCTGCTCCGGCGACATGTACGAGGGCGTGCCGAGCAGCGCCCCCGCGTGGGTGATGTCGGCGTCGGCGAGCTTCGCGATGCCGAAGTCCGTGACCTTGACCTTGTCGTCGTCGTAGAGGATCAGGTTGGCGGGCTTTATGTCCCGGTGCACGACGCCGCGCGAGTGCGCGTAGTCGAGCGCCGCGGCGACCTGGCTGACGAGGCTGATCACCTTCTCCGGCTTGAAGCGCGTGCCCTCGGCGATGACGTCGGCGACCGTCTTGCCGTCGACGAACTCCATCGCGAAGTAGGGCAGGCCGTTCTCGTCGCCCAGGTCGAAGAGCGTGACGATCCCGGGGTGGGACAGCGTGCCGGAGATCTGCGCCTCGTGCTGGAAGCGGTCGAGGAAGGACCGGTACTGGGGGCTCGATTTCGGGATGTCGAGCCTGACCGTCTTGATCGCGAGCGGCCGCTTGATGAGCGGGTCGAAGGCCCTGTAGACGGCCCCCATGGCCCCGTAGCCCAGACTTCCCGTAATCTGGTAGCGACCGATGGTGGCGGGGATCTGTTCGGCCACTGGTCTATTGCCGTCGCTCATCGATCCCCTGGGCGCACGATCAGTGCCGACACTCTCCCGCCGTCACTCTAGCACCCGCCAGTGCGACCCGTCAACGCCGGTTGGGTCCAAGTCGCGTCCCCAGAATAGCTTGCGGCTATGCTATCCTGCCGGCTCCGGTCCGTGCCCGGGGGCTAATCGAGGCGGGACACGAGATGCGCGACGCGGTCGATATCATCCCCTACGAAGCGCTCCAGCAGCCGCTGAGCCCGCTCTTCCTCGACTACCTGGCTGGCGCGGAGCGCGCCGCCCCGTTCCTGCCCTCGGCGGGCTTCGAGCTGCCCGCGATCGCCGGCGCGGCCGAGCGGACACTGGCCGCCAGGCGCCCGATCGTGGAGGTGGCGGAGGCACTGCGGCGCCAGCAGGCCGCTCGCGGCGCGAGCCGCGCCGCCGAGCGGGCGAGCGCCCTCTGCCAGCCTGGCGCCGCCGCCGTGGTCACGGGCCAGCAGGCCGGGTTCTTCGGCGGACCGCTGTTCGTGCTCTGGAAGGCGCTCGCGACGGTCGTCGTCGCCAAGCGTCTCGAGGCCGAGCGCGGCACGCCCGTGGTGCCGGTGTTCTGGGTGGCCTCGGACGACCACGACTTCGCCGAGGTGCGCGCGACGACGGTCGTCGACGCCGCTGGCGCCCTCCGCACGCTGCGCTACAGCCCCCACCACGAGCCTGTCGGGCTCCCGGCCTGGGACATCCGCCTCGACGACACCGTGACCGGGCTGGTCGACGAGCTCGCGCGCGCGCTCCCGGCCGGACTGGGGCGCGACGAGACGCTCGAGCTCGTGCGCTCCTGCTACCGCCCAGGCGAGTCGCTCGGCTCGGCGTTCGCGAGCCTCGTCTCGCGAGTGCTGCCGGAGCTGGTCGTGCTCGACCCGGCCGACGAGGCGCTCAAGCGCCTGACGGCGCCCGTGCTGGCGCGCGAGCTCGCCGAGGCGTCGCCCAGCTCGCGGCTCGCGCTCGAGGCGGGCCAGGCGCTGCTCGCGGCCGGCTACCACCAGCAGGTCCCGGTCCGGCCGGGCTTCCTCAACCTGTTCGCGATCGTCGACGGGCAGCGCCGCGCGCTCGCGATCGAGAACGGAACCGTCGAGGTGCGCGGCACGCGCGAGCGCTGGCCGACCAGCGAGGCGCTGGCGCGGCTCGAGCGCGAGCCCTCCGCGTGGAGCCCCGGCGCGCTGCTGCGGCCGATCGTGCAGGACGCCCTGCTGCCGACCGCCGCCTACGTGGCCGGCCCGGCCGAGATCGCGTACCACGCGCAGATCGGGCCGGTCTACGGACACTTCGACGTGCCGCGGCCGGTGCTGCTGCCGCGCCCAAGCCTCACGCTCGTCGAGCCGCAGCAGGCGCGCGCGCTCGAGGCCGAGGGATTGACGCTCGCCGAGCTCGCGGGCGATCCCGAGCGGCTGGTCTCGCGCTGGGCGCGCGAGGACTATCCGGACGTCGAGGCGGCCTTCGCCGCCGCGCGCGAAGCGGTCACGCGCGAGCTGGGCGCCGTCGAGACGGCGCTCGGCGCGCACGATCCCACGCTGCGCTCGGCGGCGGCCGCCGCGCGCGGGCGCGCGCTGCACCAGGTGGACGGGCTGCAGGAGAAGGCGCTGCGCGCGCTCAAGAAGCGCGACCAGGGCCGCGCCGAGCGGCTGCGGCGCACGCGCGACGTGCTGCTGCCGGGCGGCGCGCTGCAGGAGCGCGGCCTCGGCCTGATCGGGCTCGTCGCGCGCCACGGGCTCGCGATCGTCGAGACGCTCGAAGAGCGGCTGCTGCCGTTCGCGCGCGGCCACCAGGTGGTGTCGCTGTGAGAGTCGGCATCGTTTGCTACCCGACCGTGGGCGGCTCCGGCGCCGTCGCGGCCGAGCTCGGCAAGCAGCTCGCACGGCGCGGCCACGAGATCCACGTGATCTCCTACCGGCTGCCGTTCCGGCTCGGCAACTTCCAGCAGAACATCTGCTTCCACGAGGTGGACGTCTCGAGCTACCCGCTGTTCGAGTACCCGCCTCACGACCTGGCGCTCGCGGTCAAGCTCGCCGAGGCGACCCGCGAGCACGGGCTCGAGCTATTCCACGTGCACTACGCGATCCCGCACGCGATCGCAGGCTTCCTGGCCCAGCAGATGCTGGGCAACGGCGCGCCGCGCATGGTGACGACGCTCCACGGCACCGACATCACGATCGTGGGCCAGGACCGCTCGTTCTTCGAGATCACGCGCTTCGGGATCGAGCACTCGGACGCGGTGACGGCCGTGTCGGGCTTCCTGCAGCGCATGACGGCGGCCGAGTTCCAGGTGCAGAAGCCGATCGACGTGATCCCGAACTTCGTGGACCTCGAGCAGTACCGGCTCGAGCGCGAGGACCGCTCGGCGGTCGCGGCGCCCGGCCAGAAGGTGCTGCTGCACGTCTCGAACTTCCGGCCGGTCAAGCGCGTGCTCGACGTGGTGCGGATCTTCGAGCGCGTCGCGCGCGAGGTCGACGCCGTGCTGCTGATGGTGGGCGAGGGGCCGGAGCGCTCGTCGGCCCAGGCGCTCGGCCGTCGCCTCGGGCTGATGGACCGCATGCGCTTCCTGGGAGCGCAGCACGCGATCGAGGAGATCGTCGGCCTCGCCGACGTGTTCCTGCTTCCCTCCGAGCTCGAGTCGTTCGGGCTCTCGGCGCTCGAGGCGATGGCGCGCGGCGTGCCGGTCGTCGGCTCGGACGCAGGCGGCCTGCCGGAGGTCGTTCGGCACGCCGAGAGCGGCTACCTGCTGCCCGTGGGCGACGTCGAGGGCATGGCGACGCGCGTGATCGAGATCCTCAAGGACGACGAGCGCCGCCGCGAGATGGGCCAGTCCGCACGCCACCGCGTCGAGTCGCTGTTCGGCGCCGAGCGCGTCGTGGGCCAGTACGAGGCGGTCTACGCCCGGACGCTGGGGCTCTGAGGTGACCATGGACGCCTACGACGTCGCGGCGATCTGCGCGCATCCAGACGACGCCGAGCTGGTGATGGGCGGGACGCTGGTGCGCGCCGTGAAGGCCGGCCGGCGCGTCGCAATGGTCGACCTCACGCAGGGCGAGCGCGGCAGCCGCGGCACGCCCGAGACGCGGGCGGCCGAGGCTCGCGAGGGCGCGCGGATTCTGGGAGTCGCCCACCGCGAGTCGCTGACGCTGCCCGACGCCGGGCTGCAGGTCGTGCCGGAGCAGAAGGACGCGGTCGTCGCGGTACTGCGTCGGCTGCGCCCGCGCGTCGTGCTGCTGCAGCACTGGGAGCAGCGGCACCCCGACCACGCCGCGGCCAGCCGCATCGTCTACGACGCGTCGTTCCTCGCGGGGCTCCGCAACTACCGCCCCGATCTGGGG
>DATBSL010000157.1:0-7275 GCA_036559805.1 Vicinamibacteria bacterium
CGGCAGCGACCGCACCAATGACCTTCGTGAACTCACGACGCTTCATGAGGGACCCTCCTTGAACGCTCCACCGACACGGAAAACGACGCCGATTCCGAATCCCTTCCCGATGGTGGGGCGTATAGACGAATTCTTGTCGACAGCTTCCTGACAATGCAATTCATGATCGTTTTCGATCGACGGCCGTCCGGACATTCGCCGCGATCGTGACGTGCTTCCGAGGGTTGGAGCGGCTGCATCGTGGGCGACTCACCGGTTCTACGCAGGTCGGACGCCGGATGGATGTGCGACCCGACGCTCAGCCCCGCACGACCCAGCCCTTCGCGGAGAGCAGCGGCCGCAGCCGATCGCGCTTGTCGCCCTGGATCTCGACGGCTGCGTCCGCGACGGTGCCGCCCGTGCCGCAGGCCCGCTTGAGCTCCGCCGCCAGGGCGGCGAGGAACTCCTGATTGCGCGGCAGGTCGGCGACGACGGTCACGGCCTTGCCCGCGCGGCCCTTCTTCTCGAGCCGGAGCACGCAGCGCAGCTTCGCGGGCACCGCCTCGGCCGCCGACTTCGAGCAGCGGCAGTCGCCCTCCGGCCAGCCGCACTTCGGGCAGAGCCGCCCCTTGCCGGACTCGTAGACGGAGCGCCGGTTGGAGTCGCTCAACGCAGCCCCTCGACGAGATAGAGGTCACCGAGCCGCCGCGGGTAGCTGTAGGTGTACCCCCGTCCGTCGGCGCTCAGAAGGACGTCGGCGATGCCCCGCAGGCCCGCAGGATCCGCCGGTGCCAGGTCGAGCCACGCTGACCGACGGCCCGTCGCGAGATCGAGCTTGACGATACGGGCGGAGACGCTATCGGGATTGGACAGCCAGACGAAGAGCGAGCGGCCGTCGCTGCTCCAGCGCACCGGTATCTCCCGAGGCTCCAGGCCGAGGATGGGGCGTGGCTCCCCTCCCGCGAGCGGGTAGAGAGCAAATTGCGCGCCGGCTTCGGAGCCGCTGGCCGCCACCCACTTCTCGTCCGGCGAGAGCGTGTTCGTGGGCGTGGCGATTCCTTCGGGGGTGACGGGCTTCGGCTCGCCATCCGGCAGCTCCTGGATGAAGAGGCGGCGTAGGCGCCCTGGCTCCTCGCCGGCGATCAGCAGCCGCTTCCCGTCAGCGAACCACCACGCGTCGTAAAACGCGGCGATCGTGCCGGGGCGAAGCGGCCGAGGCTCGCCCGCCCCGGTCGGCGTCAGAAGCAGGCCTGGGGCGACATCCGTAACCACGGTCCATTGCGCGTCGGGCGACAGCGCCAGGACCATCCCATCGCTGAGACGGACCGCTGGCGATCCGTCCACGGACCGCAGGAACGACGACTGCCTCGCGCCGCCGCCTCGGCCGCTCTCGACGAAGACCATGGTCTTCCCGTCGGGAGTCAGGTCTTCCTGATAGGTCCGGTCGAACCAGGAAAGGTCCCGCTCGGTCGCCTCGCCGGGGAGCCGGCCCCGCGTTTCGAAGCGATGCTTTTCGTGAGCGAGGAGAACGCGGCCATCGCGCGCGATGTCGAAGAGCCGCAACGAGCCGGGCAGCCGCGCCACAAGCCGGTCCCGCCCCGCGAGCGAGACGGCCCGCATCTCGCCGTCCATCGAGCCAGCGACCGACGCGGTGTACCAGATCTCGCTGCCGTCCGGTGACCAGGCGATACCGCCGACGTTGTCCCACAGCCCAGTGAGGTCGCGGACCGCGCGTGTTTTCGTCTCGACGACCGCGATGTGCGCGCTCGTGAAGCCGAAAACGGGCCTGCGGCCGAACGCCACGCGCTCCCGGTCTGGGGAAAGCCGAGGCGTACCCACGTCTCCCGTGGACTCGAAGATCACGGTACCAATAGGCAGCTCCAGTCGATCGCCTTGCTCGCCGCGGCGCACGATCCCCAGCGCCGAGCCGTCGGACGAGGCGAAGGCCTCCGCGAGATGCTCCAGGAACGGACGCGCGACGCCACCCTGCACGGGAACCTTGACCAGCGTGCCGTCCCTCCAGCGGGTTGCCGAGTAGATGGCAAGCTCGTCCTGCACGATACCGACCGGCTGTCCTCGTACTCCCAAGGCCCGCGAGGCGAGTGCTCCGGGTTGGGCGACGAATACCTCTTCGACGTTGCCATCCCACAGCGCGGAGTAGAAGATCGTCTTGCCGTCCGGAGCGAACACGGCCGAGGTCACCTGTCCGCGACGAAAAGTCAGAGGAGAGTAAGTCGGAGCCGGCGTCGCCTTGCTTCGCGCCAGCAAGAACGCCGGCACGGCTCCGAGCGCGACAAGGCACAAGGCGGCGACCGCCATTCCGACCGGACGCCTGGCTGCCGGTCTTGGATCGAGCGGGCCCGACGCGCCGGCATCGGACAGCGACTGCAGGTCGAAGGCCAGGTCGCGAGCCGAAGCGAAGCGCTCGTCGGGGCTCTTCTCGAGGCAGTGACGCACGATCCTGTCGAGAGCGGGTGGGATCGGTCGGCCGGTCCCGCTCAGCTCCGGCGGGTCTTCCTTGAGGATGGCGTTCAGCGTCTCGACCGACGAGTCCCGCGCGAACGCCCGACGACCGGAAAGCATCTCGTAGAGGATCGCGCCGAGCGAGAAGATGTCCGAACGGTGGTCCACCGGACGGCCACGCACCTGCTCGGGAGACATGTAGCCCGCGGTTCCCATCACCGTTCCGGGGTCGGTCTCGTAGCCCTCCGTGCGGAGCTGGCTCTCGGCTTCGAGCGGAGCCTCGGCGCGGGTGAGCTTCGCGAGGCCGAAATCGAGGATCTTGACCTGTCCGTCCTTCGTCACGAAGACGTTCTCCGGCTTCAGATCGCGGTGGACGATGCCCTGCTCGTGCGCCGCCCCCAGCCCGCGCGCGATCTGGACGGCGATCTCGGTGGCCTTGCGCACCGAGAGCCCCGAGGCGCCGAGCCGCTCTCGGAGCGTCTCGCCCTCGAGCAGCTCGGACACGACGTACGGCAGGCCGTCGTCCTGGCCGACGTCGTGAACGGTGACCACGTTCGGGTGATTCAGGCGGCCCGCCGCACGCGCCTCCTGCTCGAAGCGCCGCAGCCGATCCTCGTTCTGCACGAGGGAGCCAGGGAGGACCTTGAGCGCGACATCGCGCCCGATGCGGTCGTCGCGTGCGCGGTAGACCTCGCCCATCCCGCCTGCGCCGAGCGGGGCCACGATCTCGTAGTGCCCGAGCCGGGCGCCCTGGGACAGGGCCATTCCGCGGAGTCTAGCCGATGACGCACTCGAGCGACCCCGCGCGATCGGCAGCGGCCGCGGGCGTGCTACGCTCGCTCGTTTGCCATGATCTCGTTCACGCGCGTCGGCAAGCAGTACGGCCGCCAGGTGCTCTTCGTCGAGGCCTCGTTCCAGCTCAACCCCGGCGAGAAGGTCGGGCTCGTGGGCCCGAACGGAGCGGGGAAGACCACGCTCTTCCGCCTGATCACCGGTGAGGAAGCCGTCGACGAGGGCGACGTCCAGGTGCCGAAGAAGCTCACGATCGGCTACTTCCGCCAGGATGTCGAGGAGATGAAGGGCCGCTCGGTGCTCGACGAGGCGATCGCCGGCAGCGGCCGGCTCGGCGACCTGCACCACGAGCTCGAGGCGCTGCAGCACGCGATGAGCGACCCCGCGCGCGCCGGCGAGATGGACAAGGTCCTCGCCCGCTTCGGCGAGGTGCAGGGGGAGTACGACCACAAAGGCGGCTATGCGCTCGAGGCGCAGGCGCGCGAGGTGCTGCACGGCCTCGGCTTCGACGACGAGCGCATCGAGGGCGATGTGGGCGCGCTCTCCGGCGGCTGGAAGATGCGCGTCGCGATGGCGCGCGTGCTGCTGGGCCGGCCCGACGTGCTGCTGATGGACGAGCCCACGAACCACCTCGACATCGAGTCGATCCTGTGGCTCGAGGGCTTCCTGAAGGCCTACCCCGGGGCGCTCTTCATGACCTCGCACGACCGCGAGTTCATGAACCGGATCGTCTCGCGCATCGCCGAGATCGACGACGGCGAGATCACCGCCTACTCGGGCAACTACGACTTCTACGAGCGCGAGCGGGCGCTGCGCGAGAAGAACCGTGAGGCGGCCTACGCGCGGCAGCAGGCGATGCTCGCCAAGGAGCAGCGCTTCATCGACCGCTTCTCGGCGCACGCCGCCAAGGCGGCCCAGGTGCAGAGCCGCGTCAAGGCGCTCGACAAGATCGAGAAGATAGAGCTGCCCAGGAAGCGCCAGGTGGTGCGCTTCGACTTCCGGCGTCCGCCGCGCTCGGGCGAGGAAGTGGCGACGCTCGAGCGGGTGAGCAAGCACTACGGCGCGCGCGTCGTCCACGACGGCTTGAGCCTGACGATCCGCCGGGGCGAGCGCTGGTGCGTGATGGGGAAGAACGGGGCCGGCAAGACGACCCTGCTGCGAATGGTCGCGGGTGTGCTCGCTCCCGACTCGGGCCAGGTCAAGCTCGGCGCGAGCCTGAAGCTCGGCTATTTCGCGCAGCAGGCGCTCGACCTGCTCGACCCCGCGCTCACCGTGTGGGAGCAGATCCAGGCGGACTTCCCGCACGAGAGCATAGGGGCGCTAAAGAGCCTGCTCGGGGCCTTCCAGTTCTCGGGCGACGAGACCGACAAGCGCGTCCGCGCGCTCTCGGGCGGCGAGAAGTCGCGGCTCGTGATGGCGCGGATGCTCTACGACCCGCCGAACTTCCTGGTGCTCGACGAGCCCACGAACCACCTCGACCTCGCGACCAAGGAGATGCTGGTCGAGGCGCTCGGCTCGTTCGACGGCACGATGCTCTTCGTCTCGCACGACCGCACGTTCCTGCGCGGCCTCAGCAACCGGGTGCTCGAGCTGGGCGGCGAGTCCGGGACCGATCCCGAGCCGCACCTCTATCCCGGCAGCTACGTCGAGTACGTGGCGAAAACCGGCCACGAGGCGCCGGGCGTGCACGCGTGACGGCCGCCGCGTCGGCGGCTCAGGGCAGGGGTCGGGCGGCGCGGTGCACTGCCAGGACGCGCATGAGCACCTGCATTTCCAGTGTGTAGGCGGCCGTCCCCGCGGCGACCGCGCGCCACACAGGCTCGGCTCCGGCGAGCCGCTCCCAGCAGAGCATCGGCTCGCGCACGCCGGGCCGCGGGATGAAGGCCACGCGTTCGGCCGTCCCCCGCTGTCGCTCCTCGGGGCTCTCGGCCTGCCGCAGCTCGACACGGTAGCGCATCAGCTGGTAGAGCGCGCCCCGAGTGGGGTTGACGTAGAAGACGTAGGAGCCGCGCTCGCCGCTGGTTTCGAACTCGCCGGTCACGATTGACCAGCTGGACACGTCTCCCACCGGCGCGGGGAGCGTGGTGGCGTACAGGCCGGAAACGGTAGCGGGGGCGACGACGGGGGCGTCGGCGAACAGCACGCCTGCGGCGAGCCAAAGCCACATCCGAAGAGAGTAGCCGATTCCGGCGAAATCGGTCCTGTCCTGTCCGGGCGGGCCGCTATGATCCAAGCCGTGACCGTCCTGGATCTGGACAGCGGCCTGGCGTCGCTCGGCTACAAGGCCTTCCGGCCGGGCCAGCGTGAGGCGATCGAGACGCTCCTCGAGCGAGGACGGCTCCTGCAGGTCGCCCCCACGGGCGGCGGCAAGAGCCTCACGTACCAGCTCCCGGCGAGCCTCCTGCCCGGGACGAGCCTCGTCATCTCGCCGCTCGTCTCGCTGATGCACGACCAGGTCCACGCGCTCGAGGCGCGCGGCGTGCCCGCCACCTTCCTGGCCGCGACGCTTTCGGCCGAGGAGATGCGCGGGAGGCTCGGCCGGCTGCGCGCCGGCGCCTTCAAGCTGGCCTACGTCGCGCCGGAGCGGCTCGCCTACCCCGGCTTCCGCGCGCTCGCGCTCGAGCTCGGCGCGCCGCTCGTCGCCGTGGACGAGGCCCACTGCATCAGCGAATGGGGCCACGACTTCCGGCCGGAATACCTGGCGATTGGCGCGCTCGTCGCCGAGCTCAAGCCCCGGCTCGTGCTGGCGTGCACCGCGACCGCGACGCCGGTCGTGCGGGACGAGATCCTCGTGCGGCTCGGCCTCGGCGCCGACACACCGCAGCTTCTCCAGGGCTTCGCGCGGCCCAACCTCGCGCTGCGCGCGCGGCTCGTCGCCTCCGAGCGCGAGCGCGCCCGCCACGTGGACGCGCAGCTCGAGGAAGCGCTCGGGGGCCCCGGCGCCGGGCGGGGCACGGCGATCGTGTACGCCCCGACGCGCCGTGCGGCCGAGGAGGAGGCCGGCCGGCTCGCGGCCCGCGGCTTCCGCGCCGAGGGCTACCACGCGGGGATGACCGGGGAGACCCGCACGCGCGTGCAGCGCGCGTTCTCGGACGGCGGCCTCGAGGTCGTGGTCGCGACCAACGCCTTCGGGATGGGCATCGACCGCCCCGACGTGCGCGCGGTCGTCCACCTCGCGCCGCCGGGCTCGATCGAGGCGTACTACCAGGAGGTAGGCCGGGCGGGCCGCGACGGAGAAGAGGCGTTCGGGCTGCTGCTGCACGCGCCGGGAGACCTTCCGCTGCGCCGCCGGCTGATCGAATCGGGCAGCGCTGCGGGCGAGGCGCCCAGGCCCGAGGTCGTCGAGCACAAGTGGAGCCTGTTCCTCGACCTGATGCGCTGGGCCGAGGGGGGCAGTTGCCGCCACGACGCGATCCTGCGCTACTTCGGCGACGAGGCCGAGACGCTCGCGGGCTGCGGCCGCTGCGACGTGTGCCGCGAGTTCGGCGGCGACGACCGCGACGAAGCGGGCGAGGAGGAGACGAGCCTGCTCGTGCGCAAGGCCCTCTCCGCCGTCGCGCGCGTCGACCGGCGCTACGGGCTGACCGCGGCGGTGAAGCTGCTCGCCGGCGTCCCCGATCCGCGCCTGCAGCGCGCCGGCCTCGACCGCACGCCGACCTTCGGCGCCTTGCGCGAGCACTCGGAGCCGTGGCTCACGCAGCTGCTGCGCCGCTGCGTCACTGCCGGCTGGGTGGACTTCACTCCCGGCGACAAGCCGGTGGTGCTGCTCACGGGCTCGGGCCGGGCGGTGATGAAGGGCGAGCGGCCCGCGCGGCTCGTGCTTCCGCGCGAGCACGAGGTCGCTGCCGCGTTCTCGGGGCGACCGGCCGGGGAGCGTTCCTCCTCACGGGACCGCAAGCCGGCCGCCGCCGCCGAGGCCCTCCCGCCGGAGGCGCTGCCGCTCTTCGAAGCGCTGCGCCACATGCGCAGCGAGCTGGCGCGAGAGGAGAACGTCCCCGCCTACGTCGTCGCGAGCGACCGCACGCTGCGCGACATCGCGCT
>DATBSL010000158.1:0-25211 GCA_036559805.1 Vicinamibacteria bacterium
CGAGAGCGACGACGCGCTGCTCGGGGACGACGTGGTCGAGGCCGCGCGCGCGGCCGCGCAGGAAACCGGCCTTGCCAGCAGCGCGTCGCTCGTCTACCTGGCCAACGAGCTGCGCGTGCGCGACGCGTCCGTCCCGTACTCGCTGGTCGCGGCCGTGGATGATTACGGATCGCTTCAGCCGTCCGCGACGTCGGGCGGAGCCTCGATTCAGGAGAAGGGTCGCTCCGCACCGATCCTGCTGAACGACTGGACCGCGCGCGAGCTCGGGGCCCGAGTGGGCGACGAGCTTCGGCTGTCCTACTACGTCTGGCACGAAGAGGGCCGCCTCGAGACGCGCGTGGCGCCGTTCCGGATCGCCGGAGTCGTGCCGATTGCCGGTGCGGCGGCCGACCGCGAGCTGGTGCCCGACTACCCGGGCATCACGCGCGAGGCACGGCTCGCCGACTGGGACCCGCCCTTTCCCGTGGACCTGAAGACGATCCGCCCGCAGGACGAAGCCTACTGGCAGCGCTACAGGACGACGCCGAAGGCGTGGCTGCCGCTCGCCGCGGGCCAGGCACTGTGGGGACACCGCCTCGGCCGGACGACGTCGCTGCGGCTAACGGCGCCTGCCGGAGGCGCGAGCGCCGTGGCCGCGGCCGAGTCGGCGGCGCCGGAGGGCGTCGCGGCGGCGTTCGGCAGGCGGCTCGCGGCGCGGCTCACGCCCGGCTCGCGCGGCCTGGTCGTCGAGGACGTGCGGACGCGCGCCCTCACCGCGGCGCGCGGTGCGACCGACTTCGGCCAGTACTTCGTCTACTTCAGCTTCTTCCTGGTGGTGGCGGCGCTGCTGCTCGCGGGGCTCTTCTTCCGCTTCGGCGTCGAGCAGCGGCTGGGCGAGCTGGGACTGCTGCAGGCGATCGGCTTCGCCGCCGCGCGCGTGCGCCGCACGTTCCTGGCCGAAGCCCTCGTGCTCGCCGGGCTGGGAGCCCTGCTGGGGATGGCCGGCGCCGTCGCCTACGCCTGGCTGATGATGCTCGGCCTGCGAACCGTCTGGGTGGGCGCGGTGGGCACACGCGCGCTCGGGCTCGCGGTAGGGCCGCTCGAGCTCGCGGCCGGCGCGCTGGGAGGCATCGCGGCGGCCGGCTTCGCGATCTGGGCCACGCTGCGCGGCCTGCGCGGGCGGTCGGTGCGCGGCCTGCTCGCGCGCGCGCCGCAGGAGTGGGGCCCTGCGCGCGGCTCGCGCCGCCAGGCCTGGGCGGCGCTCCTGGCCGGGGCAGCCGCGGCGCTTCTGGGCATCGGAGCGCTGGGCCTCGCGGATGCGACCGTGACCTTCTTCGGCGCCGGCGCGCTCGTCCTCGCGGCGAGCCTGTCGTGGGTGGCGGCCCGCCTCCGCGGAGAGCGGCAGCGCAGCGAAGCCGCTGCGGCGGCGAGCGTCAGGGCGCTCGGCTTCCGTCAGGCGGCGTTCCGCCCGGGACGCAGCGTGCTGGCCGTAGCGCTCGTCGCCTTCGCCGCGTTCGTGATCGTGTCCGTCGGTGCGTTCCGTCACGAGGGTCGCCCGGCATCGGGGAAGACCTCCGAGACCGGTGGCTTCGCGCTTCTGGCCCGCTCGGTCGTCCCGCTGCATCACGATCCGGGCACGGCCGATGGTCGCGAGGCTCTCGGCCTCGACGCAGCGGAGCTCAGCGGCGTACGCCTCGCCCGCTTCCGCATGAAGCCGGGCGAAGACGCGAGCTGCCTCAACCTCTATCGGCCGGAGCGGCCCACGCTCGTCGCGCCGACCGCGGAGTTCCTGCGCGAGGGCCGCTTCGCATTCCAGAGGAGCCTGGCGGCGACCGCGGAGGAGCGCGCCAACCCGTGGCTGCTGCTCGAGGCCAAAAGCCTCGACGGAGCGATCCCGGTCGTCGCCGACGCCGGCGCGCTGCAGTACGTGCTTCACCGTCGGGTCGGCGAGAGCTTCGCGCTCGGCGACACGGGAGTGCGGCTGCGCGTCGTCGGAACGCTCCGGCCGGGGCTCCTGCAGTCGGAGCTCGTGACGGGCGAGCGTCACTTCCGCGCGGCCTTCCCGGACGAGGACGGCTTCCGCTTCTTCCTGATCGAGAGCGAGCCCGGCCGGGAAGCCGCCGCGGCCGAGGCGCTCGAGTCGCGGCTCGCGGACTTCGGCTTCGACGCCGAGAGCGCCGCGGCGCGGCTCGCCGCGTTCCACCGCGTCGAGAACACCTATATCGCGACGTTCCAGACGCTGGGCGCGCTCGGCCTGCTGCTCGGGACTGTCGGGATCGGCGCCGTGCTGGCGCGCAACGCCTACGAGCGGCGCCGCGAGCTGGCGCTCTTGCGCGCGGTCGGCTACCGGGCGGCGCACATCCGGACCATGGTGCTCGCCGAGTCGGCGCTGCTGCTGCTGCTGGGGCTCGCGATCGGCACGGGCGCCGCGCTCGTCGCGATCCTCCCGGCGCTCCTCGAGCGCGCGACGCTGCCCTCGCTCGCCCCGGTGCTGCTGCTCGTGGCGGTGGTGGCCCTCGTCGGCCTGCTGGTGTCGCGCGTCGCCGCGAGCGCCGTGCTGCGCCTGCCGGTGCTCGAGTCGCTCCGCTCGGAGTAGGATCGGGAATGCGGCTCGCGCTCGGCGTGCTCGTCCTGACCGCGGGTCTCGCCGCCGGCGCGGACGTCGCCGACTGGCCGCAGTGGCGCGGCCCGCTCCGCGACGGGCTGGTGAGCGCTCTCAAGCCGCGCGCGAGCTGGCCCGAGACGCTCGCCCCCGGCTGGAAGCTCAAGGTCGGCACGGGACACTCCTCGCCCGTCGTCTCGGGCGGGCGTGTCTACCAGTTCTCGCGCGAGGCGGAGAGCGAGGTCGTGCGCGCGATCGACCTCGCGTCGGGCCGCGAGCTCTGGCGGCAGTCATATCCCGCGCCCTACGAGATGAACCCGGCCGCGACCGGGCACGGCAAGGGGCCGAAGTCGACGCCGGTCGTCGCGGACGGGCGCCTCTACACGTTCGGCATCAGCGGGACCTTCAGCGCGTGGGACGCGGCGAGCGGCCGCCTGCTCTGGCGCAAGACCTTCGAGCGCAGCCACAAGTCCACGTCCCCGGAATTCGGCGTCGCGATGTCGCCGGCCGTCTCGCGCGGGCGCGTGATCGTCCACGTCGGCGGCAGCAACGACGGAGCGCTGATGGCGCTCGACGCGGCGAGCGGGGCCACGGCCTGGGAGTGGAAGGGAGACGGGCCGGGCTACGCGTCGCCGCTGGTCGCGACCTTCGACGGCGTCGAGCAGGTCGTGACGCAGACCCAGAACGCGCTCGTGGGCGTCGCCGCGGCCGATGGCGCGCTCGTCTGGAAAGAGCCGCTGCGGACGCCCTACGAGCAGAACTCGGTCACGCCTCTCGTCGCCTCCGGCCTCGTCGTGTACTCGGGCCTCGACGCCCCGCTGCGCGCCGTGCGCCCGGTCAAGAAGGGCGAGGCGTTCACGCTCGCGAGCGTCTGGAGCAACCCCGACGTGGGCTGCTATATGTCGACGCCCGTGCTCTACGACGGGCGCATCTACGGCCTCTCGCACAAGAAGAAAGGCCAGTGGTTCGCGGTCGACGCGGCGAGCGGGCGCACGCTCTGGCTGGGCGAGGGGCGCGCGGGCGAGAACGCCGCCGTGCTCGCGGGAGCCGGCGCGCTCTTCCTGCTCGACACGAGCGGCGCGCTCACCGTCGCCGCGGCCGACGCGACGGCCTTCCGCCCGCTCAGGAAGTGGACGGTCGCCTCGTCGGCGACCTGGGCGCACCCGGTGGTCATGGACGACGCGATCCTGGTGAAGGACGTGGAGACACTCGCGCTGCTGCGCATCCGCTGAGGCGGATGCCACGCGGCTGCTCGAGTCCCGCAACAGATAAGGAGCGAACCCGCATGAACTGGCTGCTCTTCGTCTTCGGCGCCGTGCTGTCGTGGGGCATGTACGGACCGATGCTGCACAAGGGGCAGATCGCGCTCGGCAACCCGCTGCGCGCGCTCTTGTGCGTGGGCGTCGCCTACTTCCTGATCGGCGTGCTGGTGCCTGTGCTGATGCTCGCCGCCCAGGGCCAGCTCGGCGGCTTCAACCTCGCGGGCAGCATCACGGCCACCGTGGCCGGCGCGCTCGGCGCGCTCGGTGCCGTCTGCATCATCCTGGCCTTCCGCGCCGGCGGCCTGCCGACCTACGTCATGCCGCTCGTCTTCGGCGGCGCGCCGCTCGTCAACGTGCTGGTGTCGATGGCGCTGCACCCGCCGCGCACGGCGCCTTCGCCGATGCTCTACCTGGGCTTCCTGCTGGCGGCGCTCGGCGCCTACATGGTCCTGTACTTCAAGCCGCAGTCCTGACACGGGCGGCCGGCCGAGCCAGGGCCCGCCGCCTATTCGCCGGCGTCGGGTCGGCCCGGGCGGTCGCCGCCCAGGGCGAGACGCACGAGGTCGGGAAGCGGATGCGGCTTCTGTAGCACGCACGTGGCGCCGCGGTGCAGCGCCTCGGCGCGGGCCTCCGCCGAAACGTAGGCGCTCAGCACGATCACCGTCGCAGCCGCGTCGCGTTCACGGATCTCCCGCAGTAGCTCGAGGCCCTCGGCGCCGCCCAGGTTGGTGAGCCGCAGGTCGAGAATCGCAGCGTCATAGCGGGTCGCCGCAATCAGGGCTCCCGCCTCCGCCGCTTCGGCAGCGGAGTCGACGAGGTGACCCAGGCTTCGAAAGTACGTCGCCACCGGAGCCGTCACGGTCGTGTCGTCGTCGACGATCAGCACTCGCTTCTGCATCGACGCGACGCCTAGCCTCGGCCCGGCAGCGGGCCTGGAGTTGCGGCCACGGCGTGCTGACCGAGCAACAGGTGCGCGAGCTCGTCGAGCGACTGCGGCTTCTGGAGAACCCGCGTGGCCCCGCACAGCAGCGCTTGCCGGCGCGCCTCCTCCGTGACGTTGGCGCTCAGCACGATCACGATCGTCTCCGAGTCGTGCTCCCGGATCTCCTGCAGCAAGGCCAGCCCGTCGGCACCGCCCAGCCGAGTGAGGCAGAGGTCCAGGATGGCTCCGTCGTAGCGGCCCGCGGCGATCAGCGCTCCGCCTTCCTCGGGTTCCGCGGCGCAGTCGACGACCGCCCCCAGGCTCTGGAAGTGCTTCACCAGCTGCTTCCTCAGCATGGGCTCGTCTTCGACGATCAGGATCTTCTTCCCCACCTGCGCCGTTCGATGCAATGCCGTTGCCAGGCCCGCTCGCAGGCGGGCGTGCTCGGAACATTTTGTGGCGCAAGGACTTGCAGGATCGACGCGTTCACGCCGTCGCCGGAACGCTGTCCGGGATGCGGAAACGCAGGCCGAATTCCGAAGCCGGTCACGCTATAGCCATTGACAATATAGCCACCGTGGATAGATTGGGGGCCATGCTCCCTCGGGCCGAAGTCGACGCGCTCCTCCCTCTCCCGCTCGCGACGTTCCACATCCTGCTGGCGCTCGCCGACGGCGATCGCCACGGCTACGCGATCCTGCGAGAGGTCGAGCGGCGCACGGGCGGCGAGCTGAAGCTCAGCGCCGGCACGCTCTATCGCTCGATCCAGCGCATGCAGGAGGACGGGCTGATCCTCGAGCGGCGCGAGCGGCCGGCGCCCGAGCTGGACGACGAGCGGCGCCGCTACTACCAGATCACGCCGCTCGGGGCAGCCGCGGCGCGAGCCGAGGCCGCGCGCCTCCACACGCTCGTGCGCATGGCTCGCGCGAAGGGCCTGGCGCCGGAGCGGGCTTGATGCGCGCCTACTCCGCGCTCCTGCGGCTGCTGCCGGCCTCGTTCCGGCACGAATACGCCGACGAGATGCTCGCGCTCCACGCGCGGCGCCGCCGCGACGCGCAGGGGCCGCTCGCGTCGCTCGCTCTCTGGGCTGGCGCCGTGCTCGACGTAGCGGCGTGCGCCGCGCGCGTGCACCTCGACATCCTGCGCCAGGACCTGCGCTACGTCGGCCGCAGCCTGGGCCGCGCCAAGGGTTTCGCGCTCACCGTGGTGGCGGTGACCGCGCTCGGCGTGGGCGCGACCACGGCCGCCTTCTCGGTCACCGACCACGTGCTGCTGCGGCCGCTGCCCTTTCCGGACGCGGGGCGCCTCGTGCAGCTGTGGCAGACGCAGCGCGACGACGGCTCGATGCGCGTCGAGCTGTCGCCGGCGAACTTCCGCGACTGGCGGAGCCGCAGCACGTCGTTCGAGGCGCTCGGCGCGTTCCACAGGGGCGGCAGCGCCAACCTCGTCGGCGACGGCCCGCCGGAGCGGCTATCGACCGCCACGGTCACGGCGGATGTGCTCGCGCTCGTCGGCGTGCGGCCGCTGCTGGGCCGCCCCTTCGCCGCCGACGACGACCGCGAGGGCGCGCCGGGAACGCTGCTGCTGAGCTACGGGCTGTGGCAGCAGCGCTTCGGGGGCGAGTCGTCCGTGGTCGGCCGCAAGCTGCTGCTCGACGACGTGCCATACCAGGTCATCGGCGTGATGCCGCGCGGGTTCCACTTCCCGCGGCGCGAGACGCAGGTCTGGCTGCCGATGCGCTTCGAGGCCGGCGACTTCGAGCGCCGCGACGACCTGTACCTCGAGACCGTCGGACGGCTGCGGCCCGGCGTGTCCGAGGACGCGGCGCTCGCCGAGCTCACGCTCGTCACGGCCCAGCTCGAGCAGCAGTACCCCCGCGAGAACAAGGGCGTGGGCGCGAGTGTCATGCGCCTGCGCGACCAGCTCTCGCAGCAGTCGCGGCTGCTGCTCCTGGCGCTCTTCGGAGCCGCGCTCGGCTTGCTGCTGATCGCGTGCACCAACCTGGCGAGCCTGCTCTTGGCGCGCGCGGTCGAAAGGCGCCGCGAGCTCGCGGTGCGCACGGCGCTCGGCGCGGGGCGCGAGCGCCTGGCGCGGCAGCTGATGACCGAGAGCCTGCTGCTCGCGGCCACGGGCGGCGTGCTGGGCGTGGCCTTGGCGTTTGCCGCGCTGCCGCTCGTAGTGCGCCTCGTGCCGAACGCGCTGCCGATCGGCGAGGCGCCGCCCGTCGACCTGCGCGTGCTCGCCTTCGCCGCCCTGATGACGCTGGTCACGGCGATCGGCTTCGGCCTCGCGCCGCTCTTGCGCGGCTTCGGCAACGAGACCGCGGCGGGCCTGCGCGAGGGTGCGCGCGCTGGAGCCGGCCGCGAGCGCCTGCGCTCCGCGCTGGTGATGGCCGAGGTCACGCTCGCGGTGGTGCTGCTCGTCTCCTCGGGCCTGCTGATCCGCGCGCTGCTGCGCGTCCAGTCGATCGACCCGGGCTTCGACCCCGCCGGGGTCGTCACCCTGCGCACCACGCTGCCGATGCCGAAGTACCGCGCGCCGGACGCGCGCGCCGGGTTCTACGCCGCGGTGCTGGGCGAGGTGCGGCGGCTGCCGGGAGTGACGGCCGCCGGCTACATCAGCCACCTGCCGATGGTGATGACGGGCGGGATCTGGACGATCGAGGCCGAAGGGCGCCCGACCCAGCCGGGAGACCCGCGCACGGCGAGCCTGCGCTACGTCACGCCTGGTTATTTCGCCGCGCTCCGGATCCCGATCGTCGCGGGACGCGACGTCTCCGAGTCCGACACGGCGGGAGCGCTGCAGGCGGCGGTGGTGAGCCAGGCGTTCGTCGACCGCTACTGGCCGGGCGAGAACCCGATCGGCCGCCGCTTCCGCTTCGGGCTGCTCGGCGGCGAGGAGATCGCGGCGCCGCGGCCGTTCCAGGACCGGACGATCGTGGGCGTCGTCGGCAACGTCAAGGTGCGCGGCCTCGAGCGCCGCAGCGAGCCGCAGGTCTACCTGCCGAATCGCCAGCAGCCCGAGGACGCCATGGGCTGGTACACGCCCCAGGACCTCGCGGTGCGGCACGCGGGCGACGCCTCCGCGCTGGTTCCGGCGCTGCGGCGGATCGTGGCGCGCGTCGACGCCACGCTGGCCGTCGCGGACGTGCGCACGCTCGAGGCGATCGTGGACACGCAGACGGCGCCGCGCCGCGTCCAGGTGCGTGTGCTCGCGGGCTTCGCCGCGCTCGCCGTGCTGCTCGCGGGCGTCGGGATCCACGGCCTGGTCGCCTTCACGGTCGCGAGCCGCGCGCGGGAGATCGGCGTGCGGCGGGCGCTCGGCGCGCGCACCTCCGACATCGCGCGGCTGGTGCTGGGCCAGGGCGCCCGGCTCGCCGTCGCCGGCGTCGGGCTGGGCCTCGTCGTCGCGTACGCGGCCGGCCAGGGCCTGCAGGCGCTGCTCGCCGGCGTGAGCCCGCGCGACGTTTCGACGTTCGCCGCCGCCGCCTTTGTGGCTGGCCTCACCGCTTTCGCCGGCTGCCTGCTGCCTGCCTGGCGCGCCGTGCGTGTCGACCCCGCGAGGGTCATGCGCGTCGAGTAGCCGGCCCCTGCACAGAGGGTCCTGCGCGGGGCCCGTTGACGCTCGGAGGCCCGCGCCCTTAACCTCGCGGCGTGGAGGCGAGGATCCGGCGCCGCGACACGGGGAGCGACAAAGGTGTCGTCGCGCGCAGCGCGAAGCAGCGCGCCCGGGTCCCGCAGTCCGAGTGGGGAACGTGGGAGGACGAGCAGCTGCTCGACCTGCGCCTCTCCGACCTCGACCTGCGGCTCGAGAAAGGCGAGCTCGAGGAGCGCATCGCCGAGCTGGAGGGGGAGCTCGAGGCCAAGGGCCTGCGCTTCCGGCCGCACTTCTGGCTGGCCGACGAGTGGTTCTGCCCCGACGGCGTCCCGGGGATCGCGATCCCGTTCTACCTCGCGCACCCGCGGCTGCGGCGGCTCGAGCTCGCGCAGATGCTCGAGATCGAGGGCGGCACGCGCGAGTGGTGCATGATGATCCTGCGCCACGAGGCCGGGCACGCGATCGAGAACGCCTACAACCTGCGCCAGCGGCCGAAGCGGCAGGCGCTCTTCGGCAAGAGCTCCGAGCCCTACCCCGACAGCTACGCGCCCAAGCCGTACAGCCGCAGCTTCGTGGTCCACCTCGACTCCTGGTACGCGCAGAGCCATCCCGACGAGGATTTCGCCGAAACCTTCGCGGTCTGGCTCACGCCCGACTCGAACTGGCGCGAGCGCTACCACGACTGGCCGGCGCTCAGGAAGCTCGAGTACGTGGACGAGCTGATGCGCGGCATCGCCGGGCGCGCGCCCCGGGTCACCACGCGCCGCACGCCCTTCTCGCTCGCCTCGCAGCGGCGCACGCTGCGCGTCCACTACCGCCGCAAGCGCCGCCACTACCGCGTCGACGCGCGCGACTTCCACGACCGCGACCTGCGCGCGCTCTTCTCGGACGCCCCGGAGCACGCCCAGAACCCGCCCGCCGCGCGCTTCCTGACCAAGGTGCGCCGCGAGGTGCGCGGCCGCGTGCGGCGCTGGACCGGGGAGCGGCTCTACGTGATCGACCAGGTGCTCGGCGACATGCTGACGCGCGCGCGCGAGCTCGGGCTCCGGCTCAAGGGCTCCGAGGACGAGGCGCGGCTCGAGTTCACGACGCTGCTCACGGCGCGCACGATGACGCACCTGCAGCTGGGCCGCCACCGGGTGCCGCTGTGAGCCCCGCCGCGGGCCGCAAGCCGCCGCGCGAGGCGCGCCGCAAGCTGCGCGTGCTGGCGCTGGTGCACGAGAGCCTGGTGCCGCCCGCGACCGCCGGCCGGCAGGAGGCGGCGCAGGCCGAGTGGAAGACGGAGTACGACGTGGTGCGCGCGCTGCGCGGCCTCGGCCACGAGGTGCACGTGCTCGGCGTGGGCGGCGACCTGGGGCCGATGCGCAGCGCGCTCGCGGACTTCCAGCCGCAGATCGCCTTCAACCTGGTCGAGGCCTTCGACGACGTGTCGATCTGGGACGCCAACGTCGTCGCCTACCTCGAGCTCGCCAGGGTCCCCTACACCGGCTGCAACTCGCGCGGGCTGGTGCTGTCGCGCGACAAGGCGCTCGCCAAGAAGGTGCTGTCGTACCACCGCATGCCGCTCGCCGACTTCCACGTGTTTCCGCGCATGCGACGGGTCAGAAGGCCGCGCCGGCTGCGCTTCCCGCTGATCGTGAAGTCCCTGACGCTCGACGCCTCGATCGGCATCTCGCAGGCCTCGGTGGTGGACGACGACCAGAAGCTCGAGGAGCGCGTGCGCTTCATCCACGAGACGATCGACACGGACGCGCTCGTCGAGGAGTACGTCGAGGGCCGCGAGCTCTACGTCGGCATCCTGGGCGACAAGCGGCTGGACGTGCTGCCGATCTGGGAGCTGAGCTTCGACGGCATGCCCGAGGAATCCCGCCGGATCGCCACCGAGAGGCTCAAGTGGAGCCTCACCTACCGCAAGAAGCACGGCATCGTCAGCGGCCCGGCGCGCGAGCTGCCGGACAAGGTCGCTGCGCGCATTCGCGAGACCTGCAAGCGCGTCTACCGCAACCTGATGCTGAGCGGCTACGCGCGCATCGACCTGCGCCTGCGCGAGGACGGCGAGCCGTGCGTGATGGAAGCGAACCCCAACCCGCAGCTCTCCGCCGACGAGGACTTCGCCGATGCGGCGAAGGCCGCCGGCATCGAGTACCCCGCGCTCGTCCAGCGCATCGTGGAGCTGGGGCTGCGCTTCGAGCCGTCCCGTCTGGGCTAGCGCCTCAGGCGCGCTTCTTCACGTCGTAGACGTAGAGCGTGTCCTGCTCGCGCAGGTAGAGCTTGCCGTCCAGCACCACCGGGTGCGACCAGCTCGGCTTCGCCACGTTCGGGATCGTGAAGCTGCCCTTCTCGTTGTAGCCCTCGGGCGTCGCCTGGATCAGCACCACGACGCCGTTCTGGTAGCGGAAGTAGAGGTTGCCGTCGGCGTAGACCACGGCCGCCGAGCCGGTGCCGGCGTTGCGAATGTCGCCGCCCCAGGCGACTTTGCCGGTCGTGAACTCGACGCAGATCGGGAAGCCCTTGCTCTGGCCGTGGCCGCCGTAGACGTGGTTCCCGACGAGCACCATGCCGCCGTGGTGGTTCTGGAACGTCTTCGGGCCCAGGAAGTAGACCTCGCGCGCCTCGAAGCCCGCGTCCTTCCGCGCCAGCTCGACGAGCGCCGCTCCCGTCTGGTAGCCCGTCGAGGCGAACGCCCAGTTCGCGCGCACGAGAGGCGTCGAGATGTTGGCGACGTCGTTCGCAACGCGGTTGTAGCCCCACAGGAACTGGCCGTCGCTCGCGCGCACGCCCACGAGGCCGCGCCCGAGGAGCTGGACGTACTGCTTCTGGCCGAAGGCGTTCGAGACCACGATCGACGCGTAGCCCGCGCCGTCGCGGCCCGCGGGGCCGAGGTCGGGCAGCGCGGAGCGCCAGATCTCCTTGCCGGTCGCCTTGTCGAGCGCCACGAGGGCCGCGGCGCGCACGCCGGGCGTGACGATCAGGCGCTCGCCGTCGACGAGCGGCGACTCGCACCACTTCCAGCCCGACATCACGCGGCCGCCGAAGTCGCGCGACAGGCTGCGGCGCCAGAGCTCCTTGCCCGTCGCCGCTTCGACCGCCACCAGGTCGCCCTCGGTGCCGATCGCGAAGACGCGCCCGCCGTCCACGGTCGGCGTGCCGCGCGGGCCGGCAAACTCGTCGTTCCACGCCGGCCCGATGCGCGTCTTCCACAGCGGCGCGCCGCCGTCCGCGGCGAACGCGAGCAGCTGCTGCGCGCCGTCCCGGTCGCCCATCGTGAAGATGCGGCCGTCCACGATCGCGACGCTCGAGAAGCCCTCGCCCAGCCCGGCCGCCTTCCACAGCAGCGGCGGCCCGCCGGCAGGCCACGAGGGCGCGAGCCCGGTCTCGCGCGACAGGGCGTCGCGCGCCGGGCCGCGCCACCCGGGCCACTCGGGGCCGGCCGCGCGCGAGTCGGTGATCGCGAGCAGGATCGTGGCGGCGGCGAGACCAGTGCGTGCGTGCATGTTCACTCCCTTGAACGCGGCGACGCCCCCTCTCATTGTCGGGGCCGGGCCGAGCGCCTGTCGAGCTGCGCTTCGCTTGACTGACACCGGTTGCGCGCGAAAGGATCCCTTACCCTCCCTGGTGAGATGAAAAAGACCCTGCTCGGCCTTGCGACGCTCGCCGTGTACCTGCTGCACCAGGACTTCTGGTTCTGGAATACGGCACGGCCGCTCGTGTTCGGCTTCGTGCCGATCGGGCTCTTCTACCACGCGGCCTACTGCGTGCTCGCGTCGCTCCTGCTGTGGCTGCTCGTGAAGTACGCCTGGCCCGGAGAGCTCGAGCGCGAGGCGGAGAGGCCCCACGAGAAGCGCCGGCCGTGATCCCCGTGCTGATCGTCTTCGTCTACCTCGCGGTCGTCGTGTACATCGGCGTCTTCGCGTTCCGCAGCGCGCGCGGCAAGGAGGAGGTCGAGGACTACTTCCTCGCGAACCGCTCGCTGGGCCCGTTCGTGTTCCTGATGTCGCTGTTCGGGACGAACATGACCGCCTTCGCGATCCTGGGCTCCTCGGGCCACGCGTTCGCCAACGGCATCGTCACCTTCGGCCTGATGGCGTCGATCTCGGCGCTCGTGATCCCGCTCTCGCTGCTGCTGGTCGGGACGCGGGTCTGGGCGCTCGGCAAGCGCTACGGGTTCATCACGCCGGTGCAGCTGTTCCGCGACCGCTGGGAGACGAGCCACGTCGGCACGGTGATCTTCGCAGTGCAGGCGGCGCTGCTCGTGCCCTACATCATCATCGGCGTGATGGGCGGCGGCACGACGCTCTCGGCCTTGAGCGGCGGGCGCGTGCCCTACTGGCTGGGCGGGGCCGTGGTGGCGCTCGTGGTGATGAGCTACGTGCTCTTCGGCGGCATGCGCGGCACCGCCTGGGTCAACACGTTCCAGACGACGCTGTTCCTGGTCTTCGGCGGCATCGCTGTCGTCGTGATCGGCTGGGGCATGGGCGGCTTCTCCGCCGCCGCCGAGGCGATGCTGGCCTCGCCGCAGGCGTATCTGCTCTCGCGCGAGCGTTTCTCGCCGGCCTACTTCTTCGCCTACACGCTCATCCCGCTGTCCTCGATCGCGTTCCCGCACATCACGATCTTCTGCCTCACCGCGCGGCGCATGTCCCAGTTCCGGAGAACCGTCGTGCTCTACCCCCTCTGCATCGCCGCGATCTGGCTGCCGTGCGTGCTCCTCGGCGTGATGGCGAACCGCGCGGGCGACGTGCCGGCGATCCAGGAGAAGCTCCAGGCGCGCCAGGCGCTCGCGAGCACCGCCGCGGCCGAGCTCGCGCCCGAGGCGCGCGCCGCGCTCCGCGCGAAGGCGGCGGGCGACGACGTCCTGGTGCGGATGCTCGAGCACTACGCCCCCGCGTGGCTCGCGGGCCTGCTCGGCGCCGGGATCATGGCGGCGGTGATGGCGAGCGACTCGCAGATCCTGGCGCTCTCGACGATGTTCACCGAGGACGTCTTCGCCCACTACGAGGGCCGGGCGCGCTTTGGCGAGGCGGCCCAGGTCCATACGGGACGCGCGTTCGTGATCGGGCTGACCGTCCTGGCGTACGTCATCGCGCTGCGGCTGCCCGAGAGCATTTTCACGGTCGCCGTCCAATACGCCTTCACCGGCTTCGCGGGTCTCTCCGTGCTGCTGCTCGCGGCGCTCTTCTGGCGCGGCAGCACCAAGTGGGGCGCGCTCGCCTCGACGCTCTGGGTCGCCGCCTCGGTCGCCGGTGTTGCGGCCGTGAACGCCTGGGTCAAAGCGCCCCCTGCCGGACAGGCCATCGTCGTCTGGTCGTTGGGCGGGCTGGAGCTCGTCACCCGCACCGCGGCCGGCCTGTCGATCCTCGGAACGCAGCCCGTCGTGCCGGCGGTGCTGGGCTCGGCGCTCCTGATGCTCGGGGTCTCCGCCCTCACCGCCAGGCCCTCCGCCGAGACGATCCGCCGCTACTTCCGGTAGGGCCCGACCGGGCACGCCCGAGCCTTCTTCCTTGCCGGCCGCCCGATCGACAAAGAAGCGCCAGCGAAGGGGTTAAGTTATCCCGAGGAGTATCCTGGAATGGCCCAATCGCCCGAAGCCGCCCTGCAGTCGATGATCGAGAACCTGGCCGCGAAGACGGGCAAGCCCCTCGCGGAGTGGGTGTGCATTGCCCAGAAAAGCGGCCTCCAGAAGCACGGCGAGATCGTCGCGATGCTCAAGAAGGACCACGGCATCGGGCACGGCTACGCGAACCTCGTCGCCCACCAGGCCAAGGGCTCCGACGCGATGTCCGTCGCCAAGGGCGGGACCGACCTCGTCGCCGAGATGTACGCCGGACCGAAGGCCGCGCTGCGCCCGATCTACGACCTGCTGGCGACGAAAGTCGCCGCGTTCGGAACGGACGTCGAGCTCTCGCCGAAGAAGGCGTACGTCAGCCTGCGCCGCTCGAAGCAGTTCGGCCTGGTCCAGCCGTCGACGGCGACGCGCGTCGACGTCGGGCTGAACCTCAAGGGAACGGCCGCCAAGGGCCGGCTCGAGGCCTCCGGCAGCTTCAACTCGATGTGCACGCATCGCGTGCGGGTCGAGACCGCCAAGGACGTCGACGCGGAGCTCCTCGGCTGGCTGCGCACGGCCTACGACAACGCCTGACGGAGGCGGCTTGGGACAATTTCGGCAGGACCTCGCTCACGCGCTGCGCCGGCTCGGCCGGCGCAAGGGCTTCGCGCTCGTCGCCGCCCTGACGCTCGCGCTGGGGATCGGCGGATCCGTGGCGATCTTCAGCGTGGCGCACGCGGTCGTCCTGCGGCCGCTCCCCTACGCGGATCCCGAGCGGCTGGTGCTCGCCTGGCAGCGCGACCTCGAGCGCGGGCAGGCCTTCGTCGAGATGTCGTACCCCACCTACCGGTACTGGCGCGAGGCCAACCCGGTCTTCGACGAGCTCGCCGGGCTCCCGAGCACGAACCAGTCGTGGACGCTCTCCGGGCGCGGCGAGCCCGTGGCGCTCGTCGGACGGCTCGTCACTTCCAGCTTCTTCCCGGTGATGGGGGTGGCGCCGGCGCTCGGGCGCGTGCTGCTGCCCGAGGACGACCGGCGCGGCGCGGCGCGCGTGGTGGTGCTCGGGCACGCCTGCTGGCGCGACCGCTTCGGCGCGGACCCGGCGCTCGTGGGGCGCGCGATCGTGCTCGACCGCGAGCCCTTCACGGTCGTGGGTGTCATGCCCGAGGGCTTCGCGTATCCCGAGGGCGCCCTTCTGTGGTCGCCGCTCGTTCCGGGCGTGAGCGAGCTCGCGGAGCAGCCGGGAGTCTGGTGGATGAGCGCGATCGGGCGTCTCAGGCCCGAAGTCTCGCTCGACGAGGCGCGCCGCGAGATGGCGAGCCTGGCGGAGCGCTACAACCTCGAAACCTACAAAGTGAAGGGCGTCACCGCGGTCCTGACGCCGCTCGCCGAGGGGGTCTTCGGTCCGACGCGGCCGGCGCTCCTCGCGCTGCTCGGGGGAACCGGCCTCGTGCTGCTGGTGGCCTGCGCGAACGTGGCGGCGCTGCAGATCGTCCAGCTCTCCGAGCGCGCGTCCGAGATGGCGCTGCGCGCGGCGCTCGGGGCGAGCCGGGCGCGCATCGCCCGCGGCTTGCTGGCGGAGAGCCTCGTGCTCGGGCTCGTCGGAGGACTGCTCGGCGTGGCCGGGGCGGCCGCCCTAGTGCCACTGCTCGTAGCGATCGCGCCGGGCGACGTGCCGCGCCTCGCGGACGCCGCGCTCGACCGAGAGGCGCTGCTCGTGGCGGTGGCGCTCACGCTCGTGACGGCGCTCGCGACCGCGCTCGGGCCGATCCTGGCGCTCGAGCGGCGCTCGCTGCGCGAGGCGCTCGCGGGCGGCTCGCGCGTGACGCCCGGAGGCAGCCGCCTGCGCGCTGGGCTGGTGGCGGCGGAAGTGGGACTTGCGCTGGTGGTGCTCGTGGGCGCCGGCTTGCTGCTGCGCAGCTTCGCGGCGCTGCGCGACGTGCCGCTCGGCTACGACGCGGCGCGCGTGCTGGCCGTGGAAGCGGGGCCGCCCGAAGACCGCTACCCGGAGCCGGAGCGGCAGCGGCAGTACGTAGACGCGCTCGTCGCGCGCTTGCGGGCACTGCCCGGAGTAGAATCCGCCGCGGCCGTGACGCTGCGGCCGCTCTGGGGCACTGTCGGGATGGACTGGCCATTCACGGTCGAGGGCCAGTCGCCGAAGGACGCCGAGCGGAACCCGCTGCTGAACTTCGAGACCGTCACACCCGACTACTTCCGCACCATGGGCATTCCCGTGAAGCGCGGGCGCGCGTTCGACGAGCGCGACCGCGACGGCCAGCCGGGCGTCGTGGTGGTGAGCGAGGCGCTCGCGCGCCGCAGCTGGCCCGGGCAGGACCCGATCGGCAAGCGGCTGAAGCTACCGCTGCCCCCGACCCGGTATCACGACGCCTGGCTCACCGTGGTGGGCGTCGCGGGCGACGCCCGCTACCGGGAGCTGCAGGCGACGCGCTTCGACCTCTACATGTCGTACCAGCAGTCCAACCACCGCACGCACCACCTGGTGCTGCGCCTGCGCGGCGAGCCGTCGCGTCTCGCGGCCGCGGTCGTCCGCGAGGTGCGCGCGCATGACCCCGCGCTGGCGGTGCCCGTGCTCGTGCCGCTCACCGAAGCCGTCGGCCGCGCGCTCGCCGTGCCGCGCTTCGCGGCGCGCGTCTTCTCCGGCTTCGGCCTCGTCGCCTTGATGCTCGCCGGGCTTGGCCTCTACGGCCTCGTCGCCCATTCGGTCGGCCGCAGGACGCGCGAGATCGGCCTGCGCGTGACCCTCGGCGCGCAGCCGGCCCACATCGTGCGTCTGGTGCTGCGGGAAGGCGTCGCCCCCGCGCTGGTGGGCGCCACGCTCGGGACCCTCGCCGCGCTCGCGGCGGGGCCGCTCGTCTCGCGCCTGCTCTTCGGCGTCTCCCCGGGCGACGGCGTCACGTTCGCTGCCGCTGCCGCGCTGCTCGTCGCGGTGTCGCTGCTGGCGGCCGCGCTGCCGGCGCGCCGCGCGCTCGCCGTCGAGCCGGCGGCGGCCCTGCGCCAGGAGTAGGCGGCCCGGCGTCGGCAGGCGGGTCCTCCACGGCCCGGAGTCAGGCCAGCGGCGCGGGCGGTGCGACGCCGTGACGATCGGCCCACGGCTGGAGCGATTCGAGGATGCCGTTTCGCAGCGCGACGCCTCTGTCGAGCTGCTCGGCGCGCCGCTCGAGCGCGCGCTCGCCCGGCAGGCGCACCTTTGGCCGGCCTGCGGCCACGGGCGTCGCGTGGCACAGCTCGGCGAGATGGCTCGTCTCGCGTGTGAATGCCTCGCGGCCGCCGAACGCCTCCGGGTCGATGAGCTGAACGAAGACGGATGCGCCCCACTCGCGAGGACCGTCAGCGCGGCCGTGGCCGGCCAGGCCCGAGGTGAGCGCCTCGACCAGCAGCGCGAGCGCGAAGCCCTTGTGGCCGAGGTCGAGGCCGCCGAGCGGCAGCACCGCCCCCTTCCTTTCGCCGTAGAGGACGGACGGGTCGTCGCTGGCGAGGCCGTCGGCATCGACGAGCCACGGGCCGGGCAGCTTTCCACCCTCGTCGCGGAGGCGCTTCGTCATGGCGTTCGTGGTCGTGCTCATGCTCACGTCGAGGAGCACCGGCGCGCCGCTCGTGGGAAAGCCGGCCGCGATCGGGTTCGGGGTGATGCGCGCGGCGACGCCGCCGTGCGGCGCGACGCCCGCCCCGGACGGGTCGGAGCAGGTCAACAGGATCACGAGCCCCTCGTCGGTCACCGGCTTCAGGTAGGCCTGCAGGCATCCGATGTGGTGAGTGCGCCGGATCACGACCGTGACGGTCGGGTGGGCCAGGAGCCGCTCGCGCGCCGCGGCGATCGCGCGCTTGACGAGCCAGGGGCCCGGCAGCCGGCGACCGTCCCAGGTGAGCGCCGAGCCAAGGTCGCGCAGCGTCTCGGGCTCGCCCTCGCGCGCCATGCGGCCGTCCGCGAGCTGGTCGAGGTAGCGCGCCAGCATGTCGAGGCCGTGCGTGTCGTGGCCGAGCAGGTCGGCCTCGACCAGCACGTCGGCGACGACCGGCGCCCGGTCGGGAGCGAGGCCGGTCTTCTCGAGCAGCCGCGCCGCGAACGCCCGCAGCTCCTCGGCCCGGTAACGCCGCTGCTGCGTGGCCTGCTGCATGAGCTCGACGCCTGGCTCGGGCCGGTCAGCGCCCCGGCATGCGGATCTCGAAGCCCTCTTTGTCCTTGGCCTCGCGCACGATGCGCCGCACGTCGGCGAGCAGCTTCTTCGCGTCGTAGACGATGCCGTCCTTGATCGTGTACTTGACGCCCCCGACGCGGACGAGCTCGTTTCTCTCGTTGAGCCTCACGGCGCCCGTGCCGTAGAGCACCTTCAGGTTCTGGACCGGGTTCTCGTCCACGACCACCATGTCGGCGAGCTTGCCGGCTTCGACGCTGCCCACGCTCGAGGCGACTCCGAGCGCCTCGGCGCCCTTCAAGGTCGCCGCGCGGATCACCTCGAGCGGATGGAAGCCGGCCTCGCGGAAGAGCTCCATCTCGCGCACGAACGAGAAGCCGTAGAGGTTGAACAGGTAGCCGGAGTCGGTGCCGATGCCGACGCGGCCGCCGCGGTTCTTGTACTCGTTCACGAAGCTCATCCACAGCCGATAGTTGTCGCGCCAGGCGACCTCGTCGTCGGTCGTCCAGTCGAAGAAGAACGAGCCGTGGTTGTTGCGGTTCGGGAGGTAGAAGCGCCACAGCGACGGCAGCGTGTGCTCCTCGTGCCACTCGGCGCGGCTCATGCGCATGAAGTCGCGCGAGGTCTCGTAGGCGTGGAACGTCGGCGAGAGCGTGAAGTCGAGCTTGAGCAGCTCCTCCATCACGGCGTTCCAGCGCGGGCTGCCCGGCGGCGCGGCCTGGCGCCAGAGGCGGCCGGCCTCCGAGAAGCGGTCCTGCTCGTCGTTGTAGTTGTAGTCGCGCGGGTAGTCCTGGATCGAGCGGTCCGTGAAGAGCGCCTCGGGCAGACCGTACCAGTGCTGCATCGAGGTGAGGCCCATCCGCGCGGTGTCGAGCACGTTGAGCCGGGCCACCGCGAGCTGCGCGTGGTGGCAGGTGGTGCGCAGGCCGAGCTTCTTCGCCTCGTCGAGCGCCGCGGCCATCAGGTCGGGCCGCAACCCGAAGAACTTGAAGCCGTCGGCGCCGCGCCGGGCCGCATCCTGCACGAAGGCGCGCGCCTGCTCGGGCGTGATGATCGGGTCCTTCACCGCCTGGCCGAAGGTCACGTAGGGCTTGAGCCGCGGCGCCGTGATCTGGTTGGCCTCGCTCTTCTTCTTGTGCTCGACCATGAACTCGAGCCCGTTGCCGCTGCCGGGGTCGGCGCTGGTGGTGATGCCGTGCGCCATCCAGAGCTTCAGCACGTACTCGGCCGGCGTGCCCTGCTCGTGTCCGCCGAGGTGCCCGTGGAGGTCGACGAAGCCGGGCAGCACGTAGTGGCCGGCGAGGTCGATCTCGTGGTCGCCCGCTTCCGCCTTGAGCCGCTTCGTGGCGTCGATCGGTACGCCGGGCGCGCCGACGCTCCGGATCCTCGCGATCCGGTTGCCTTCGACGACGATGTCCACGGGGCCGAAGGGCGGCGCGCCGGTGCCGTCGACGAGCGTCGCTCCGCGCAGGATCAGCCGCTTCCAGGGCCCCTCGCCCTCGGCGCGCGGCGGCGCGGGCGGGATGCTGTGGATCTCCTGCACCTCGGCTGTGGCCGCGAGCAGCGACAGGGCCGCCGCGACCAGGACCGTTCGGCACGCCTGCTTCATCGTCGTCCTCCGGAGCTCGATGGGATCGCCGTGGCGCGGAGTATAGTTCGACCTCGAGCATGCGTCTTAACATCAGGCTGCTGCCGTTCGTCCTCACGCTCAGCGCAGTGGTCCCGGCCGCCGCGCAGGATCCGCCGCTGCGCGAGGCCCATCCCGGCGACGACTTCAGCGTCCGCGAGGCGATGGTGCCGATGCGGGACGGCGTGAAGCTCTACACGTTGATCCTGACGCCGAAGGACGCCAAGGCCCCGCTCCCGATCCTGCTCGAGCGGACGCCCTACGACGCGACGCGGGCGCTCAGCGGGACCGCGTCGATCCGGCTCGAGGTCGTACGCGGGCGGCGCTACCTCGGCGGCGGATACGTGTTCGTCGCGCAGGACCTGCGCGGCCGCTTCAAGTCCGAGGGCGACTACGCGATGTACCGCGTGCCGCGCGGCGAGTTCAACAAGACCCAGACGGACGAGACGACCGACGCCTGGGACACGATCGACTGGCTGGTGAAGAACGTCACCCCCAACAACGGGCGCGTCGGGGTGTGGGGCACGTCCTATCCCGGGTGGCTCACGCTCGCGGCGCTGCGCGACCCGCACCCCGCGCTCGCGGCGGCCGTCCCCTTCAACCCGGTCGTGGACGTCTGGAAAGCCGACGACTGGTTCCACTGGGGTGCCTTCCGCGCGGGCTACGCCTTCGACTTCATCTACTCGATGGAGACGCGCAAGGGCGCCTCGGTCGGCTATCCGTACGACACACGCGACGCCTACGCGTGGCTGCTGGCCCAGGGATCGGCCGCGGCCCTCGGCAGGCACCTCGACGAGCGCCACGAGATGTGGCCGCGTCTCATGGAGAACCCCGCCTACGGGCCGTACTGGAAGGACTGCGCGGCAGACCTTTGGTTCCCCTCGCCGAAGCGGCTCGTGCCGACGCTCCACGTGCACGGGTTCTGGGACCAGGAGGACATCTACGGCGCGCCCGCCGCGTACGCGGCGCTCGAGGCGCACGACCGCGCCAACGACCTGAACTACTTCGCGGCCGGTCCCTGGTACCACGGGCAACACTTCGCCGACGGCGCCCGCCTGGGGCCGCTCGCCTTCGACGAGGACACCTCGAAGCGCTTCCGCGAGGACGTGCTCGACCCGTTCCTGCGGCGCTTCCTGAAGGGCGAGCGCGTGGAGCCGCCCGCGCCCGCGACGGTCTTCGAGACCGGGGCCAACCGCTGGCGCCGCTTCGAGCGCTGGCCGCCGGCCGTCGAGACGCGGCGCCTGTACTTGCAGCCGGGCGGACGCCTCGGCTTCGAGCCGCCGGGCGCCGGGGACGCAGCGACCGAGTACGTCTCGGATCCGAAGAAGCCGGTGCCCCACGCGCCGCGGCCGCAGTGGGGCTACGACTACGACAATCCCGCGGTGATCGCGGCCTGGCGGCGCTGGCTGGTCGAGGACCAGCGCTTCGTGGACGGCCGGCCCGACGTCGCGACCTGGCTGAGCGAACCGCTCGAAGCGTCGCTCACGATCCGCGGTGCGGTCAAGGCGCGCCTCTTCGCCGAGACCACGGGCAGCGACGCCGACTGGGTCGTCAAGCTGATCGACGTCTACCCAGACGACGCCCCGGGCGCTCTTGAGATGTCGGGCTACCAGCTGATGGTGAGCGCCGACATCTTCCGCGGCCGCTATCGCGAGAGCTTCGAGCAGCCTGGCCCGCTCGCTTCGGGCCAGGTGCTCGCCTACGAGATCCCGCTGCCGCACGCGAACCACACCTTCGGGCGCGGACACCGGCTGATGGTGCAAGTGCAGAGCAGCTGGTTCCCGCTCTACGATCGCAACCCGCAGACCTGGGTGCCGTCGATCATGACGGCCCCCCCCGACTCGTACCGCGCGCAGCGCCACCGCGTCCACCATGCCCCGGCGCACGCGACGCACCTGGAGCTGCCGGTCGACACGGCCGCGCGCTAGCGGGAGGCCGGGCTCAGCGCGCGGGAGCGCCGGTAGCGCTCCAGTCCAGACGGTTGCGGTAGGCTTCGCCGCGCGAGGTGCGCAGCACGACCTCGAGCGACCAGGACTCGAGGTCCAGGGGCAGCCTCTCCGAGAGCGAGAGGACCGGCGCGCCCTGCCCCGGAGCCACCGTACTCACGGACGGAGCCACGGGGCCGCTCGCACGCCCGCCGTTGACCCTGGTGGTCACGAGCATCTCGCGGATCTCGATCGGCGCCCGGCCCGCGTTCACGAAGCGCACCTCGAGCTTGTAGGCCTCGCCGGGCCCGACGCTCGCGGGGTCGGTCCTGAACTCGATGCGTCCCGGCATCTGCGCGGCCTGCGTGTCGCGGGTCACCACGATTCCGGGCGAGTCTTCGAAGGCGCCGGCCAGCGCGTCCGGCCGCGTCTCCGCGCTTTCGGCGACCGTCCGACCCGGCACGAAGCCGGCCTTCGCGGCTGGAGGCGGGGCCGCGGCGCGCGACGCCTTGGCGCTCACCGCGGCGGCCCGGCTCATGCGCGCGACGGCGTTGCGCGGATCGAGCGCGAGCGCCCCCTCGTAGCGCGCGATCGCCGTGTCGAAGTCCTGCGCCACGAGCGCTGCCTCTCCCTCGGACAGCAGGCGCTCGATGCGCGCCTCGAGCGCCGCGGCCTCCGTGCTCGGAGGCGCAGGCGCGGGCTCGGCCTCGCTCCGACGCGGCGGGGGCGTCTCGAGCGCCGGCGGATCGCTCCTTTGGGCGGTGCCCGCTCGGACTTGCCGCGCTGGCTCGGGAGTCGCGGGGCTGGGAGTCGCCGGGACGGCCGTGGCGGGCGCCGACGGCGCGGCTGTGGCCGGCGCCGGAGCCGCCGTGGCCCCCGGCGGCGCGACGAGCGGCGAGCCATCCGTTGTGACCCGCGGGGCGGGCGGGGCCGGCCGCAGGGCGAGCCACGCGACGCCGGCCGCCACGACGCACAGGCTCGCGAGCCCGGCGGCGAGCCCGGCGCGGGCCGGCCGTCTCGGGCTCGCTGGCGCGGCCGTGATGCGAGTCGGAGCCGTGCCGGCCGAGCGAGGCATCGTGGTCGGCGGCGGCAGCGTGCGCGCCAGCGTCGCGCCGGCTGCCGTCGGCGCCTCGAGCGTGCGCGCGACCCGCTCGGTCGCGGACGGAGTCGCGACACGTGCCGCCTCGAGCGCCTGGGCCATCTCACTGGCGCTCGCGTAGCGCTCCTCGCGCTTCTTGGCGAGCGCCTTGCGCAGCACCGGCACGAGTGCGGACGGCAGCAGCGTCGCCTGCGGCCCCTCGAGCGGAGGCGGCTCGTTCAGGTGCTTGAGAACGGTGCCGAGCGCCGTGTCGGCGCGGAACGGCGTGACGCCCGTGAAGACCTCGAACACCACCACTCCCAGCGAGTAGAGATCGCTGCGGTTGTCGAGGCGCTCGGCCTGGATCTGCTCGGGGCTCATGTACTCCGGCGTGCCCATGATCTGGCCGGTGACGGTCATGCTCAGCCCGTCGGCCTGCTCCTGCTTGGCGATTCCGAAGTCCATCAGCCGCACGACGCCGCGGCCGTCGACCATGATGTTGGGCGTCTTCAAGTCGCGGTGCACGATGCCCTCGTCGTGGATCGCCTGCAGCGCGCGGGCGACGGGGATCACCGCGTCGAAGGCGTCGGCCGGAGGCAGAGGGCCGCGCTGGCGCAGCACCTGCTTGAGGTCGATCCCGTCCACGTAGGCCATCGAGATGTAGCGGATGCCGCGGTCTTCGCCGTACTCGTGGATGCGGCACACGTTCCTGTGGCTCACGGCGCGCGCGAGCTTGATCTCGGCGCGGAAGCGCTGCGCGATCTCGGGCGAGGCCGCGGCCTCGGGCCGCAGCACCTTGATCGCGACGGTCTCCTCGAGCAGGCGGTCCCTGGCCTCGTAGACGACGCCCATTCCGCCGCGGCCGAGGATGCGCACCACGTCATAACGGCCGGCGAGCACGAAGCCCGGCCGCATCACAAGCTGCGGCTGCACCGGAAGCCCGCACTCGGAGCAGGCGAGCGCGTCGTCCGAGTTCGGCGCGCCGCAGCCCGAGCAGGTCATGCGCTCACGGGCACGGAGCGCAGCTCGGGTCGAACGCCACCTGCAACGTGAGCGAGCCGGCCGGCAGTGGTCCCGCGCTCGTCTGGACGACGAAGGTCTCGTTGTAGCTGCAGGTGGTGACGCCGGGGCAGGTGCCCCCGGCGCAGCAGAACACGGCGCTCTGGAAGTTCAATACGCCGCGCGCTTGCCCGGCGGTCAGCGACGTCACGGCCGGCGGGTAGGTGTTCTGCGTGACGGCCGCCGAGCAGAACGGGCCGGCTACGGCGTCCTGGGTCAGCTGCACCGACTGGACGCTGAGCGCCGAGCAGGAGCCGTTGTTGACCTCGACCTCGGCGGTGAAGCGCTGGCCGCAGCGCTGCGCCGCCGTCGGGTTGGCGAGCCGGGCCGTGACCGGGCCCGGCGTACACGGCGCCGAGCCGCCGCCGCCCGAGCCTCCACCGCCGCCTCCGGCCGCCGCTCCCCCGCCACCCGAGCCGTCGTCGGATCCGCCGCCCGCGACGGCGATCGCCACACCGGCGCCGGCTGCGGCCACTCCACCGATCACGAGGGCGGTCTTCCCGATCCCTCCGCCTCCGCCGGCGGCGCTCGCCCCCGGTCCCGCGCCCGCTCCGGAGCCCGGCACCGGAGCCGCGGCGCTCGTCGTGGTCCCGGTCGCCGCGCTCGTTCCGGGCGCAGGTGCTTTTGGACCGCTCGGGCTCGCGGTCGTGGCGACGACCCCCCCGGGCTCGAAGCCCACCGGGACGAGCGGCGCGCCGGCCGGCGCTTCGAGCAGCACCGACGCCGAGTCGAGCGCTCCGGCCAGGATCCGGTCCTTGCACGCGAGCGGGCCGGAGGCGACGTCGGAGGCACGCTCCGGCGTCCGGCTCGTGCCGAACGCCGTGTCGGTGACCTCGATGTAGTACTCGATCTGGCGCAGGCTCGGCTTCGGCTTGGGCAGCACGCCGGCGAAGACACCCGCTTCGGGCTTCATCCCCACCGAGTACCAGTGCGGGCTGCCGGCCGGCCTGAAGTGGAGGCGCGCGCGGCTCACGTCCGCGGCCGGGTCGAAGCGCGCCTCGAAGCGCGGGAACTTCGCGGCGACGACGCAGCCCACCGCGGAGTGATCGATCACGACAGCCGCGCCGACCTCGGCGGCGACGCACAGCGCCGCCCCGAGCCCCCAAGCCCACGAGCCTCTCATCGGGTCCTCCCCTTCACCGCGTCTCACGCCCGGGACCGGGGCCAGCGTTTCTCGCCCGACCCGACACTGGAGGGACGCGCAGTATACGACGGAGGACGGCGGCCGTCTCGTGGGATAGTAGTCCGTCGATGCGCGGAGCGATCACGGTCGTCGGCAGCCTGAACATGGACTTCGTCGTGCAGGTGGAGCGCCTGCCACGGCCGGGCGAGACCGTGCTCGGCGGCCGCTTCGCGACGCAGCCCGGCGGCAAGGGCGCGAACCAGGCGTGCGCGGCCGCGAGGCTGGGCGGACGCGTCCGCATGGTCGGGCGCGTGGGCGACGACGGCTTCGGCGTCGAG
>DATBSL010000159.1:0-6065 GCA_036559805.1 Vicinamibacteria bacterium
GCGCGCACGCCGTTTTTCCGAAGCCGGGCCGCGACGGCGTCGGCGAGCTGCAGCAGCGTGGCGCGCAGCCGCGTCGGATCGGCGGTGTCGGCGTCGTAGGTGTGCTCGTGGCCGATGCTCTTGGCTCCGCTCGACTCCCGCGGGATCTCGCGCTCGTCCTCGCCGCGGGCGAGGCGCTGCAGGTCGTGGCCGTGGGTCCCCACGCGGCGCTCGAGCCGCGCCGGATCGAGCGCGGCCAGCTCGCCGACCGTGGTGATCCCGAGCTTCGCGAGGCTCGCCTCGAGCTTGGGGCCCACGCCCCACAGGCGCCTGATGGGCAAGGGCGCCAGGAACGCGGCCTCGGTCCCGGGGGCGACCACGGTCAGCCCGTCGGGCTTGCGCAGGTCGGACGCGACCTTGGCGACGAGCTTCGACGCCGCGACCCCGACCGAGGCCGTGAGTGCGGTCTCGTCGCGGATCGCCTGCTTCAGCCTGCGCGCGATCGTCTCGCCGCTGCCGAGCGCCCGCGCGCTGCCGGTGACGTCCAGGAACGCCTCGTCGATCGAGACCGGCTCGACGAGGTCTGTGACGCGGCCGAGGATCTCCATCACCTTGTCCGACTCGCGTGCATACCGCTCGATGTCGGGCGGCAGGTACACGCCCTGCGGGCAGCGGCGCCACGCCTCCGAGATCGGCATCGCGCTAAAGACGCCGAAACGGCGCGCCTCGTACGACGCCGTCGAGACGACCCCGCGTCCCCGCCCGCCCCGCGGGTCGGCGCCGATGATCACGGGCAGCCCGACGAGCTCCGGCCGATCGCGCACCTCGACCGCCGCAAAGAAGGCGTCCATGTCGACGTGCAGGATCGTGCGGGGCCGACTCACAACGACCGACACTCTAACGCCACGGGCTGCCAGGCCGGGACCTCAGTGCGCCCCCGAGCCCCCCTGCAGCTGCTTGACCAGGTCCCCCACGACGGCCTTGGCGTCCCCGAACAGCATGTACGTCCGATCCGAGAAGTAGAGCTCGTTCTCGATCCCGGCGAAGCCCGGGTTCATCGAGCGCTTGATCGCGAGGCAGAGGCGCGCCTTGTCGGCTTCGATGATCGGCATGCCGTAGATCGGGCTCGCCTTGTCGTGGCGCGCGGCCGGGTTGACCACGTCGTTGGCGCCGATCACCAGCACCACGTCCGTCTGGGGCATCTCGGGGTTGATGTCGTCCATCTCGATGAGCTTGTCGTAGGGGATGTCGGCCTCGGCCAAGAGCACGTTCATGTGGCCGGGCATGCGGCCCGCCACCGGGTGGATCGCGAACTTGACCTCGATCCTGCGCTTCGTGAGCTCGTCGTACAGCTCGCGCACGCGCTGCTGCGCCTGCGCGACCGCCATCCCGTAGCCCGGAACGATCACGACCTGGCTCGCCATCTCGAGCACCTGGGCCGCGCCCTCGGGCGTCTCCCTCTTGGCCGTGCGTGTCTCGGCCGCGCCCGCCTTCTGCTGGACCTGGCCGAAGGCGCCGAACAGCACGTTCGTGAACGAGCGGTTCATCGCCCGACACATGATGATCGACAGGATCAGGCCCGAGCTGCCGTCGAGCGCGCCCGCGATCACGAGCAGCTTGTTGTCGAGCACGAAGCCCATCGCGACCGCAGCGAGCCCCGCGTAGGAGTTGAGCAGCGAGATCACGGTCGGCATGTCGGCCCCGCCGATCGGGATGATCAGCAGCACGCCGAAGGCGAGCGCGAGCGCCACGATCAGCGGGAAGAGCCACGCGAGCGACACGGGCTGGAACACGAGTGCTATCCCGCACGCGAACGCGAGCAGCAGCAGGCCGATGTTGCTGACGTTCTGCAGCGGGTAGGTGACGGGCCGCTGCGGGATCCACTTCACCTCCTGCAGCTTGCCCGCCGCCATCAGGCTGCCGGTGAAGGTCAGGAAGCCCAGGATCACCTCGGCCACGATCGCGAAGGTGCGGAAGGCCGTGAGCTCCGCCGGCGTGTCCTGCCACAGGTAGAACTTGGCCGTCCCGACGAGCCCCGCGGCGAGGCCGCCGAAGGCGTGCGAGACGGCCGTCCGCTGCGGCACCGCCGTGAGCGGGACCCACGACAGCGGCACGCCGATCAGGAACCCGAGCGCCACGGCGCCGGCGATCCAGCCCCAGTTGACGATCCCGGGGTTCAGGAACGTCCCGAGGATCGCGAGCGTCATCGCCGCGACCCCGGCGAGGACGCCGCGCCGTGCGCTCTTCGGGTCGTTCATCCAGTGGAGCGACAGGATGAAGAGCGCCGAGGCCACCAGGTAGGCGGCCTCGATCAGCCAGAAGCTCAACGCCGCTTCTCCTCGCCCGGCCTCCTGAACATGCGCAGCATGCGGTCGGTGATCAGGAAGCCGCTCACGATATTGGTCATCGAGGCGGCGAGCGCAACGGCGCCCAGGAAGGTGATGAGCGGCGGGTGATCCTGCCCGGCGATGACGATCGAGCCGACGACTGCGATCGCCGAGATGGCGTTGGTGAGCGACATGAGCGGCGTGTGCAGCAGCCGTGAGACGCGCGTCACCACGCCGAGCCCGATGAACGTGGCGAGCAGGAACACGAACAAGAGCGACGTGGACTCGGCCGGCCCGGCTCCGTGCGCGGCGGCTTCGGCTGGCGCCGCGGCCAGCAGCGAGGCTGCGGACATCGTGATCTCTCCCGTGGCCCGCGGGCGCGCGGGCGAATCGTCGACAGCGACGCGGGGATTCTGAACGGTGCCAGCACCCAAGTCCACCGCCGACTGACCGGCGGCGCTGAGCCGTTTGCCTCAGTCCTGCCGGAGGGCGCGCATCGGAGCGATGCGCGTGGCGCGCCAGGCGGGGAGCGCCGCGGCGACCGCGGCGAGCAGGACGAGCGCGAGGCATGCGGCGGCAAACGCCAGCGGGTCGCGCGGGCTGGTACCAAAGAGCAGGCTCTCGACCAGACGGCCCGCGGCGAGCGACGCGAGCACACCGCCGAGCACGCCGAGCCCTATGGGCAGCGCGGCCTCGCGCGTGACTAGGCTCACGACGTGCGCGCGTTGCGCACCGAGCGCCATGCGCAGGCCGATCTCCGGGGTCCGCCGCGACACCTGGTAGGCCAGCGTGCCGTAGACGCCGATGCCCGCGAGCGCCAGCGCCAGCACGGCGAAGCCCGAGACCAGGAGCGCGAACAGCCGCTCCTCACGCATCACCTCGCTGATCTTCTGATGCTGCGACGCGAGCTCGAACAGCGGGACGTTCGGGTCGACCTCGCTTACCGCGCGCTCGATCGAGGGCCGGAGCGCCGCCAGCGTCAGCTCGGAGCGCAGCGCGTACGTCATCGAGCGCTGAGGCTGCTGGCGGAACGGGTAGTACACCGTGGGCCGCATCGGCTCGCGGATCGAGCCGAATTTCGTGTCGCCCACGACGCCCACCACCTGGAGCGGCGTCTTCTCGGCCACGACCGTCTGGCCGAGCGGGCTCCGGGCGGGAAAGAGAGCGCGTGCGAGTGATTCGTTGACGATCACGACTTGCGATGCGCCTTCGCGGTCGGCGCGAGTGAAGTCGCGGCCCGCGACGAGCGGGAAGCCGAGCGTCTCGAAGAAGCGGGGGGCCACGTAGTGGACGTCGACCCCCGTCGACGACCCGCCCGGGACGCTGAGCCCGTCGCTGGTGCGGTTGCCGGCGAGCAGCCCCCAGCGCGACATCGAGGCCGAACGCACGCCGGGCAGCCGCTCGAGGCTTCCGAGAACCTGCTCGTGAAAGTCGTAGAGCCGTCCGTCGCGATAACCGTTGAGCGTGGGGTCCAGCTGGAACACGAGCAGGTTCTCGGGCCGGAAGCCGAGCGACTGTGCGCGCAGGTTGACGAGCGTGCGAACGAACAGCAGCGAGCCGGCGACGAGCGCGAGAGACAGCGCGACCTGCAGCGCGATCAGCACCTTCCCGGCGCGGAGCGACGTGCGCTCGGCCGTCCCGGTGACGCGCAGGCTCGACACCAGATCGAGGCGCGTGGCGCGCAGTGCCGGCAGCGTGCCGAAGGCGAGGCCGACGAGGCCGAGCAGTACGATCGCGAAGGCGAGCACGCGGCCGCCGAGCGCGATTTCGACGCCGAGCAGGCGGTCGCTGCCGATGAAGATGCGGCCGATGCCGTCGCCGACGAGGTATGCCAGCAGCACCCCGAGGCCGCCTCCGAGCGCGGCGAGCAGCAGGCTCTCGGTGAGCAGCTGACGCACCAGGCGCGAGCGGCTCGCGCCAAGAGCGAGGCGCGCGGCGATCTCGCGGCGCCTGTCGCTCGCTCGCGCCAGCAGCAAGCCGGCGATGTTCGCGCACGCCACGAGCAGGACAGCGGCCACGGCGCAGGCCAGCACCAGAAGCGGCGTCTCGAGATCGCTGCGCAGGTCCTGCAGCCCGTGCCCGCCCGGCATCAGCACGACGTGGGGCGGGTCCCAGGCCTCGCTGGGCTCGTCGGCGCGGATCGCCTCCGCCACCAGATGCTCCGTCTCGGCTCGCGCGGTCTCGTCCGCGACACCGCGCTTCAAGCGACCGATCACCTGGAAGCCCCAGCGGCGCGTGTTGCGGAGCACGTCGGGGCCCGCGTCGACCACCGGCTGCATGGCCATCGGCAGCATCAGGTCAGGGCACCATGACGGATCGACGCCACAGGCGCCCCGCGGCAGCACGCCGACCACGACCGCCGCAGCGCCGTTGACGAGCAGCGTGCGACCCAGCACGGCCGGGTCGGCGCCGAGCTCGCGCTGCCAGAAGCCGTGGCCGAGGACCGCGGCGTAGCCGAGCGCCTCGCGGCTGTCGTCCTCCATCGTGAGCACTCGACCCAGCAGCGCCTCGGTCCCGAGCACGCGCATGAAGTTGCCGGAGACGAGCTGGCCGTGCGCGAGCCGGGCGTGTCCGCCGAGCGTCAAGTTGAGCTGGCTGGCCCTGCCGAACGTGACGAGCTCGCCGAACGTCGTGCTGTGGTCGCTCAGGTGCCGGTAGACGGGATAGGCGAACGATGTCGCGAGCCGGCCGCTCGGCCATGCGTGCATGCTGCCGTCGTACGAGCCCATGAAGCCCGAGCGATCGCTGTCGACCCACGCCAGCCGCCGTAGCTCGTCCGGTCGCTCGACGGGCAGGAGGCGCAGTAGCACCGCGTCCGCGGTGCTGAAGAGCGCGGTGCTGGCGCCGATCGCCACGGCTACGATCGCGATCGTCGCGAGCGAGAAGGCCCGCGCGCGCGCGAGCTGCCGGAAGGCGACGCGCAGGTCGGCCCGCAGCTCGTCCACGAGCCGCAGCCCGAGCGACTCGCGGCACTCCTCCTTGTAGCGGTCCGGCGCGCCGAACTCGAGCCGCGCGCGGCGCAGCGCCTCCGCGCGCGACAGCCCCTCGGCCGCGAGCGCGTCGGCGCGCGCCGCGAGGTGGAAGGCCATCTCGTCCGCCATGTCGGCTTCGACGCGGTCGCGCCGCAGCAGGCTGCGGAGGAACCGGACCACCCGACCCACGGTCAGGCCTGCCCCGGCTGCGCCGCCAGCGCGGTGGCGACGGCGGTGGAGAACGCGTTCCAGCTCTCGGTCTCGTCGCGCAGCTGCCGCCGCCCCGAGGCCGTCAGCCGGTAGAACTTCGCGCGGCGATTGTTGTCCGAGACACCCCAATCGGCCTCGAGCCGGCCCTGCTGCTCGAGCCGGTACAGGGCCGGGTAGAGCGCCCCCTGCTCGAGCTTCAGGGCCTCGCCGCTGATCTTTTCGATCCGCAGCAGGATCCCGTAGCCGTGCTCCGGGCCGAGCGAGACGGCCTTCAGGATCAGCAGCTCCAGTGTTCCGGGAAGGATGCTCGCGCGTTCCGCCATCGTCATCTCCTAAACAGATTAGGAGACTAATCGGACTCTCCTAAGCTGTCAAGGAGAGACTCGGCTAGGAGGCGCGCGCCACCGCGGCGAGCGCCTTGTCGCGGCAGGCCGGAGAGCAGAAGTGCTCGTCGTGGCCGGCCACCCGCGCCACGAGCGCGCTCGAGCGCGGGATGTGGGTGTGGCAGACGCGGTCGAGGACCAGGTCCTCGACCGGCAGCGATCGCGGGCCGGGGCGCTTCGTCTGCTGCCGATCG
>DATBSL010000160.1:0-6627 GCA_036559805.1 Vicinamibacteria bacterium
TGGCCGAGCCCGAGCGCTCCGGCTTTCTCGGGGGCGCCTGCATGGACCGCTTCAGCGGAGGCTTCAGGGGCACGATCAGCGAGGGGCCCTCGGGCGTCGAAGCGAACGGCGTGCGCGACGGCGATTTCTCACTGCAGCACAGCCTCGGAGACGGTCAGCGGCTCTGCGCCCGGGTCCACGGCCTCGTCCGTTTCGACGAGCGGACGGGCGCCATCCGCGAGCTGCCCGGAGGCAGCTCGGTGCTGATCGAGACCCGCGGCACGAAGGACCGCTCGCAGCGCATGCTCGTGACCCAGGAGCAGGGCGAGCTTCGCTATCAGTGGTGGCTGAACGGCGCCAGCCACCCGGTGGACGACGACGCCCGCGCTTGGCTGAAGGACGCGCTCGAGGTGGTCTCCGCCTATCACGAGATCGGAGAGATCCAGGGAGAGGTCGGCAGCCTGCAGGGCGAGATCGGAAGGGTTCAAGGCGAGATCGGCAGCCTGCAGGGCGAGATCGGAAGGGTCCAGGGCGAGATCGGCAGCCTGCAAGGCCGGATCGGAAGGGTCCAGGGCGAGCGCGGCGGCCTGCAGGGCGAGATCGGCAGCCACCAGGGCGCGATCGGCAGCCTCGAGGGCGCGCGCTGGAACGCCAGCCGCTCGCGCCAGCAGCAGATCGACGGCGAGATCCAGCAGCACGAGGCCGAGATCCGCAAGCTCGAGGCGAAGCTCGAGTCGAGTGCCTTCCGCAGCCGTCTCTCGGAGGCGGAGGCCGAGCTCTCGGCTTTCCAGAAGAGCGCGGACGGCAAGATCGCCGAGCTCGAGCGCCAGATCGACGCGATCCGCCGTGAAGACAAGATCGGCAGGCTCGAGAAAGAAATCGAAGCACTGCACGTCGACGACCGCATCGACGAGATCAAGCGGCGCGTGGCGCCCACGCTCGACCGGCTGAAGGCCCAGATTCGCAAGCTCGGAAGCTAACGGCGCGGTCGCTGGGCCAGAAGATCAGGACCCGCCGGAGCTGGTCCGGTACACGTCGGTGCTCAGGTACTTCAGGCCTGAGTCGGCCATCAGAGTGACCACCTTCGCTCGGGGGCCCAGCCGCTCGGCCACCTGGAGCGCCGCGACCACGTTGGCTCCGGAGGACGTGCCCGCGAAGAGCGCTTCCTCGCGCGCCAGACGCCTCGCCATCACCTTCGCGTCGGCCGTGCCGACTGCCACGATCTCGTCGACGAGCGTCGGGTCCCAGAGCGGAGGCGTGTAGCCGATCCCGACTCCCTCGATCTTGTGGGGCCCCGGCTGGCCACCCAGGAGCACCGAAGACTCCGCGGGCTCGACCGCGACGATCCGCACGCTCGGCTTGTGTCGCTTGAGCACCGCGCCCACTCCGCGCAACGACGCTGACGTGCCGACGCAGTGCACGAAGGCGTCGACCTCCCCGTTCGTCTGGCTCCAGATCTCCTCGCCGAGCGGGTGGTAGCCGGCGATGCTGTCCTGGTTGTTGAGCTGGTCGGTCCAGTAGCATTTCGGCTGCCGGCTCAGCTCGCGGGCGGCCTCGATCATGTCGAGGATCAGCTGCTTTGTGGTGAGGCCTCCCTCGCTGGGCACGAGCGTCAGCTCCGCGCCCAATGCGGCCATGTGGTCGCGCTTCTCCCGGCTGAACGCATCGGAGCTGACGATCCGGATCCGGTACCCCTTGGCGGCGCACACGAACGCGAGCGACGTCCCCGTGCTGCCGCCGGTGTACTCGACGACCGTGTCTCCGGGCCTCAGCCGACCATCCGCCTCCGCCCGGGAGATCGCGGCTAGCGCCATCCGGTCCTTGAGGCTGCCGGTCGGGTTCTCCCACTCGAGCTTCGCCAGGACCTGCGCGCCGTTGCCCGGCACGACCTTGCGTAGCCCGACGATCGACGTGTGGCCGATGGCCTGGAGGACGTCTCCCTCGCGCTCGACCGGAGACCGACGCGCCGCATCCTCTGCCATCGAGGCCCTCCCGTTGCCGCCGCGACACTACGCAACTCGGGGCGCCCCGAGTTGAGCACGATGCTATCAACTTCGCGTCCAGGGGGACCGGGCGCGCCGCGGCGGCGGCGAGCGCGTGGAAGCTCCACTACGCAAACCCGCTGGCTTCCGCCAATCCACTGCTGACGCCCCGCGGCGCGTGCTAGGCTCACACGCGCTCGACCGATGACGACCGACAGTCGGCTCGCGTCACTTGACGCCTATCGCGGCCTCGTGCTCGCGCTCATGATGGGCGAGGCGCTCCACTTCTGCGGAGTCGCCGCGTCGCTGCCGACGAGCGCGCTCTGGGCGTTCCTGTGCCACCACCAGGACCACGTGGCCTGGGTGGGAGGATCGCTCCACGACCTCATCCAGCCGGGGTTTTCGTTCCTGGTCGGCGCCGCGCTGCCCTTCTCGCTCGCTGCCCGGACGGTCCGCGGCGAGAGCCGCCCGAGCATGGTGCTGCACGCGTTCCGGCGCGGGCTGATCCTCGTCGTGCTCGGCATCGTGCTCCGCTCGCTCGCCCGCCCGCAGACCTACTTCACCTTCGAGGACACGCTGACGCAGATCGGTCTCGGTTACCCATTCCTGTTCCTGCTCGCGCTACGGCCGCGACGCGAGCAGTGGTGGGCGCTGGCGCTCGTCCTCCTCGCTTTCTGGGCCGCGTTCGCGCTCTACCCGGCGCCGGGCCCGGGCTTCGACTGGCAAGCCGTCGGCGTCCCCCCCGACTGGCCGCACCACCTCTCGGGCTTCGCGGGGCACTGGAGCAAGAACGAGAACTTCTCGGCGCAGTTCGACCGCTGGTTCCTGAACCTGTTCCCGCGCGAGCAGCCGTTCGTCTTCAATCGCGGCGGCTACCAGACGCTGAGCTTCGTCCCCACGCTCGGCACGATGCTGCTCGGGCTGCTGGCGGGCTCCGTGCTGCGCGGCGAGCGCTCGGCGCGCCAGAAGATCGTCTGGCTCGTGGCCGCGGGAGTCGTGGGGCTGGCGAGCGGCTGGCTGCTGGGGGCGCTCGGCATCTGCCCGGTCGTCAAGCGCATCTGGACCCCGAGCTGGGTCCTTTGGAGCGGCGGCTTCTGCTTCCTGTTCACGGCGTTTTTCTACCAGGTGCTCGACGTGCGCGGCCACAAGCGCTGGGCCTTGCCGCTGATCGTCCTCGGCACGAACTCGATCGCGGCATACTGCCTGTTCGAGGCGCTCATGGGGCCGATCGCGGAAGCGCTCGTCCGGCACCTTCCGGCCGCGGCCTTCGACGCGCTTGGACCGATATACCGCCAGACGCTCGTCGGCGCCGCGGCGCTGCTGGTGATCTGGACGATCTTGTTCTGGATGCAGAGACGCCGGATCTTCTTGAGAATCTGACGATCCCAGGCGAACGAGAAGGGGGTATGGACGTGACTCGTCATGTGCTGACACACACGCGGCTGCGGTTCGCGTGGCTCCGGTGCACGCTGCTCGCACACGCGGCCCTCGCGCTCGCCGCGCTTCCCGCGGCGGCGCAGGAGCCGCTCCTGCTCTCGGACTTCAAGCCGCGCTCGATGCTCAAGGTGCCCGTCCACGAGGTCGAGCGCGCCGCTTTCCCCGCCGTCGACGTCCACAACCACGTCAACGACGCGCGCGCCCGCGACGCCTCCATGCCCGTCCCCGAGCTCGTCGCGCTGCTGGACCGCCTCAACGTCCGGCGGCTCGTGATCCTCACCGGCCGCTGGGGCGACGCACTCTCGGCCGTGGTCGACCGGCTGGTGAAGCCGCACCCGGACCGCTTCACGGTGTTCACCGAGCCCGACTGGTCGCGCGTCAACCAGCCCGGCTTCGGCGAGGCGATGGCGGCCCAGCTCCGCGACGCGCACGCGCGCGGCGCGCGGGGGCTCAAGATCCTGAAGGAGCTCGGCCTCGAGATCCGGGACCAGGGCGGGACTCTATTGACCGTGGACGACGCGCGCCTCGATCCCATGTGGGCGGAGTGCGGCAGGCTCGGCATGCCGGTGGCGATCCACACCTCCGACCCCGACGCCTTCTTCGAGCCGCGCGACGCGACCAACGAGCGCTGGGAAGAGCTCGGCCGGCGGCCCGAGTGGAGCTTCCACGGGCCCGGCTTCCCGACCAAGCGCGCGCTCCTCGACGCGCGCAACCGCGTCTTCGCGCGCCACCCGAAGACGACCTTCATCGCGCTGCACGTCGCCAACCACCCCGAGGACCTCGACGACGCCTCTTCGGTTCTCGATGCCTACCCGAACGTGGTCGTGGAGACGGGCGCCCGCCAGGGCGAGCTCGGGCGCCAGCCGCGGCGGGCGCGCGAGTTCTTCCTGAAGTACCAGGACCGCATCCTGTTCGGGACCGACGCCTCGCCCTCCGAGGGCCTGTACCGCCGCTGGTTCCGCTTCTTCGAGACGGCCGACGAGCACTTCGACTACTGGCGCGCCCCCGCCCAGGGGCGCTGGAAGATCTCGGGCATCGACCTGCCGAGGGACGTGCTCGCCAAGGTCTACGCGGCCAACGCGGAGCGCGTCATCCCGGCTTCACCCCGGTAGAATGCAAGGGTGATCCGCGTTCGATCCGCCGAGGACAGGGGCCGCACCGACTGGGGCTGGCTCGACAGCCGCCACACCTTCTCGTTCGGCGAGTACCACGACTCCCGGTTCATGGGCTTCGGGATGCTGCGCGTTCTCAACGACGACCGCGTGAAGGCCGGCGCGGGGTTCGGCACGCACGGCCACCGCGACATGGAGATCCTCTCCTACGTGCTCGAGGGCGCGCTCGAGCACAAGGACAGCGCGGGCGGCGGAGGCGTGATCCGCCCCGGCGAGATCCAGTTCATGCGCGCGGGCACGGGTGTCACGCACAGCGAGTTCAACCACTCGAAGCTCGAGCCCGTCCATTTCCTCCAGATCTGGATCGTGCCCGAGGCGCGCGACCTGAAGCCGGCTTACGGCCAGCTCGCCTTCGACCGGCAGGCGGCGGGACGCGGCTTCGTGCTGCTGGCGTCGCGCGAGGGCCGCGACGGCAGCATCCGCGTCCGGCAGGACGTCGAGCTGTGGGTCGCGCTCGTCGCCGCGGGCGAGCGCCGCGAGCTCCCGCTCCGGCGCGGCCGGCAGGCCTGGGTCCACGTCGCGCGCGGGTCGGTCTCGCTGAACGGGACGCGCCTGGGCGAGGGCGACGGCGCGGCCCTGGCCGCCGAGCCGGCGCTCACGTTCGTCGGCGAGGACGCGGCGGAGCTGCTGGTGTTCGACCTCGCCTGAGCGGCCATGACGCCCGCCCGCGACGAGCGCTCCGAGCCGGAGCGCATGCCGGTGATCTTCGCCGCGCACGGCGCGCCGATCCTGCTCGACGACCAGGCCTGGATGTCGGAGCTGGCCGCGTGGGCCGCGGCGATGCCTAGGCCCGAGGCGATCCTGATCGTCTCCGCGCACTGGGAAGAGCGGCCCACGACGCTCGGCGCGACGCAGCCCGTGCCGCTCGTCTACGACTTCTACGGCTTCCCGGAGCGCTACTACCAGACCCGCTACCCCGCGCCCGGCGCGCCCGCGCTCGCCGCCCGCGTGAAGGAGCTGCTGCGGCAGCGGGACATCCCGTCGCGCGACGACGTGCAGCGCGGCCTCGACCACGGGGCGTACGTGCCGCTCGTCGCGATGTACCCGCGCGCCGACGTGCCGGTGCTGCAGATCTCGATGCCCGCGCTCGATCCGGTGCAGCTGTTCGAGCTCGGCCGCGCGCTCGCGCCGCTGCGCGGCGAGGGCGTGCTCGTTTTCGGTAGCGGCTTCCTGACGCACAACATGAGCTACGCGTTCCGCCCGGGGACTCCCGGCTGGGCCCGCGAGTTCGACGACTGGGTGAAGGGAGCGCTCGAGCGCTTCGACGTCGACGCGCTCCAGGACTTCCGCGCGCGGGCGCCGGCCGCGCGCCTGGCGCTGCCGACGTGGGAGCACTACGCGCCCGTGCTGGTCGCCGCGGGTGCGGCGGCGTCCGGTGAGCGTCCGCGCACGAGCTTCCCCATCACGGGCTTCTGGATGGACGGGGCCTTCACGCGGCGCTCGGTCGAGCTCGGTTGACCTCGGCCCGCCTCAGAGGCGCCGCACCGAGATGCGGCACTCGGGCGCACCCGCCAGCATGCACGCGGACTCGCTGATCGCGATCCGCTCCCCGAAGTACACGGCGAGCCCCGTGCAGATGCCCTTCGCGAGCGCGCACATCCGTCGTGCCGAGGTGTAGCGCACGACCACTTCGTCCGGGCTCGGGCGCTCGCAGCGCAGCTCCGGCGGCTTGACCCCGGGGTTGCGCCGCCGCACCACCTTGTGAATCGTCTCCTCGGTGTTCTCGATCACGTCGAGCGTCTTCCAGGCCGGGTCGAGCTGCGAGCCGTAGAACTGGAGCAGGTCGGGCACCACGAACTCCCCGAAGTCCTCGAGCAGCTCGCCGCTCGACCTGCCGCTGACGGAGCAGGCGGCCTCGACCAGCTTGTGCGCTTCGGCGTCCGGATAGTCCTTGGCCGCGAGGTAGATGGAGGCGCCCAGGCCGGACTGGCGGATCAGGTCGTCCCACGCTCCCTCACCCAGCCGAGCGCCCACGAACTTCCTGAGCTCGAGGAAGATCACCCCGTGCATCGCCAGCACCCCCTTGCGACCCGTCGCGAGATCATCGCCCACCTGCG
>DATBSL010000161.1:0-7823 GCA_036559805.1 Vicinamibacteria bacterium
GACAGCTTGGCCATCGTGATCGCCTTGCCCTGGCCCTTGCCTTCCTTGGGCAGGCGGATCTCGGCGAGCGAGAACTCGTAGTCGCGCGAGCGCGGGTTGTTGCGCGCCTCCCAGAAGGCGATCGGCCGGTCGGTGCCCACCACGATCTTGCGCGTGCCGTTCTCCAGCTCGGTCTCGCGCGCGAACTGCAGGTCCCAGCCCACGGTGTTGGTCGTGCGCACGTAGCCGCAGCGCGGCTTGATCTTCTGCAGCACCGGCAGGAGTGCGCTGCCGCCCTTTTCGATCAGGATCCCGCGCAGCTTCTCGACCTCCTCGTCCGTGGACCAGCGCTCGATCACGATGTCGATCATGCTCGTGCGCGCCCCGGTGTTCAGGTTCACCGCCCAGGCGCGCAGACGGAGCAGGGCCTTGTCCTCGGCCACCGCGCTGGAAGAGGCCAGGGGCACGGCAGAGGCGACGGCCAGAGCCATCGGCAATACGGCACGAAACGCCAGCGTGCGAGTCATCTCGATACTCCTTGGGTCGCGTGGGAACGCGTCCCCGCAGGCTCGTAGAACGCATGAACGGCTGTTATGAGAAAAGTATAGCCCTGCGGGCTACGCGCGCGGCGGCAGCTCGATCGGCACCGGCGTCACCTGCCACACGTCCCGGCAGTAGTCCGCGATCGAGCGGTCGGAGGAGAAGCGGCCCATGCGCGCGGTGTTGAGGATCGACATGCGCGTCCAGCGCTCGGGCTCGAGGTAGGCCCGCTCCACCTCGGCTTGTGCGCGCAGGTAGGAGGCGAAGTCCGCGAGCAGCAGCCAGGGGTCGCTCTCCAGCAGCGAGTCGACGATCGGTCGAAACAGGCTCGCGTCGCCGCGCGACAGGCTGCCGTCCGAGAGCGCGTCGAGCACGGCGCGCAGCACCGGGTCGGCCTCGTAGCGCTCGCGCGGCCGGTAGCCCTCCGCGCGCAGCGCGCGGATCTCCCCCACCGTGAGCCCGAACAGGAAGAAGTTGTCGGCGCCCACCGCCTCGCGGATCTCGACGTTGGCCCCGTCGAGCGTCCCGATCGTGAGCGCTCCGTTCATCGCGAACTTCATGTTGCCCGTGCCCGAGGCTTCCTTGCCGGCGGTCGAGATCTGCTCGGACAGCTCGGCCGCCGGGAAGATCGGCATGCAGTTGGTCACGTTGTAGTCGGGCACGAACGCCACGCGCAGCCGGCCGCGGACGAGCGGGTCCGCGTTCACCACCTCGGCCACCGAGTGGACGAGCTTGATCATCAGCTTGGCCGTGCGGTAGCCGGGCGCCGCCTTGCCGCCGAACACGACGCTGCGCGCGGGGCCCGCGGCGCCGGGCTCGCGGCGCAGCCGCTGCCAGAGCGCGATCACGTGCAGCACGTTCAGGTGCTGGCGCTTGTACTCGTGGATCCGCTTCACCTGCACGTCGAACAGGCTGTCGGGGTCGCAGGCGACGCCCGCGCGCGCCTCCACGAGCGCCGCCAGGTCGGCCTTGTTGGCGCGCTTGACCGCGCGCCACTCCGCGCGGAACGCCGCGTCCTCGGCGAGCGGCTCGAGCTCGCGCAGCCGCTCCAGCTCGCGCGGCCAGGCGTCGCCGATCGCCTCGCTGACGAGCCGCGCCAGGCGCGGGTTGGCGAGCGCCAGGAAGCGGCGCGGCGTGACGCCGTTCGTGACGTTCACGAACTTCTCCGGCCACAGCTCGTGGAAGTCGCGCAGCACGTCGCTCTTCAGCAGCTCGGTGTGCAGGGCCGCGACGCCGTTGATGCGGTGGCTGCCGACGCTCGCGAGGTTCGCCATCCGCACCGAGCGCGATCCCGCCTCGTCGATCAGGCTGAGACGTGCCACGCGCGCGGCGTCGCCCGGGTAGCGCTCGCGCACCAGCTCGAGGAAGCGGCGGTTGATCTCGTAGACGATCTCTAGGTGGCGCGGCAAGAGCGAGCCGAACATCTCGACCGGCCAGGTCTCGAGCGCCTCCGGCAGCAGCGTGTGGTTGGTGTAGGCGAACGTGTGGCGCGTGATCGCCCAGGCCTCGTCCCAGCCCAGCTCGTGCACGTCGACGAGCAGCCGCATCAGCTCGGCGACCGCCAGCGCGGGATGAGTGTCGTTGAGCTGCACGGCGAACTTGCGGTGGAAGCCCGCGAGCGAGGCGCCCTTCTGGAGCTGGATGCGGATCATGTCCTGCAGCGCGCAGCTCACGAAGAAGTACTGCTGCTCCAGTCGCAGCCGCTTGCCGCGGGCGCTCTCGTCGTTGGGGTACAGCACCTTGGTGATGTTCTCGGACTCGACCTTGCGCTCGACGGCGCCCCAGTAGTCGCCCTGGTTGAAGGCGGCGAAGTCGAACGACTCCGCCGCCTCGGCCGTGAACAAGCGCAGCAGGTTGGCCGTGCCGTTGCGGTAGCCGAGGATCGGCGTGTCGTGGGCGACCCCGCGCACCACGCGCTCGGGCAGCCAGCGTACCCGGTGGCGTCCGCCCTCCTCGCCCGCTTCGGTACGCCCGCCGAAGGCCACGTCGAACGCCACCTCGGGCCGCGCGATCTCCCACGGGTTCCCGTACGCCAGCCACTTGTCGGTTTTCTCCACCTGCCAGCCGTCGTGGATCAGCTGGTCGAAGATCCCGTACTCGTAGCGGATCCCGTAGCCGATCGCGGGGATCGCGAGTGTCGCGAGCGAGTCCATGTAGCAGGCCGCCAGCCGCCCGAGACCGCCGTTGCCCAGGCCTGGCTCCTCCTCCTGCGCCAGGATCCGGTCGAGGTCGTGGCCCAGCTCGGTCATTGCCTGGCGCGTCTCGGCCTCGACCCCGATGTTCAGCAGGTTGTTCGCGAGGTGCGGGCCGAGCAGGAACTCGGCCGAGAGATACGCGACGCTGCGGCTCGCCTGACGGTAATAGGTCTCGCTCGTCTTGACGGAGCGGCGCAGCAGCTCGCGCCGCGCGGCGAGCGCGAGCGCGACGTAGAGGTCGTTGGGCGTCGCGGTCTCCGGGAAGCGCCCGAGCGAGGCGAAGAGCGCGTCCTTCCACTCCCGCTTGACGAGCTCGACGAGCGCCCGGTCCATGCTCTCGGGCTACCGGCGCCGGCCGCCGCCCCCGCGCATCCCCCCGCCGCCGTAGCCCCCGCCGCCGCGGTAGCCCGAGCCGTAGCCGCTGGCGCGCGCGTGGTCGTAGCCCTGGGTGCGCGTCGCGCCCGAGGAGCGCGCGCGCTCCTGCGCGTCGAGCGTGCTCGCGCTGCCGCGATCCTGCACCCGGTCCCAGCTGCCGGTCGGCTGGTGCTGGTCCCAGCCGCCGTCGCCGTTGCGCTTGTAGACGTTGCCGTCCTTCCCCGCGTAGACGTCGTCGCCGACGCGCGCGACGCCGCCCTGCTCGCCACGCGCCCACGCCGCGGAGCCCGACTCGCCGGAACCCGTCGTGCCCGAGATGCGCCCGGCGGTCGCCTGGTTGCCGGTGTAGACGTTGCCCCCGGTGACGCGCCCGCCGCTCACCGAGCCGCCGGTGCGGGTGTTGACGCTGCCGCCGCGCGCGCCATACGCGTAGTTGCCGGTGTAGGCGTTGCCGACGGCGGAGCGCTGGCCGGCCGAGAGGTTGCCGGTGCGCGAGTTGTACGACATGCCGGCGGAGTTGCGCCACGCGTCGCCGGTCCACGCGTTGTAGCCGCCCGAGCGGCGCGTCACGGCCGAGGTCGCGCCCCAGCGCGAGTAGACGTTGCCCGAGGTCGCCGCCCAGCCGCCGGGCCCCCACACGGCGCCGCCGCCCCACGGACCCCACGCGGCGCCGCCGCCCCAGTACGGCGGGCGGTAGTACGGGTACGGGTAGTAGTAGCCCCAGCCGACCGGCCCCCACCACGGGTAGGCGCCCCAGCCCCAGCCGACCGTGACGGCGCCCCAGCTCCAGCCGAACCCGAACCCGTACGTCCAGCCCGTCCAGGGCGTGTAGGTCATCCCCACGCCGACGCCGTAGGTCACGGGCGGCCCGTACCAGACTGTCGTCCCGACGTACGGCGGGTAGTGGTAGCCGGTGCCGTACACGACGGTGCCCTGCGAGACGCAGCTCCCGTAGTAGCCAGGCGTGTAGCCGACGTAGACGGTGTCGGCCTTCGTCTCGTAGATCTTCACGTACGTCACGTAGTGCAGCGGCGAGCTCGCGGGGATCGTGTAGATCACCGTCGGCACCGAGGTCGCCACGGCCCAGGGCCCGCCCGCGCCGGAAGCCGTGAACCAGACGGCGTCCTGCACCGCGTACCAGGACGTGTCCGTGACGCGGATGATCGGCGTCGCGGTGTTGACGACGTACTGCAGCGACGTCCCCTCGATCGGCGCGAGCTTCACCTCGCCGTCGAACTTCGGCGGGTCGATCTTCGTCTCCTTGACCTTCACCTCTGCGGTCTGCGGGATCGCGTTCGCGATCAGCGCTTCCTTCGCCTGCGTCGTGCCGGCGACCGCCGCTTTGACGTTCTCCTTGGCGCTGTCGTCCGGGATCTTCGCGAAGTCCGCGGGCAGCGCGTCGCTCGCGACGTGCTGCCAGGGCCCTTCCTTTGCGCCCGAGCGGAACCAGCGGCCCGAGACGAGCAGGTACAGCTTCTGGTCGGCGCCGTCCTTGAACATGTTCCCGGTCGTGTTCTTGACGTAGGAGAGCGCGGTGCCCGGGATCGGCTCGTACTGCGGCTCGCCCTCGGTCACGATCAGCTCGCTCGGCGCCGTGGCGACGAAGAGCACCGGCACCTTGCCCGACTTGAGCGAGGGCAGCGTCTTCGCGTCGTTCGGGTTGCCGCCCGGGAGGAAGTCCACCTGGCCCGAGGCCTTCGCGTCGGCGAGGGCCTTCTTCAAGTCTTCGTTTTCCTTCTCTACGCTCCAGACTCCTTCGAGCGACTCGGCCGCGAGCCAGCCGTCGAAGACCTTGACGAAATGGTCCTTGCCCTTGCGCAGCAGCAGCACGCGCGTGTTGATCACGCGCTCGAGCTTGGTGTCCTTGACGGGCTGGTAGACCGGCGCGCCGTCGACGTAGACGAGGATGGCGGGCTGCGTCGAGAACAGGAATCGCGGCGGGTCGTTCTTCACCGGGACCGCGGCGGCCAGCTTGTCGGCAGCCGCGACCTCGAGAGCCGCGGCCAGCCGGTCGAGCGCGATCTCCTTCACGGCCGGCTGGACCTCCTTGTCGGCCACCTTGAGCCAGGCATCCTGCTTGTCGGTCGCCGAGGGGAACACGGCCTTTGTGAACTTCCGGTCGTGCAGCTGCACCAGCCGCGAGTCCTTGTCGACGTTCGTGCGCGTGGTGCCCCACACCACACCGTAGACGGGCGGCGCCTCCGCGTTCGCCTTCACGGAGACCGCCGTCCTGAACTGGAGCGTGGCCCCGTCCCAGTCGTCGACCTGCGGCTGGTAGATCGTGATGGCGCCGATCGAAGTCTTGACCTCGCGGGGCCAGGTCCCATCGATCGATGGCGGGGCCGTCGGGGCGGCAGCCGGCTTCGCCTGGGCGGCAGCCGGCTTTGCCTGGGGCGCGGGGGCCTGGCCTGCGGAAACGACCGCCACGCCGAGAACCGCGCTCGGCCCGAAGACACGGGGGAGTGATCGCAGACGCCTGAGCATGGCCAAGAGGACATCACGTCGAGAAGGTCAAGTCAAAACCGGACGGCCCGGCGCGAGCCCAGTGACGCCCATCATTTCGCTTGAGTCGTGACCCGAAGTGCGCCTAAATGGCAGAGATCCAGCCATGTACCTTCGCCCATCGACCGCGGGCGAGTTCGAATCGAGCCCGAAACTCGAGCATCTCCAGCCAGTTAGCGCCGATGGCACCTCGAGAAGCGCCCGGCATGGGTGTTGAAAGAGCCTCGCGGGGAGAGGGCCACACCGGTATGGTGCGCGCTGAGCAAGAGACGGTCGGACCTGAGTCGGGCTCGACTGAGCGCTCCCCTGGAGACTCGTCGGACACGGCCGAAGGCGAAGCGCCCCCAAACACCCAGCGCATCGGCAAGTACGAGATCCTCAAGCCGCTCGGACGCGGCGGCATGGGGGCCGTCTACAAGGCCTTCGACCCGGTGCTCGAGCGCGACGTCGCGCTCAAGGTCATGCTCCCCGAGACGGCCGGCGACCCCGAACAGAAGCAGCGCTTCGAACGCGAGGCGCGCGCGGTCGCGCGCCTGAGCCACCCTGGGATCGTCACCGTCTTCGATCTCGGCTATCACACCGACGGCTCGCCCTACATCGTGATGGAGCTGCTCAAAGGGCAGGACCTGCTGGGGCGGCTGCGCGAGGGCCCGCCGCTGTCGATCGCGCAAAAGGTCTCGATCGTCATCCAGGTGCTGGATGGGCTGGGCCACGCGCACAAGGCCGGCATCGTTCACCGCGACATCAAGCCGGCCAACGTGTTCCTGTCGGAAGGCGACGTGGCGCGGATCATGGACTTCGGCATCGCGTTCTGCGTCACGACGGGCGGCACGAGCAAGACGGTGCTCGGGACCGTCGGCTACATGTCGCCCGAGCAGGTTCACGGCCGGCGCGTGGACGGCCGCAGCGACATCTTCAGCGTCGGCACCCTGCTCCACGAGGTGCTCACCGGCCGCCGTCCGTTCGACGCCGAAACGCCCATGGCGACCTTCTACCGAATCGCATCGGGGAAGGCCGAGCTTTCGCTCCCGCCGGGTCCGGAGTACGAAGCCTTCCTGCCGATCCTGGGGCGGGCGCTGCGCGTCGACGTCGAGGAGCGCTACCCGACGGCGGCGGATTTCGCCGAGGCCCTCCGCGCCTGCACGCAGGCGGCTCCACTTCCGGAAGCAGCTGCCGTCACCAGCCCGGCGCCGCAGCCGGCTGCCAGGCCCACCCCGCCCCTCGCGGCACCGCCACAGCGCGCCGACCCCAGCCGCCTCTTCGCGCTGCTGCGCGAGGTCTACGTCGGAGGCAAGTCGGGCCACCTCCACCTCGCGGTGGACGGCGAGCGCAAGAGCCTCACCATCCGCCAGGGCCAGATCGTCTACGGCACGAGCGACACCGCGGGCGAGCACATGGGCGACATCCTGGTGCGCTACGGGCTCATCTCCGAGGCGGACCGGCAGCGCGCGCTCGCCGTCGTGTTGCGCGAGCGGCGCCGCCTCGGCGCGGTGCTCATCGAGCTGGGCCTGCTGGACGCGAGCCGTGTGCAGGAGTCGATCGGGCTGCACGCGCGCGAGATCCTGTTCGGTGCGATCGCCCGCCCCGGCGTCACCTGCACGTTCGAGGAGCTGGCGGACAGCCTGCTCGACACCGACCTCGGCTGCCAGTTCTCGACGGGACAGCTGATCCTGGAGGCGACGCGCAGGATCCTCGATCCCGAGCTGGTGAGGACGGTGCTCGGGGATCTCGGCCGCGTGCTGGTGCTGTCCCCCAACCCGATGCTGCGGACGCAGAAGATCACGCTCACGCCCGCCGACGGGTTCGTGCTGTCCCGGGTAGACGGCAGCTCGAGCGCGCGCGAGGTCATGGCCGTCGTGCCGTTCCTCGAGGAGGACGCGGAGCGGAGCCTGTTCAGCCTGCTGTGCACCGGCGTCATCGGCTACGCGACTCAAGGCACGTCCGCGCGCTTCCGGACGCAGTCGCCAGCAGCTTCCGCCGCCCCGGCGCAAGCTCCCGTCAAGCCGATGACCGCCGCGCCGGCCGCCGGGCCGAAGCCGCGCGGCGCTCAGGTCCCCGCCCACGCACCCATCGCCCAGCCGCCTCCGGCCGAGCCGCCGGCGCGAGCGGCTTTCGCCGTCGAAGAGATCCGCTCGCTGATCCTCGACACGCACGAGCGGCTGAAGCGCGACCACTTCGACGTGCTGGGCCTCGAACGCACGGCCACCGAGGCCGAGATCCGCGGGGCGTACG
>DATBSL010000162.1:0-3664 GCA_036559805.1 Vicinamibacteria bacterium
AGGAGGACGCGTGACGAGATCGTCGGCCAGCGCCGGGCTTCTCGCGGCGCTCGCGCTCGGGGCGTGCGTGGCCCGGGCAAGCGAACCGACAGGTCCCCGGGCGATCGCGCACCGCGGGGTGGTCCAGGAGGCGCCGGAGAACACCTGGCCCGCGATCGCGAAGGCGATCGAGCTCGGCTGCGCGCTGGCGGAGATCGACCTTCGCTATACCGCGGACGGCGAGATCGTCCTGATCCACGACGCGACGGTCGACCGCACGACGGACGGAACTGGCCTGGTGAGCGGGAAGACGCTCGCCGAGATCAGGACGCTCGACGCCGGCGCCTGGAAGGCCGCCGAGTTCCGCGGGACGCGCGTGCCGCTTTTCCGCGAGGTGGTGGAGCAGTCGCGCGGCCGCATCGGCCTCTACCTCGACCTGAAGGAGGCCGACCCGGCTCCGGTCGTGCGGCTCGTCGAGCGGTTGAACGCGCGCGAGATGGTCTTCTACCGCCCGTACTCGTACCGCGCGCTGCGGCAGATCCTGGCCGAGGCGCCGGGCTCGCGCGTGCTCGTCGACCTCGGGGATTGGGCGCAGGCGCCGGGCCTCGCGGAGATGCTCCGGCGCGACATCCCGACGGCCGCGCTCTCCGGCGACTGGGCGCTCTGGTCGACGGACGCGGTCGCGGAAGCGAAACGCCGCGGGGTGCTGACGTTCGTCAACGTCCTCGGGGCGAGCGACACGCCCGAGAACCTGCGCGAAGCGGCGCGCATCGGCTTCGACTACATCCAGACCGACAACCCGCGCGCGCTCGTCGGGATCCTGCGCGAGGGCCGCGCGCAGCGCTGAAGCGTAGAATCGAAGCTGGTGGCGACCGAGACGGCCGTGGCGACAGGCCCCGCGACGTTCCATTCCTGGGCCTCCGGGCGCGAGCTGGAAGGCCGGGGCGGGCTGCGGGCGGTCGTGAACCCATCGACGGGAGAACCGTTCGCGCAGGCGAGCCTGCTCGACGCGGCGCAAGCGGGAGTCGCCATCGGGGCGGCACAGGCCGCGTTTCCAGGCTGGAGCCGGACGAGCTTCGCGGAGCGTGTCCGGCTGCTCGACCGCTGGCGCGAGGCGATCGTCCAGGAGGCCGACGCGATCGCGGCACTCATCGAGCAGGAGCAGGGCAAGCCGGCCGCCGAGGCGCTCGCCGCCGAGGTGCTGCCGTCGCTCGACGCGCTCGTGTATCTCTCCGAGCACGCCCAGGACCTGCTGCGGGACGAGCCGGTCGAGGGCCGGCAGCTGCTGCTCGCGCACAAGCGGGCGCGGATCGTCTACACGCCGATCGGCGTGGTGCTGGCGATCAAGCCGTGGAACTACCCGTGGGGCCAGTCGCTCCCGGTGCTGGCTGCGGCGCTCGTCGCCGGCAACACGGTGGTGCTCAAGCCCGCGCCGGCCACGACGCTCATCGGGCTGCGCATGGGAGCGCTCGCGCAGAGAGCCGGCTTTCCACCCGGGGTCCTGAGTGTCGTCGCCGCCGACGACGCGGTGGCGGCGTCGCTCGTCGAGGACCCGCGCGTCGGAAAGATCGTCTTTACCGGCAGCGTGGCGACGGGCCGCAAGGTGATGGCCGCTGCGGCTCGAAACCTGACGCCCGTGGTGCTGGAGCTCGGCGGCAAGGACGCGGCGATCGTGTGCCGCGACGCCGATCTCGAGCGCGCCGCCAAGGGCATCGTGTGGTCCGCGTTCCTGAACGCGGGCCAGACCTGCGCCGCCGTCGAGCGGGTCTACGTGGAGCGACCCGTGGCCGAGGCGTTCCTGGCCAGGGTGCTCGACGAGACGAGAGCGCTGCGCCCCGCCCGAGCGGGCGAGGGAGAGCTCGGGCCGATGACGCTCGAGCGTCAGCGCGCGATCGTCGAGGAGCACGTGCGGGACGCCGTGGCACGCGGCGCAAAGGTGCTGCTGGGAGGCGCGCGCGGCGCCGGCCCCGGCTACTTCTACCCGCCGACGGTGCTCACCGGCGTCGACCATTCGATGACGGTCATGCGCGAGGAGACGTTCGGCCCGGTGCTGCCGATCATGACCGTCGAATCGCTCGACGAGGCGATCCGGCTGGCGAACGACAGCGCCTACGGCCTGACGGCGAGCGGCTGGACGACGAGCGACGATACGGCGGCGCGGCTGCAGCAGGAGCTCGTGGCCGGAGTCGTCTCGATCAACGACCACGTGTCGAGCTTCGGCGAGCCGGCCGCGCCGTGGGGCGGGGTGAAGTGGAGCGGGATCGGGCGGATCCACGGCCCGCTCGGCCTGCGCGAGATGGTTCACGCGAGGTACGTGAGCATGGATCGCGGTCGCGGGGCTGAGCTGTGGTGGTACCCCTACGACGTCCCGCTCGCGCGGCTGCTCTCCCGCTCGGCCGAGGCGCTCTATTCGACGTCGCTCGTGCGGCGCCTGCGCGGGCAGCTGCGCATGGCCGGCTTCGCGCGGCTGTGGCGGCGGCTCGGGCCGCGCCGGCTGCTCGGCAGCCTGGACAAGCTCTTCTGAGGCGCGCGACCTTGTCACAGGTCCACCAGCTCTCGCGCTCGCGGCGGCCGACCTGGCACTACGTCGCCGTCGGCGTGGGTCTGATCGTAGTCGCGGTGGCGCTCACCGTGGCCTGGGGCATCCTCGCGGCGCCCGAGAGCGCGGGCCACCGCGCGGTGGCGCCGGCGCGCGTCGTCGCCTACTTCTTCGGCAGCCTGCTGTTCCTGCTGCTGATCGCGGGCCTGGTGCTGATCGTGCTACTGCTGCTGCGCGAGGTACGCCTGAACGAGCGCCAGTCGAACTTCGTGAGCGCCGTGACGCACGAGCTGAAGACGCCGGTCGCCTCGCTCAAGCTCTACCTCGAGACGCTCGAGTACCGCGAGGTTCCGGCCGAGAAACGCGCGGAGTTCTACCGCACGATGCGGCAGGACATCGAGCGCCTGAACGCCACGATCAACAACGTCCTGAACGCGGCGATGTACACGGACCGGCCGGTGGCCGAGCCGCGGCCGCTCGACCTGGCGCGCGCCGCGCGCCGCGCCGCCGAGCTCACCCAGACGCGCCACCAGCTCGCCAAGACCGCGATCCGCTACCAGGGGCCGGAGAGCTTGCGCCTGGCGGGAGACGCGCAGGCGCTCGAGACGGCGGTCGTGAACCTGCTCGACAACGCGGTGAAGTACTCGAAGGAGAAGGTCGAGATCGACCTCGAGGTGTGGGGCGACGGCGACGGCCAGGCCCACGTTCGCGTGCGCGATCACGGCATCGGCATCAGCCGTACGCACCTGCCCTTCATCTTCACGCGCTTCTACCGGATCGGCTCCGAGGTGCGTCGCAGCCGCACCGGCACCGGGCTCGGGCTCTTCATCGTGCGCGCGATCGTCAAGGGCCACAAGGGCTCGATCACGGTCGACAGCCCCGGGCCGGACCGTGGCGCCACTTTTACGATCACGCTGCCGGGCCTGCTCGAGTCCGAGCCCGAGGCTGAGTCCGAGCCCGAGGCCGCGCGTGCCTAGCATCCTGCTGGTCGAAGACGAGGAGCACCTCGCCCAGGGAATCCGCTTCAACCTCGAGCTCGACGGCTACGCGGTCGAGACGATCGGCGACGGGCTGCGCGCGCTCGAGAGGCTGGTGCCGGCGCCCGAAGCGCCGCCGCTGCCGGTCTTCGACCTGATCGTGCTCGAC
>DATBSL010000163.1:0-11281 GCA_036559805.1 Vicinamibacteria bacterium
TCGCGGAGGCGCTCGAGCGCAACCCGGAGCTCGTCGCCCTGGGCGAGAGCGTGAACGCCGCGCGCGCGCGGCCCGAGCAGGCGCGGGCGCTCGCGGACCCGATGCTGTCGGTGCTCTACACCAACGACGGCTGGTCGCCGAGCCTCGGCGAGCGCGACATGACGACGCTCGGGTTCATGGCCAGCGTGCCGCTTCTGGCTCCGGGCAAACGCGACCTGCGCGCGCGCGTCGCGGAGCGCGAGGCCGAGATCGCCCTTCAGCGGCTCGAGCGCGCACGGCTCGGCGTCACGGCCGCCGTCAAGCGCGCCTATTACGGCCTGGCGCTCAGCCGCGAACGCCTCGAGCTCGTGCGCGAGCAGGAGCAGGTCTGGCGGCAGATCGAGGGCGTGGCGCGCGCCCGCTACGCCGTGGGCCAGGGCGCGCAGCCCGACGTGCTGCGCGTGCAGATCGAGGTGACCCGGGTCGACCAGCTCGTGGCGGAGCAGCGGGCCGAGGCCAGGATCCGCACGGCGGAGCTCGTGCGCCTGACGGGACGCCCTCCGGGTAGCCCGGTCGAGGTGCCGGCGCGGCTGGCGCTGCGGCCGGTCGAGGAAACCGCGGACCAGGCGTTCGAGCGGCTCGCGGCGCGGAGCCCCGAGCTGCTGGGCTCCGCCGTGGCACAAGAGAGCGCGCGCCTGCAGCTGGAGCTCGCGGGCAAGGAAGGCAAGCCCGACTGGAGCATCCAGGCCGGCTACATGAACCGCGGCGGCCTCGATCCGATGTGGCAGGCCGGCGTGACGTTCGGGCTGCCGCTGCGGCGGAAGCGGCGCGAGAGCGGCCTCGCCGAGGCCGAAGCGCAGTCCCGCGCCAGCGTGGGGCTCGCGGAGTCCGTGAGGCTGCAGCTGCGCTACCGGACCGAGGAGCGCATGGCCCGGCTCGCCGCCACGGAGACGATCGCGGGCTTGTACGACAAGGGGATCATCCCGCAGGACCGCATGTCCGTGGACGCGGCTGTCGCCAACTACCAGTCGGGCAAGGTGCCGTTCGTCGCCGTGCTCGAGGCGCTCACGACGCTCTACAACGACCGCACGGCGCACCTTTCGCTGCTGGCCGACCACGCGCGAGCGCGCGCCAGCCTCGAAGAGGCGGGCCTCGAGGAAGCCGGGGGCATGCGATGAAGCGATCGACGCTTCTGCTGTTCGCCGTCGCGCTCGTCGCGGTCGGCACGGGCGCCTGGCTGCTCGGCGCGCGCAGCGCGCGCCCGCGGCCGGCCGAGTCTGCGACGACCGCCCGCTACCACTGCACGATGCACCCGAGCTACGTTTCCGACAAGCCCGGCGACTGCCCGATCTGCGGCATGAAGCTCGTGCCGATCGCCGGCGACGCTCAGGCCACGGCCTCGAGCGTTCCCGGTCGGGCCACCGTCACGTTCTCGCCCGAGCGCCGCCAGGTGCTCGGCATCCGCAGCGAGGAGATCCACCACGGCCCGCTCTCGCGGGTGATGCGGACCGTGGGCCGCGTCGCAGTAGACGAGCGGCGGCTCCACCACATCCACACCAAGTACGACGGCTACGTGGAGCACCTGTACGTCGACTTCACGGGGAAGTTCGTGAAGCGGGACGAGCACCTGCTCTCGATCTACAGCCCCGAGCTCGTGGCGACGCAGCAGGAGTACCTGCTCGCCCACAACGCGCAGAAGCAGATGGCCGAGAGCGGCATCCCGTCGGTGGCCCAGGGGTCGCTCGACCTGCTGGAGGCCGCGCGCCAGCGGCTGCTGCTGTGGGACATGCGCAGCGAGGACATCGAGGCGCTCGGGAAGGCCGGCAAGGTCTCGCGCACGATCGACCTGCACTCCGACGTCGCCGGCTACGTGGTCCAGAAGATGGCCTTCCACGGCATGCGCGTGACGCCCGCGGACACGCTCTTCGACATCGCGGACCTGAGCCAGGTGTGGGTACTGGCAGATGTCTACGAGTCCGACCTGCCGCTCGTCCGGATCGGGATGCAGGGCGAGCTCACGGTGCCATATCTGCCCGGAAGGAAGTGGCGCGGAGCGGTGACGTACGTCAACCCTACCGTCGAAGAGAAGACCCGCACGGTCAAGGTCCGGATCGAGCTTCGCAACGACGACCTGCAGCTCAAGCCCGACATGTTCGCCGACGTCAACCTGCGCGCGGACCTCGGAACGGGCCTGTCCGTGCCGCAGAGCGCGGTGATCGACAGCGGGGACCGCAAGCTCGTGTTCATCGACCGGGGCGACGGGCGCTTCGAGCCGCGCGAGGTGCAGCTCGGCGTGCGCGTCGGCAGCGCCTTCCAGGTCCTCTCGGGCCTCTCGGACGGCGAACGGGTGGTGATCTCGGCCAACTTCCTGTTGGACTCGGAGTCGAGCCTGAGGTCCGCCATCTCCTCGATGGCCAAGCCCGAGGCTCAGGCACCGGGCCACAAGCACTGAAGGGCATCCGACATGATCAAGGCCCTCATCCGCTTCAGCGCCGAGAACCGCTTCCTCGTCCTGCTCGCCACCGCGGTCTGCGTGGGCTACGGCGTCTACACGCTCAACCACATCCCGGTGGACGCCATCCCCGACCTCTCCGACACCCAGGTGATCGTCTACTCGCGCTGGGACCGAAGCCCAGACATCATGGAAGACCAGGTCACGTACCCGATCGTGAGCGCGCTGCTCGGCGCGCCCAACGTCAAGGTCGTCCGGGGGTTCTCCGACTTCGGCTTCTCCTACGTGTACGTGATCTTCAAGGACGGCACCGACATCTACTGGGCCAGGAGCCGGGTCCTCGAGTACCTCTCCAAGATCCAGCCGCTCCTGCCGCCGGGCGTGCGGACCGAGCTCGGCCCCGACGCCACGGGTGTCGGCTGGGTGTTCCAGTACGCCCTCGTGGACGACTCGGGGAAGCACTCGCTGGCGGACCTGCGGACGCTGCAGGACTGGAACCTACGCTACCGGTTGCAGTCCGTCCAGGGCGTCGCGGAGGTGGCCTCGCTCGGCGGCTTCGTGCAGCAGTACCAGGTCACGGTCGACCCCAATCGGCTCAGGGCCTACGAGCTGGCGATCATGGACGTGGCGGAGGCGATCCGCCGGAGCAATAACGAGGTGGGCGGGCGTCTGCTCGAGTTCTCGGGCAAGGAGTACATGGTCCGAGGCCGCGGCTACCTACGCGGGACGGCGGACCTCGAGCGGATCGTCCTCAAGACCGACGAGAAGGGGACGCCCGTGCTGCTGCGGGACGTGGGCCAGATAGCACTCGGCCCCGAGATGCGGCGCGGGGTCTCCGACCTCGACGGCCTCGGCGACACGGTGAACGGAATCGTGGTCATGCGCCACGGCGAGAACGCCCGCGAGGTGATCCGCCGCGTGCGCGAACGCCTGCGCGAGATCGAGCCCTCGCTGCCCGAGGGTGTTCGCATCGTGACCACCTACGACCGCTCGGAGCTGATCCAGCGCGCGATCGACACGCTGACGCACGAGCTTCTGCTCGAGGTCGCCATCGTGAGCCTGGTGATCCTCGTGTTTCTCTGGCACATCCCCTCGGCCATCGTCCCGATCGTGACGATCCCGGTGTCGGTGCTGCTCGCGTTCATCCCGATGTGGTGGATGGGGATCTCCTCCAACATCATGTCGCTCGCCGGGATCGCGATCTCGATCGGGGTGCTCGTGGACGGGGCGATCGTGGAGGTCGAGAACGCCTACAAGAAGCTCGAGCTCTGGATCGCGGGCGGACGCAAGGGGGATTTCCACGCGGTCAGGCTCGAGGCGCTGCTCGAGGTCGGCCCGTCGGTCTTCTTCTCGCTGCTGGTGATCGCGGTCGCCTTCCTGCCGATCTTCACGCTCGTGGACCAGGAGGGACGGCTCTTCAAGCCGCTCGCGTGGACCAAGAACCTGACCATGTTCATCGCCGCCGGGCTCGCGCTCACGCTCGACCCCGCGCTGCGGATGCTCTTCACGCGGATGGACTTCGCACACTTCCGGCCGCGCTGGCTCGCCTGGCTCTTCAACCAGGTGACGGTGGGCCGCTATTACCCGGAGGAGAAGCACCCGATCAGCCGCGTGCTGTTCGCGGTCTACGAGCCCGCCTGCCGCGCCGTGCTGCGGCGCCCCAGGACGACGATCGCCATCGCCGTGCTGATCGTGGCCACGACCATCCCCGCCTACCTCGGCCTCGGCCACGAGTTCATGCCGCGGCTCAACGAGGGGGTCGTGCTCTACATGCCGACGACGCTGCCCGGGATCTCGGTGACCGAGGCGAGCCGGCTGCTGCAGGTCCAGGACCAGCTGCTCAAGTCCTTTCCGGAGGTGGAGCGCGTGCTCGGCAAGGCGGGTCGCGCCGAGACCTCGACCGACTCCGCACCCTTCTCGATGATGGAGACGACCGTCGTGCTAAAGCCCCAGGCCGAGTGGAGGGAGAAGCCGCGCGTCTACTCCTCGTGGGCTCCGGGATGGCTGAAGGACCTGGTGCTGGCGCGCATCTGGCCGGACCGGATCTCCTATGAGGAGCTGGTCGCCGAGATGGACCAGAAGCTCCAGATCCCGGGCACCACGAACGCCTGGACCATGCCGATCAAGAACCGGATCGACATGCTCACCACCGGCATCCGCACGCCGATCGGGATCAAGGTCTTCGGACCCGACCTCGCGGAGATCGAAAGGCTCGGCGAGCGGCTCGAGCCGATCCTGCGCGCGCTGCCCGGCACGCGCAGCGTCTACGCCGAGCGCGTGGCCGGCGGCTATTTCGTGGACTTCGACCTGAACCGGGACGAGCTCGCGCGCTACGGGCTCACGGTGGCGGCGGCGCACGACGTGGTGATGTCCGCGGTGGGCGGCGAGAACGTCTCCACCACCGTCGAGGGTCGCGCGCGCTTCCCTGTGAACGTCCGCTACCCGCGCGAGCTCCGCGACGACCTGGAGCAGCTCGGGCGCGTGCTGGTGATGACGCCGTCCGGAGCCCAGATCCCCCTGTCGCAGGTGGCCGAGATCCGGATGGTCACCGGCCCCGCGATGATCCGCAACGAGAACGGCCTGCTCGCTGGATACGTCTACGTCGACATGGTGGGGAGCGACATCGGCGGCTACGTCGAGCGCGCCAAGCAGGCCGTCGCGAGCGGCCTGACGCTTCCGTCCGGCTACTCGCTCGAGTGGAGCGGCCAGTACGAGAACATGCTGCGGGTGCGCGAGCGCCTCAAGCTGGTCGTGCCGTTCACGCTCTTCACGATCTTCTTCCTGCTCTACATGAATACCAGGTCGGGCGTGAAAGCCGGGATCGTGATGCTGGCCGTGCCGTTCTCGGTCGTGGGCGCGGTCTGGCTCATGTACCTGCTCGACTACAACGTCTCGATCGCCGCCTGGGTGGGCATGATCGCGCTCATGGGCCTCGACGCCGAGACCGGCGTCTTCATGCTGCTGTTCCTCGACCTCGCCTACGACGACGCGAAGGCGAAAGGCCGGCTGCGCTCGCAGGCCGAGCTCGACGAGGCGATCGTCCACGGGGCCGTCAAGCGCGTGCGGCCAAAGCTCATGACGGTGGCCGCGGCCTTCATGGGCCTGATGCCGATCATGTGGTCGACCGGCGCCGGCTCCGACGTGATGAAGCGCGTGGCCGCCCCGATGGTCGGCGGCCTCGCCACGTCGTTCCTGCTGGAGCTGCTCGTGTATCCGGCGATCTACAAGCTCTGGAAGTGGCACGGCGAAGTGAGGCACATGGTTGAGGCAGACCCTCTGGCAACTCGGGGCGCCCCGAGTTGAGCCCGATGCTGTCAACCTCGAGTCCAGGATGACAGCGCCGGCGGCCAGTCTGTCGTGGAGCGGGCTACGATCAGGGCTTGCCCCGGGCCTGCCGCGTCGTGGACGTCGCCGCCAGGGCACGGCAGATTCCCTGGGCTATCGAGTCGGCCGAGTGCAGCGGTCCGTCTAGCTCGGCCGAGGGATCCCGCAGCTGCTCGTGGGCCAGCGCCTCCTGCAGGGCCAGGTCGGCTTCGACGTCTCGCCCCTCGGCCGACAGCAGCCGTGATCTCTGGAGCGCGCACTCGGCCAGGAAGCCCCGGCTGATGTGTCCCGAGTCTCGGAGGCGGGCCTCGAGCTCGTCCCAAGCGCGGAGCGCGTTTCCACGTCGGTCGAGGCGTTCGAGCAGGAGCGCGCGGTGGTAGAGGCCCACGGGATTCCGGGGGTAGCGCGCGTGAAGCCACTCGTTGACCTCGAACGCGCGCACCGGCTCGCCTTCCACCAATAGCACCGTCTCCAGCGCGTAGGCGGCCTCGACCTGCAGCAGCCGGGCGTCCGCCCAGGCCCGCTCCAGCTTCTCGATCGCACGGTCCTTCGAGCCGCGGAACAGGAGCGGCAGCTTGCGCGCCTTCCAGTAGTCGAACGCGGCGAGCGGGATCAGCGCATCGGCGAACGCGGGATCGAGGGACAACGCCTCGCGCATGTGGGAGAGGCTGCCGCGCCCCGCCTTGAACGCGCCCAGCCAATCCCCGCGCCGCGACAGGTGGAGGCCGCGATAGCCCCTGACGAAGCCCAGCAGGAAGTGCGCCTCGGCGCCTGAGCGGCTTCGCACGAGTGCTTCGCCCCGCGATTCGGCGCGCGCGAGTGCCTCGAGGAACGCGGGCTCGTCGTCGCGCAGCCGGTAGTCGCGCATGCGTGTCTGGCGGACGTTCGCCTCCATCAGGAAGCCGACCGGGTCCTCGGGCCAGTCGCGCTGCAGTGCCGACGCGAGCACCAGCGCCTCGGCGAAACGCTCCTGGTGCAGCGCCTCGAGCACGTCACGCGCGAGCCCCGCGCGGTCCGCCGCGGCCGCTTCGGCCTCGATCCCCGCGAGCAGCAGCAATGGCCACGCGCGCATGGTCAGCCTCCCATCACGAAGAGCGCGGCGCGCTCGAGCGAGCGCAGGCCGAAGCGGGCGAACCCGCCGCGCCACGCCGAGCTCGGCTCACTCAACGGGCGCGAGCCGGCCATACCCTGTGCCAGTATGCGGCGTTCGAAGTCCCGAACCAGCTCCGGTTCGCGGACGACGGCCAGGTACTCGCCCTGGAAGTGGTAGCTCCAGATGTCGAAGTTCGCCGAGCCGAGCACCAGGGCCTCGGCGTCGATCAGCATCGCCTTCAGGTGGGTCATGCGTCCGCGGTAGAGCCGCACGGCGAGGCCGGGCGTGGCCTTGGGCCAGGACAGGAGGTCCCGCACCAGCTGGAAGTTGTTGGCCTCGGGCGTCAGCACGGTCACTGCGACGCCTCGCTTCGCCGCGTCGACCAGGCGGTCGAGGAACGGCGAGGTGAGATAGGGCGCCTCGACCTCGATGCGCGCCCGGGCGCGGTCGATCAGCGGAAACACGGACTCCGCGAAGCGCTGCTGGTTGCCGCGGCCGTCGAGCGCGTGGAGCTCGAGACCTGGAAGCCGCAGCAACGAGGCGCGCGGGCGGCCACGGAAGGTGCGCAGGAAGTCGGCGGCGAAGAAGCGAGCCGCCGACTCGTCCTCGATGCGAAGCATCAGGTCGCGCCAGGCGAAGTTGTGCTCGCTGAAGTTGATTCCGCCGATGTACGCCACGCGGTCGTCCACCAGCACGAGCTTGCGGTGGTCCCGCGCGGGGAAGCGCAGCAGCAGCGGCCCCGGCGGGCTCGTGAAGCGGACCGGCACGCCCGCCCGCTCGAGACCCGAGAGCATCTCCCGCGTCGCGCGCACCTCGGCGCGCAGCCCTGCGTCGAACCGATTCGCAGGGGAGTGCAGGAAGCGGTCGCTCACCACGTGCCGGGTGAAGGAGTCCACGAGCAGTCGCCGGTCGGGGGCGCAGCTCGCGTGGAGCGCTTTGGCGAGCGACTGGCCGGCTGAGTCTCCTTCGTGCGACAGCGTCTGGACCAGCACGCGCCGCCGGGCGGCGCGGATGTCCGCTTCGGCCCGCGGCCAGAACTCGCGCGCGTCCTGCAGCAGCTCGAGCCTCACGACTGGAGCCCCAGCAGCCGCGGACCCGCGAAGACGGCCGCAAAGCGCAGGAACCGGCCCGCTGTTCCCGTCAGCAGGAATACCCGCGGCGAGACGCGCAGCGCGCCGGCGGCGACGCTCACGAGGTAGAACGGCGGCAGCCCGGCGAGCGCGCTCGAGAACACCACCCCGGCCGAGCGGCCCTCCCCGGCCGCGAGGTGCTTACCGGCGGCGAGCGCCCGGTCGCAGTAGCGGCGCGGTAGACCGACGAGGCCGCGGCCTCCCAGGTACAGCAGCGACTTCGCGGCCATCTGGCCAACGGTGGCCGGAACGACCACGAGCAGCAGCGGCGATTCCGGGAAGAGCGCGGCGGCTCCAAGGAGGTACGCCTCCACGTTCACGAAGGGCAAGAAGCCGCTGGTGAACCCCGCGACGAGAGTGAGGAGCGCGACCTGCGCGGGCGTCATCGCGCCTCGGCTACGCCGCTCGCGGCGCACCGCGACCCTGGCCGAGGCTTGTTGCGCATCTCCACCCCCCTGGGTTTCGTACTGGGGGGTGAAGGAAGCGCTACGGAGTGTTACAGGGTGGAAGCTGCGGCCATACCCGGCCTCACCTCGAAGGCTTGCTGCGTCGCCTTGTTCTCGAGGGACGCCGTCGCGAGGCTGCCTTCGCCGACCGCGCCTCCTCGCGCGCCTGGGCGCGAGTCCTGGGATCGTTGAGCCACATCTCGAAGCGGTCGAGCGCCCGATAGGCCGTCGCCAGCTCCCGGGCCTGCGGCTCCGTCGCGGGGTGTCGCAGCACCAGCCTGGCGGCGTCGAGCAGATCCTGCGGCCCCCCCGTCCTGAACTTCAAGGCGAGCAGGCCAGCGAGATCGACGACCCTCAGCTGGCTCGAACCGACTGTCAGCAAGGCGGTCGACTCCCACGCGACAGGCACGAGCGGCGGCAGCACGTCGAACGGAATGCCCTCGAGCTCCCCTTTCAGGCAGCTGAAGCCACCCTCGAAGCTGTCGCCTTGCAGAAGGCGCGTCGCGACGCCGGCCCTGCGCAGGATCTCTCGCGTGCGGTGGAGCGGCAGTCTGCTGATGAAATCGAGATCGTCGGTGCCCCGCACGAACCCGTGCGCGCCGACGGCAAGCCCTCCAACCAGCACGCACTCGTCCCGTCCGATCAAGCGGGCGAGTCGCGAGGCGGCGGCGAGCAGGTCGCCTCGCTTGCGGCGCGTGCCGCTTTTCATACCAAGCGGCCTGCGCGCGCCACCGCATCACGCAGCGTCATCAGGTCCTCGGAGAGCTCTGCCGCACGCTCGATGTTGATCTGCATGGCCTCGAGCTCGGCGACGTTCCGCGTCGTGGCCCTGGAGTCGCCGCTCGCGAGCCGGATCAGCGTCGAAGCATCACTCTCGGCCCGTTTTATTCCCTGGATCGTCAGCTCGTAGTACGTGCGCGCCCGCGCGCCCCTCCTTTGCCCCGGCACCACGTTCCACGCCCTGACCAGTCGAGCGGCGCGTAGGGTGCGGAGCGCCGGATACAGCGTGCCCTCGGAAAGGCGCACGTGGCCGCCGCTCGCACGGCTCACGCGGCGCACGAGCTCACGCCCGTAGCTCGGGCCCTGGCGCAGAGCCAGCAGAATGGCCGTCCTGGCGCTCACCACACCTCATTATACTCGGATATCGATTGAAATATGGATCGGACCGCTGGTGGCGCGGCTACAGCCGCACGCGCCGCAGTCGCAGCGCGTTCACGATCACTGTGACGGAGCTCAGGCTCATCGCGGCGGCCGCGAGCATCGGCGAGAGCAGGACGCCGAGCCAGGGGTAGAGCGCTCCCGCGGCGACCGGGATCCCGACCACGTTGTAGGCGAAGGCCCAGAACAGGTTCTGGCGGATGTTCCCGAGTGTGGCGCGCGCGAGGCGCCGCGCGCGCACGAGCGCGCCGAGGTCGCCTCGCACCAGCGTGATGCCGGCGCTCTCGATCGCGACGTCGGTTCCCGTGCCCATCGCGATTCCGACCGCGGCCTGCGCCAGCGCCGGCGCGTCGTTCACGCCGTCGCCGGCCATGGCCACGACGCGGCCTTCGGCCGCGAGCCCCCGCACCACCGCGGCCTTGCCCTCGGGCCGCACGTCCGCCTCGATCCGCGTGATGCCGAGCGCCCGGCCCACGGCCTCGGCGGCGCCGCGATTGTCGCCGGTGAGCATCACGATCTCGAGCCCTTCCGCCCGCAGCGCGCGGATCGCCTCGGGCGCCTCAGGTCGGAGCGGATCGGCGGCCGCGACGAGCGCCGTGCATGCGCCGTCCACGGCGAGCAGCAGGACGCTGCGCGCCTCGCGCCGCTCGGCGTCCACGAGCGCGTCGAAGCCGGACACCGCGATCCCCGACTCGGCGAGGAACGCGGCGCTGCCGAGCACGAGCGCGTGCCCCTCGACGCTGCCGCGCACGCCGCGGCCCGGTACGGCGGCGAAGTCCACGACCGGCGCGAGCGCCAGGCCGCGCTCGCGAGCGGCGGCGACGACGGCCGCCGCCAGCGGGTGCTCGCTCGCCTGCTCGAGGCTTGCGGCGAGCCGCAGCGCAGCGCCGTCGTCGCCGCCGGAGCGGGACGCGACGCGCACGACGCGCGGCCTGCCCTCGGTCAGCGTGCCGGTCTTGTCCACGACCAGGGTGTCTGCGCGCGCCAGCGCCTCGAGCGCTTCGGCGCTCCGCACCAGCACGCCCGCCGCGGCGCCGCGGCCGATGCCCACCATCACCGACATCGGCGTCGCGAGGCCGAGCGCGCACGGGCAGGCGATGATCAGCACCGACACGGCGGCGACGAGCGCGTGCGGCAGGCGCGGCTCCGGCCCGAGCCCTGCCCAGGCCAGGAAGGCGAGCACGGCGATCGCGACGACCGCCGGCACGAACCACGCGGCGACGGCGTCGGCCAGGCGCTGGACCGGCGCGCGGCTGCGCTGCGCCTCGGCGACGAGAGCGACGATGCGCGCGAGCAGCGTCTCGCGCCCCACGCGCTCGGCGCGCATCACGAAGCCGCCCGTGCCGTTGAGCGTCGCGCCGGTGACCGCCGAGCCGGGCCCCTTCTCGACCGGGATCGGCTCGCCGCTGATCATCGACTCGTCGACGCTCGTGCGGCCCTCCAGCACGACGCCGTCCGTCGGCACGCGCTCGCCGGGCCGGACGCGCAGCCGGTCGCCGGGCTGGAGCGCGTCCGCCGGCACGTCGCGCTCCTCGCCCGAGGCCTCGATCCGTCGCGCGGTCTTCACGGCGAGCCCCAGCAGCCCGCGGATCGCATCGCCCGTACGCTGGCGCGCCACGAGCTCGAGCACCTGGCCCAGCAGCACGAGCGTGACGATCACGGCCGCCGACTCGAAGTAGCGACCCACTTCCCCGTCGTG
>DATBSL010000164.1:0-7452 GCA_036559805.1 Vicinamibacteria bacterium
TCCTCTTCTGCACGCTGCAGTCGGTGCTCGCCGCGGTCAACTCCCTCCTCGAGGGCACGAGCGCGAGCCGCCTCGTCTCCCGAAACGCCATCAGCCTGGTCTTCAGCCTGCCCCTCGCCTACGAAGGACGCATCCAATCCGTCCCCGGGGTCAAGCGGGTCGCCCGCTCGTCCTGGTTCGGCGGAACCCTGCCCGCCAAGAAGGAGGAAGCGAAAGCGAAAGGCGACGAAGACTCCTCGACCACGGACTGGAGCAATTTCTTCCCCAACATGGCGGTGGAGATGGAGCCGTTCCTCGCGATGTATCCCGAGTGGCAGGTGCCCCAGGACCAGTATCAGGCCCTCATGCAGGACATGCGGGGCTGCCTGGTCGGGCGGAAGCTGGCCACCAAGTTTGGCTGGAAGGTGGGGGACACGTTCTTCCTCGAGAGCTTCATCGGCCCCTATCGCAAGGCCGACGGGCCCTTCGAGTTCGTGGTGCGGGGGATCTTCGACGTCGACGCCGGCAAGAATCCGGGCGCCGACACCAGCATCATGGTCTTCCACTTCAAGTACCTCTACGAGGCCTTGGGGCAGAGGATTGCCGCCGGCACCTACTACACGGAGATCGAGGACCCGGAGCAGGCGGGGGTCGTCAGCAAGGCGATCGACGCCCTCTTCGAGAACAGCGACGCCCAGACCCACACCGAGACCGAGAAGGCCTTCGCGGCGAGCTTCATCTCCATGGCGGGAAACCTCGCTCTGCTTCTCAACGGCATCGGCCTGGCCGTGAGCTTCACCATCCTGCTCGTCACCGCCAACACCATGAGCATGGCGGTGCGGGAGCGGCGCACCGAGATCGCGGTGTTGAAGACCCTCGGGTTCTCCAGCAGCCGCGTGATGGGCCTCATGGTGGCGGAAGCCCTGCTCCTGGGGCTCCTGGGCGGCCTCCTCGGGGTCGGAGGCAGCCAGGGCATCATGTGGACGCTCACCCACGCCCCGGGGATCAAGGATGCCCTGGCCGGCATCGGCCTTTCGCAGCTGAACCTGCGACCGGTCGTGGCCGCCCTCGGCTTCGCGGTCGCGATCTTCCTGGGCTTTGCCGCGGGGGTCGTTCCCGCGCTCTCCGCCTACCGGTCGCGCATCACCGACATGCTCAGGACGGTGTGATCATGGCCCTGCCCCTGCACTACAACGTACGCAACGTGAGGATCCGCTGGCAGGTCACCCTGCTGGCGGTGAGCGGGATCGCCCTGGTGGTGGCGGTCTTCGCCGTGCTCATGTCGATGTCCGAAGGCTTCAAGACGGCCCTCAAGTCCACCGGACGCCTCGACAACGCCATCATCGTCCAGCGCGGCTCCGGCTCCGAGCTGACTTCGGGGGTTCCCCTCGAGGCCCGCAACATGATCGTCGTGGACGACCGGGTCGCCCGGGGCGCGGACGGCCAGCCTCTCGCGTCCTGGGACTGGGTCATCGTCATCAACCTGGTGAAGGCGACCGACGGCATGCCCACCAACGTCACCCTGCGCGCGGTGCCCCCTCGCGCCTTCGAGGTACGGGGAGGGATCCGGGTGGTGGAGGGGCGAGCCTTCACTCCCGGACTCGACGAGGTGATCGTCGGTCGCAAGCTCACCGAGCGCATCCGCGGCGTGAAGCTCGGCGAGAACGTCAAGTACCAGCACAAGCAGCTCCACGTCGTCGGGATCTTCGAATCCCAGGGCGGGGCCTTCGAGAGCGAGATCTGGGGCGACTTCGATACCCTCGGCGCGATCTTCCAGCGCGGCTCCGGCTCGAACTCCCTGGTCGTCCGCATGAAAGACCCGGCGGCGATTCCGGAGCTGGACCGCTGGATCCGCGCCCAGCCCCAGATGCAGCTCCAGGCCGTTCCGGAGCGCAAGTACTACGAGGACCAGGCGGGGCCGCTGGCGTCGATCCTCCGGAACCTCGCCACCGCGGTGGCGTGGATCATGGGGGTGGGCGCGGTCTTCGGGGCCATGAACACCATGTACGCCATCGTGGCCGCGCGCACCCGCGAGATCGGGACCCTGCGGGCGCTCGGCTTCTCACGGCGCGCGATCCTCTCGTCCTTCCTGATCGAATCGGTCTTCCTCGCCCTCGTGGGGGGTGCCGTGGGCTGTCTGCTGGCGTTGCCCATGAACGGCTTCTCCACCGGCACCGGCCAGACCCAGAGCTTCAGCGAGATCGCCTTCGCCTTCCAGATCACGCCGAGGATCGTGCTGATCGGGATGAGCTTCGCCGTCGTGATGGGCGTCCTCGGCGGCCTGCTGCCGGCGCTGCGCGGCTCGCGCCTGCCGATCACCTCGGCGCTCAGGGAGGCCTAGAGCTCGCCGTCGCGCGCGCGCCGCTTCGCGTCGATGAAGTCCGGGTGTGGCACGTGCAGCAGCCCCGCGATCTTCCGCACCAGGTGCTCCTCGTGCGCGTCCTTGTGGCCGTCGGCGAAGGCGACCAGCCACAGGAGCTCAACGATGCGCTTCTTCTGCGCGGCGTCGAGCCGGGCGTCGACGAGCGAGGTGAACTCGTAGAGCGAGCTCGCGCCGCGCGACTGCTCCTCGGCCAGCCGCATCAGCTCGTCGGTCTCGTCGGCGGTGAGCCCGAAGCTGCCCTGCAGCGAGGCGCGCATCACGGTGCGCTCCTCGTCGCGCACGCTGGCGTCGGCCCGCACGATCTCGAACAGCAGCGCGGCGGCGGCCACGCGCAGCGCGTGCTCCTGCGCCTCGGGCGGCGCGTCCTGCGGCTGGGCGACCCGGTTTTCGAAAAGCCGGCGCAGCGCGTCGAGCATGGTTCGAGGCTACTTCAACTCGGGGCGCCCCGAGTTGAGTCGGGGGCAGTCAACCTCGAGTCCATAGCAACCTTCGTGGAGTGCCGGGCGTCGAAGTCATACGTGGGGGACCGGACATGCGCCTGACGCGATGGATGGACGAGCTGCGGGACGACGTGAGGTTCGCGGCGCGACAGCTCCGCCGTTCGCCGGCGTTCACGCTCGTGGCGGTGGCGACCCTCGCGCTCGGCATCGGGGCCAACAGCGCGATCTTCGCGCTCGTGGACGCGGCGCTGCTGCGCCCTCTGCCGTACCGGGAGCCCGAGCGGCTCGTCATGCTCTGGGAGGCGAACGAGAGGTCGCCGCGAGCCTCGGTGGCCCCGCTCAACATGCTGGACTGGAAGGAGAGAGGCCGCAGCCTCGAGCAGGTCGGGGGCTACGTGCCGAGGGTGGGCGGCATGGTGATGGCGGGCGAGTCCGGGGCCGCGGACACCGTCTCGCGCCAGTGGGTGACGTTTGGCATCTTCGACGTACTCGGGGTCCCACCCATCCTGGGCCGTACGTTCCAGTCGGCGGACGACGCGCAGCAGAGGAATGTCGTCGTGCTGGGCGAGGCTTTCTGGCGCACGCGCTTCGGCGGCGACCCGGGCATCGTCGGCCGCGACCTCCGGCTCGACGGGGAACCCTACACCGTGGTGGGAGTGGTGCCGAAGGAGTTCCAGCTCGTCGGCGCGACCAGCTTGTGGGCGCTCGCCTCCTTCGAGCGCACCCCCGAGGCCCGCCGTGCCCGTGGCTTCGTCGGGGTCGGGCGACTGCGGCCCGGCGCGACGATCGAGGCCGCGCGCGGCGACGTCTCGGCCGTCGCTTCGCTTTTGGCGCGGGAGTTCCCGGAGACGAACGCGGGACGCGGCGTGACGATAGAGCCGCTGCAGCAGGCCCTGGTCGGCCGCGAGCTGCGCCTCACGGCGCTGCTCTTCCTCGGCGTCGTCGGCTTCGTGCTGCTGATCTGCTGCGCCAACGTGGCCAACCTGATGCTGGCGCGCGCGACCGTGCGCACGCGCGAGCTCGCGATCCGCTCGGCGCTCGGGGCGGGCCAGGGCCGCGTGATCCGCCAGCTGCTGACCGAGAGCCTGCTGCTCGCCGCGCTCGGCGGCTTCCTCGGCCTGGCGCTGGGCGTCGCGATCCTGGGTTCAGCAGCTTCGCTCGTGCCGGAGGGGCTGCTGCCCGCGGCGGTGAGGCCGGAGTTCGACGCGCGCGTGGCCTCGTTCTGCGCGTTCGTGGCGCTCCTCGTCGGGCTGCTGTTCGGCGCCGCTCCGGCGTGGAGGGCCACGCGGCAGCCGGCCGCCCGCGTGATCGCTGCCCAGGGCCGGACCATCACTGGCCGCGGCGGGCGGACGCGCGCCGGGCTCGTCGTGGCTGAGGTCGCGACGGCCGTCGTGGTCCTGTTCGGGGCGGGGCTGCTGCTGCGCACGCTGCTCGCGGTCGAGGGCGTCGATCGCGGCTACCGCGCCCGCGAGGTTTTGACCATGGTCGTGGACCCGATCGGCTCGCGCTATCCGACGCCGGCCGCGATGCGCCAGTTCTACGACGCGGTCGAGCAGGAAGTGAGAGCCGTGCCGGGCGTTCGCAACGTGGCCTGGGCGACCACCCTGCCCCTCGGCCCCTCGTACGTCGGGCGAACCACTTTCGAGCTCGCGGGCGAGCCCCTGGAGCCGGCCCGGCGTCCGAGCGCCGACTACCAGATCGTGAGCCCCTCGTACTTCGCGACCGTCGATCTTCCGATCGTCGAAGGCAGGGGCTTCGACGCTCGCGACCACGACCGCGCCGTGCCCGTCTGCATCGTCAACGAGGCCTTCGTCCGCAGCCAGCTCGACGGCCGGCCGCCGATCGGCGCGCACGTTTCGATCCCCACCGGGTCGCGGCCCCAGGACCCGATGCTGGTGCGCGAGATCGTCGGGGTCGTGCGCCAGGTGAAGGGTCGTCCCGACGAGGGCGAGGACATGCTGCAGCTCTACGTCCCGATCACTCAAGACGTCAGGGACGACATCTTCATTCTGGTGCGCCCGGCCTCGGGGCACGCCGAAGCCTATGCGGCGCCCGTACGCGCGGCGATCGGCCGCGTGGACAGGGAGCAGCTCGTGAGTGTCCGTGGCGTGACGACGCTCGAAGAAGTCGCGCTCGGCGCCACGTCGCGCCACCGCTTCCGGGCGGTGATGGTGACGACCTTCGCGGCTCTGGCGCTGGTGCTGGCGATGGTCGGGGTGTTCGGGATCCTCGCCTACTCCGTCCAGCAGCGCGTGCGCGACTTCGCGGTGCGGCGGGCGCTCGGCGCCACGAGCGCCGACCTGGTGAGGCTCGTGACCGCGAGCGCCCTGCGCGTGGTCGCGACGGGTGTCGCGATCGGGCTCCTGCTCTCGGCGGCGCTCGGCCGGCTGCTGTCGACACTCCTTTTCGGTGTGCAGCCGCTCGACCCGGCGACGTTCGGGCTCGTGACGCTGCTGCTCCTGCTCGGGGCCGCCGTGTCGACCGCCGGCCCCGCGCTGCGCGCGGCGCGCGTCGAGCCGGCCGTGGCGCTGCGGGACGAGTGAGGGACGCCGCCGCGCTTCGACGGGGAGCGTGACGGCGGCCGCGGCGTCGGGTCAGCGCAGCTCGTGCGCGAGGAAGCGGAGGCTCTTCTCGATCCGCGTCCGCACGAACTCGTAGCCGTGGTCTCCCGGCGGCAGCTCGAAGCCGTGCGCGACGCCGCGCTCCTCGAGGATCTTGTGCAAGTCGCGGTGGCCGCTCGCGAGGCCGTAGCGATCCTCGGCGCCGCAATCCAGGTAGAGCGCCGGCGCGGCCTTCGGGTCGAGCGTGCGCGCGAGCGCCAGGGGATCGTTCCGGGTCCACAGCTGCGCGTCGATCGGGTCGCCGAAGACCTGGTTGAAGGCCGCCATCTGTCCGCGGCGCGCGCCTTGCGAGGCCGTCGGGATCGACTCGAGCAGCATCGCGCTGTGTGTGGCCACCGCCTTGACCAGTGTCGGGTGGGCGAACGCGATGTGCAGCGCGCCGTAGCCGCCCATCGAGATGCCCAGGAAGGCTCGACCCTCACGGCCAGGCATCGCGCGATAGGCCGACTCGACGTGGGCGATGAGGTCCTGCGCCACCAGGTCCTCGTAGCGCCCTCCGGGCGCGTTCACGAAGAACGAGTTGCCGCCGTCCACCGCGACCACGAGGAACTCGGGCAGCTCGCCCGCCGCGCGGAGCGACGCGAGCGCTCCGGCCAGGCCGCGCCGCTCCCAGAAGCCGGACCCCTCGAAGAGCCCGTGGAGGGCGTAGACGACCGGATACTTGCGGTTGCCGGACGTGCCGTAGGAAGCGGGCAGGTCCACGACGTATGCAACCTCCCGGCCGAGGGCCGCCGAGGTGAACGTTCCCGGCCGCACCTCGGCAGCCGCGCGCGTCGTGACGGCGGCGCAGGCCAGGCCGAGCGAGAGCGCGACGCGAGCGACTGCGCGCATCACTTCGCGTCCAGCACGCGCTCGCCGAACCACTCGAGGTTCTGCTCGAGAGCGGCGCGGACCGCCTTGGGCTTGTTGAGCCCGTGCCCGAAGCCCTTGAACACGACGAGCTTCGCCGGCACGCCCTGGTCGACGAGCCCCTGGTAGAGCTCGTAGGCGTTCGGCAGCGGCACGCGCTTGTCGCCGTCGCCGTGCTGGATCAGCACCGGCACCTTCGCGGTCTTGATGTAGGTCATGGGCGAGGTCTTCCGGTAGACCTCCATGTCGTCCCACGGCGTCGCCTCGAGGTACTGGCGCGTGAAGGGGTGGATGTCCGTGTTGACGTAGTAGGTCACCCAGTTCGAAATCCCGGCGCCGACCGAGACGGCCTTGAAGCGCGCCGCGTCGTGCGTGGCGAGGAACGCCGAAATGTAGCCGCCCTGGCTCCAGCCCATCACTCCCACGCGCGCGGGGTCGACGAGGCCCTGCTTCACCAGGTGGTCGATGCCCGAGACGACGTCCCAGGCGTCGCCCACGCCCAGGTTGCGCACGTTGCGCGAGCGGAAGGCCTCGCCGTAGCCGGCGCTGCCCCGGTAGTTGGGGTCGAGGACGAGCGCGCCCTTCGCGAGGAACGGCTCGACCGGATAGACGTAGTTGCCGCCGACGAGCGACGGCCGCGAGGTGCCGGTGGGGCCGCCGTGGACGATCACGAGCAACGGCCGCTTCGCGCCGGGGGCGTAGCCCTTGGGCTTGCGCAGCACGCCCTCGATCAGTGTCCCGTCCTGGCTCTTCCAGGACACCACCTCGCTCGTGCCGAGGGCCCAGCCCTCGAGCTGGTCCGAGAGCCGGCTCAGGCGCTGGACGGCGCCACCTCGCGTAGCGGCGAGGCAGGCCTCCGGGTACGCGGTCGCGCTGGAGCCGGTGAAGGCGACGCGCTCGAAGCCGCGGTCGAACGAGAAGCCGAACGCCATGGGCGCTCCGTCGAGCGGCACGCGGGCGACGGCCTTCGTTTCGGGATCGAGGCGGAACAGGCCCGCCTCCGTCTTCTGGCTCGCCCCGAGCCAAATCCCGTTCGGGCCCCACTCGAGGAGATTCGGGTCCTCGTCGAAGGCCGCCGTCAGGCTGACGGGCGCGCCGCCCGCGCGCGGCACGACGGCGACGTAGCCGTTCGTGTAGTAGAAGCGCTCGCGCGACATCGCGCTCTCGAACGCCACGCGCG
>DATBSL010000165.1:0-5198 GCA_036559805.1 Vicinamibacteria bacterium
TCGTCCTGGCCCACGATCTGCTTGCGCAGCTCCTGGACGATGCGGTCGCGGCTCTCCTTCAGCTTGTCGGCGAGGGCGGCATCGCCCAGGGTCTCGGGGGCATCGGGCTCTTCGGTCACGGCCTCCCTCTCCTTCGCATCAGTGCGTCATGCCGTAGACGACGTAGTTCACGCCCAGCTTGTAGGCCTCGTTGCTGAGATCGATCGGGACGAGACCCGTGTCGGACCACTCCCAGTACTCGGCGATGTCGGAGTTGTAGTTGGCGATCAGCATGAGGCGACGGCTCGGATCGTTGTCTTCGAACACGCCGAAGTAGGCGGGCGGGCCAGGTGCTGCGTAGGGGTGCGGGATCGTGGAGGGATCGATGCGGAAGAAGGCGTCGAAGATCGGGTTCGTGCCCTCGAGCGGGAAGAGCTGAGCGTCGGGCAGCACACGCCGGAGCCCCTCCACGAAGGTGTCCCAGTGGCGGCCCCGGAAGTCGTCGACGATGACGAACCCGCCCTTCCGCAGGTAATCGTGAAGGCCGCGCGCTTCCGCGTCGCTGAGCGCCCAGTGGCCGGGCTCGCAGAGGTAGGCCACCGGATAACGCATCAGCTCCGGGTCGTCGAGGGCGAGGATGTTCGTGCCCTCGGTCGCGACGTCCAGCCGGGTGGTGGCCTGCAGGATCTTCGCGAAATGAGTGTCGGCGCGTGGGTAGTCGTGGTTCCAGCCGAGGTCGAGGCCCCAGGCGTAGTCCCCGGGCCAGGAACGCGCGGGGTTGAAGCGCAGGCGATTGACCGTGAAGCGGCCGTCGTAGGGCACGTTCTCGTAGGGCAGGTCGGGAGGCTGGCCGAAGTCCGCCGCCGCCGGCAGCAGGCCGGCGAGGATCACGAGCACCACGAGGCTGAACTTCCTCACGACGGACCTCCGACAGGCGCCGTCTGCGCGCGGTGCAGCTCGAGCAGCAGCGTCTGAGCCCGCCGGAAACGAGGGGCGAGCTCGAGCGCCTGGAGAACGACGCGCCGCGCCTCGGCCGCGTCGCCCGCCTGCTGGTAGGCCCGTGCGAGCTGGTAGAGGGCCTCGGGGCGGTCCACGGGGGCGAGGTCGAGCACGCTGCGACGGGCGCGCACGAGGCCTGCCGTGTCGCCCAGCGCGTCGTAGAGCTCGGCGAGACGGAGGTGGACGGCGGGATCGGAGGGAGCGATGCAGAGCGCGCGCTCGAGCCAGCGTGCCGCCGCCGCCCGGTCGCCGAGCTGCTCGTGCACCGACGCCAGGCGCTGGTGGGCGTCGAAGTTCGTTTCGTTGAACGCGAGGAAAGCCTCGAGGTGGCCGCGAGCCGCCGCGGCGTCCTTGCCTTCCAGGTCCAGCTGCGCCAGCAGCCAGCTCGGGCTGTCGTCCTCGGCGTACTCGGGGAAGAGGGCGAGGGCCCGGCGGAGATAAGGACGCGCCGCAGCAGGCTGGCGGTTTTCGATGAGCGCCTTGCCGGCAGCGAGCTGCGCCAGGAAGTCGCCGGTTGCAGCGTCGGCCGTCGCGACCAGCTCGTCGCGGTGGCGCCGGCGTGCGGGAGCTTCGGGCGGGTGCTCGGCAGCGTTGACGGCCGCGAGGACGTGGGAGAAGCGCTCGCGCAGGTAGGCCGCGAAGCGGGCGTCGAACCGCTCGAGGCTCGTCCCGAGGACGCTCGCGAAGAGCTCCTCCGTGCTGTGCCTGTCCCGATATCCACGCAGCAGCCTCGGCACGGCCTCGAACCCGTGGTCGCGCTCGACGAGCTCCACCACGAGCGAGGCCTGGTAATAGGAGCGCGCCACCTGCTCGGGACCTTCGGGCCTGACGAAGCCGTCGTTGAGCCCAGCGATCGGGAGCAGCTTCCCGGTCTCCAGGGCGGCGATGAAGTCGAGGCTGACGTCGTCGCCCCAGCCCGGGCGGGCGCGGCGCTCCTCGCGCACCGAGATCCCCTCCGTGAGCCAGCGGGGGACGCGATGATCGCTCAGGCCAAGGGTGACCGAGTGGGCGAGCTCGTGCCACAGGGTCGAGGCCCAGTTGAAGCTGCCGCGCGGGCGGGCCGAGGGTGAGTCGAGGGCCACCACGTTGCCGAAGCAGACACCCAGCGCGCCGAGCCCGGCGAGCCCCACCGTGCGAACCGAGAAGTCGGCGTGGCTCGGAAAGACCTCGACCCGCACGGGGGCCTCGACCCGGTGGCCGTAGCGCGCCTCGAGCTTCTCGAGGGCCTCGTTGGCGTAGGCGACGAGGTACGGCTGGAGGAGTGCCGCCTCCTCGCCACGGACGAACAGCTCCAGGCGGCCGACACGCCGCGTCTCGTAGCGCTTGAAGGTGTCGAGCAGATCGAGCGTGTTCTTGGTCCAGACGTTGTACGGGTCGCCGGCGAAGGCGGTCTCGAGGCTCGCGCGTCCCGTGTCGATCGCCCCGAGGCGGAGCCGGTTCACGCCGAGCGTGGCGTGGCCGCGCCACGAGCGCGGGTCGAGACGCACGGCCTCGCTGGCGAACTCCACGGCCTTCCGGTAGAGACGGTTGCGCACGCATAGCTCGGCGAGCGTGTTGTAGAGATCCGCGTAGCGCGGATTGAGCGCGAGCACCCGGTCTCGTGTCGTGGCGAACGCGGCGTCCTCTCCCTTCAGGTAGAGCGCGCCCGCCAGGACGGAGAGGGCTTCGAGCGAGGAGGGATCGGTATCGAGGGCACGCTCCGCCTCGGCGATGGCCTCGTCGTAGCTCTCCATCTCCAGCCGGGCCTCGGCCACGTAGACGCGGGCCTCGATCCGGTTCGGGGCCACCCGCAGCGCCTCGGCGGCCAGGGCCAAGGCACCACGCTCCCCGTCGAAGTCCATCGCGCGCGCCATCGCGAGGAGCGCGCCGGGGTGCTGGGGGTTTCGCTCCAGCACTGCCTTCAGGGCCTCGCGCGCGGACACGGAATCGTACTTCGCGAGGTAGAGGCTCCCACGCGCCGTGCGTGGCGACGGATCTCCGGGATCCGCGTCGGCCGCCTGGTCGAACGCACGGAGCGCGTCCTTGTAGAGCTGCGGGTCGCCGGCGCCGAGTTGGCGGCAGGCCTCACCCACGGCCACCAGCTCCTCGGCGGAGAGGCCATCGCGCGCGTTGTAAGCGGCGATCAGGGCTTTGTAGTCGGCCTCCGCGCCGCTCTGGTCTCCCCGCCGCTCCCGCAGCAGGCCGCGGTTCGCACGCGCGACGAGCGCGTCTGTGGCGCCGGCCGCGATCGCCCGCGAGAAGATCGCGTCGGCCGCGTCGAGCTTCCCGACGGCGGCGAGCGACTCGCCCAGGACGTTCAGCAGCTCCGGCGATCCCGCGTCGACCAGGCGCCGGGACACCCGCTCGGCCTCCGCATAGCGGCCGAGCTCGAGCAGCGTCTTCACCCAGCTGCGGTGCCCGCGGGGCTCGTCGGGGTTCTCGCCCGCCCACGCCTCGAAGGCCGCGATTGCCTCGTCGTAGCGTCCGCCGCGGGCCGCTACGATGGCGGGCCGGAGCGGGGCCTCGGCGGGCCAGGCGTTCGCGGTCGCGGTCGCGAGCACCAAGGCGAGCCCGCTGGTCCGCGCGGTCACTTCGCCCTCCTGGCGTTGTCGATCGACTCGTTCTGCAGCGCGAGCATGACGAGCAGCGCCTCGAGCTGCCTCGTGTAGCCCTCTGGCGCGAGAGTGTCCTTGCTCGCGCGCAGCGCCTCGATCTGCCGTTCGAGATCGCGCCGCGCCGCGTAGAGCGAGGCGAGCGCCGGATCGTTGCTCTCCTTCCCCTCCGCGGCCGTCTCGCGGCTTTCACCCTGCAGGAAGGTGCTTCGGGCCAGTCCGTCGCCGTCCTCGAGACGCGCGTGCTCGGTCTGCAGCCGGGTCTCGCTCTCGTAGAAGCGCGCGACCTCGCGCGTCGCATACTCGTAGGCCTCGAGCACGGACACGCGGCCGTCCTTGTCCACGTCGGCGCCCTGACCGGTGAGGGCGGCGACGAAGTGCTCGCCGAACACCGTCTGGTTGCGTTCCTGGCCGCTCTTGGTCGCGGTCACGACGACGCGCCCTGGTGCTTTGAGCGCGTCGGCGAAGGCGCCGCTGGCGCTCGCGGTGCTGATCACGACCACCTCCTGTTCATGGAAGGGGGCGAGCCACTCCGCGAGCTGCGCGGGTGCTAAGTCGGGTCCCGGAAGGTTGAAGCGGCCCTCCCTCTCCGCGAAGCTGCCGTGCCCGATCAGGACCAGGAAGACGCGGTCGCCGGGCCCCACGCGCGCCTTCAGCTTCGCGAGCTCCGCAGCGACGTTCTCGAGCGACGAGCGTCCGTCGATCGTCGACGGATCGCGCTCGGGGTTCTCGGTCAGGCACGCGACGTTGTCGTGGAGCAGCCCGAGCCGCGTCTGCGCAGCGCTCGCCAGCGCGACCGCCTGCTCGTGAAACAAGTCGCGATGCTGGGGATCGCCGCCGATGCCGGCCACGACCAGCAGGTGGCCCTCCGCTGCCTTCGCCGGCGCGGCCGCGAGCAGCGTGGCGATCGCGAGCGCCGCCCTCACGCGAGCCCCCGCCACTTGCGATATCCCCACTCGCTGCAGGCGAGAGCGACCGCCGTCAGGAAGAGCACCGGCATGTTCCAGAGCTCCTTGCGCTCCTTCACCGTGGAGCCGCTCTCCGTGTAGCTCAGGTCTTCCGGCAGGCCAGCCACCGTCTCGGGGGTGTAGAACCGCCCGCCCGTCTCCTCGGCGACGCGCTTCAGCAGCGCCGTCCGCCGCTCGGCGCCGAAGTACTCGTCGGCGAGGGGCACGGCCTCCACCGAAGTCGTGGCCGAGCCCAGCGGCTGGCCGTGTCGGCTCGCCTCCACGCGGATCGCATAGAAGCCAGCCGCCTCGGTGGCGAAACGGGCGTGGTACTCGCCGTCGCGCTCGACGCTCCACTCCACCGGAAGCTCGCGCTCGCTCCCGGCGGGATCTGTCACCACTGCGACGACCTCTGCGTCGTTGAGCCGCACGAACGCCTCGTCCCGCACCTCCACGCGCAGCTCCACCAAGCGCCCGGGGCTGACGCGGTCCTCGGCCGGCGTCGCCCGCACCGGCCCCGGCACGTCGCTCACGAGCCAGCGCAGCATCTGCCGCCAGAGCCCCTCGTGGGTCAGGTCGTCGAGCGGGATCGCGGCGTTCATCTGCCACTGCCAGGAGTCCTGGACCGTGAACGCGAGCGCCTTGCCGCCGCCGTAGCGCTGATAGGCGAGCACCACTTGCG
>DATBSL010000166.1:0-4323 GCA_036559805.1 Vicinamibacteria bacterium
ATCCGGTCGATCCCCGGGCCATTCGACCACAGCTACAGGATCGTGCGCGAGGACGGGCAGATCCGGCACATGCAGGCGCGTGGCTACGTCCAGGCAGACCAGGACGGGCAACCTCTGCGCACTCACGGAACGACGCAGGACATCACCGAGCTGAAGGAGTCCCAGGCGCAGCTCGAGCGCGCCCGGCGGCTCGAGGCCGTGGGCCAGCTGGCCGGCGGGGTGGCGCACGACTTCAACAACCTGCTGACCGCGATCACGGGCAGCCTGGCGCTGGCGCTTCGCGACGTCGGGCCCGAGTCGCGCGCGCACCGCTGGCTCAAGGAGACCGACAAGGCCGCCTGGCGCGCCGCGTCGCTCACGCACCAGCTGCTGGCGTTCAGCCGCCGGCAGCTGATCGCGCCGCGCGTGCTCGACCTGCGCGCGCTGGTGGCGGGCGCGGGCTCGATGCTGTCGCGCATGATCGGCGAGGACATAGCACTCGACACGCGGCTCGACGACGAGCCGTGCCTGGTCGAGGTGGACCCCGGCCAGCTCGAGCAGGTGCTGCTGAACCTCGCCGCCAACGCGCGCGACGCGATGCCCGACGGAGGCACTCTCACGATCGCCGTCAGCCGCGCCAAGCAGGCCCCCGCGTCCGCGGGACGGCCCGCGCCGCGCGGGCCGGTCGTGCTGCTGACCGTGAGCGACACGGGCCACGGCATGAGCGACGAGATTCGCGCCCGCATCTTCGAGCCGTTCTTCACCACCAAGTCGGCGGGCAGCGGCACGGGCCTCGGGCTCGCGATGGCGTACGGCGCCGTCGAGCAGAACGGCGGCTTCATCGAGGTCGTCTCGACGCCCGGCCAGGGCGCCAGCTTCCGCATCGTGCTGCCGATGGCGCGCGGCGAGAAGAGGAGCGAGGTCAAGACGAACGAAGCCGAGGCGCCGCGCGGCAGCGAGACGGTGCTGCTGGTCGAGGACGAGGCGGCCGTGCGCGACGTGACGCGGGCGCAGCTCGAGTCGCTCGGCTACCGCGTGCACGCGTGCGCGAACGCGGCGGAAGCGCTTGCGGTCGCCGACGCCGAGCGCGAGCCCGTCGACCTGCTGCTCACCGACGTCGTGATGCCGGGAATGAACGGCCGCGAGCTCGCGGAGCGGCTGCTCGGCCGGCGCCCGGACCTGCGCGTGCTGTTCACCTCGGGCTACGGCGAGGACGTGATCGCGCGCCACGGCGTCCTCGAGCCCGGCGTGCTGCTGCTGCAGAAGCCCTACGGGCTGTCGCGCCTCGCGAGCCGCGTCCGCGAGGCGCTCCAGGTCGAGCGAACCGCCGAGCGGGCCTGAGCGCCGGGCCGCGCCGTCGCGGCGCGCCGCCGGATTGGGGTATACAGGCGTCGTGACCCCGAGGGCGCTCGTGCGCGAGCCGCTCGTGCAGTTCCTGCTGCTGGGCGGGACGCTCTTCCTGTACTCGGGCTGGCGCGGCTCCGGCTCGTCCCGGATCAACGTCAGCACGGGGCAGATCGAGCACCTCGCCGCGGGCTTCGCCCGCACCTGGCAGCGCCCGCCCAGCGAGGCGGAGATGAAGGGCCTGGTCGACGACTACGTGAAGGAGGAGATCGCCACGCGCGAGGCGATCGCGATGGGCCTCGACCGCGACGACACGGTGATCCGGCGCCGGCTGCGGCAGAAGCTCGAGTTCCTGGTCGAGGAGGACGCGTCGCTCGCGGCGCCGACGGACGCGGAGCTGCAGGCGTGGCTCGACGCGCACCCCGAGTCCTTCGCCTCCGAGCCGCGAGTTGCGTTCCGCCAGGTGTTCGTGAGTCCGGAGCGCCGCGGCGCGGCCGCCCGCCCGCACGCCGAGGCGCTCGTCGCGCGGCTCTCGGCGGCGGGCCCGGGCGCGGCCACGGGTCGCCTCGGCGACCCCTCGATGCTCCCGGCGGAGCAGCAGCTCGCGCCGCTCGGCGAGGCGGCGCGCGCCTTCGGGCAGGAGTTCGCAACGACGCTCGTCTCGCTCGAGCCGCTGCGCTGGACGGGGCCGATCGAGTCGCCGTACGGCCTGCACGTGGTGCTGGTGCGCGAGCGCGCGCCGGCCGCCCGGCCCGCGCTCGCGGAGGTCCGGCCGCTCGTGGAGCGCGAGCTCCTGGCCGAGCGGAAGAAGACCGAGCTGCAGCAGCTGTACGAGCGGCTGCTCCAGAAGTACCCGGTCTCGATCGAGGGGCGCCCCGAAGCGGCTGCCAAGGCCGCCGCTCCCGCGGCAGGGTCCCGGTGACGCGGGCCCGGCTCGTGGCGCTCGCGGTCGGCCTGGCGCTCGGCGCGGCGCAAGCCTTCGCGCACGAGCTGCGGCCCGGCTTCCTCGAGCTGCGCGAGACGGGACGCGAGACCTACTCCTTCTTGTGGAAACGGCCGAGCGGCGGCGAGGTCGAGATCCTGATCGCGCCGATCGTCCCCGAGGGCTGCCGGCTCGCGACGCCCGACCGCCGGGCGCCGAGCCCCGGCGCCGTGGTGGTGCGCGGGACGCTCACGTGCGCGGGCGGCGTCGCGGGCAAGCGGGTCGCGATCGCGGGCCTCGAGTCCACGGTCACCGACGTGCTGGTGCGCGTGCACCACGCGGACGGCCGGCTCGAGAGCCACCTGCTGCGGCCGGCGACGCCTGTCGTCGTGCTGGGCGCCGCCAGCACGTCCGGCGAGCGGGCCCTCGGCTACGTTCAGCTCGGCGTGCAGCACATCCTGCTCGGCGTCGACCACCTGCTGTTCGTGCTCGGGCTGCTGCTGATCGTGGACGGTCGGCTGATGCTCGTGAAGACGATCACGTCGTTCACGCTCGCCCACAGCCTCACGCTCGCGATCGCGACGCTCGGCTACGCGCAGGCGCCGCTGCTGCCGCTGAACGCGGCGATCGCGCTCAGCATCCTGTTCCTCGGGCCCGAGATCGTGCGCCGCTGGCGCGGCGAGTCGAGCTTCACGATCCGCCACCCCTGGGTGGTGGCGTTCGCCTTCGGGCTGCTGCACGGCTTCGGCTTCGCGAGCGGCCTCACCGCGATGGGGCTGCCGCAGGCCGAGATCCCGCTGGCGCTCCTGCTGTTCAACGTGGGCGTGGAGCTGGGGCAGCTCGCGTTCGTGACGCTCGTGTTCCTGCTGGAGCGCTCGTTCCGCGTGCTCGAGCTGCGCTGGCCGCCAGCCGTCGAGCGGCTCCCCGGCTATGCCGTCGGGACGCTGGGCGCTTTCTGGACGATCCAGCGCACCCTCGTCCTGCTTGCCGGCTCGCGATGAGACGCGCGCTGCTGACGCTCGCCGCCTTCCTCTCGCCCGCGCTCGCCTGGGCGCACGTCGAGTCGGGACGCGCCGAGGGCTTCCTCTCGGGGCTCCGCCACCCCGTCTCCGGCCTCGACCACGTGCTGGCGATGGTCGCCGTGGGCCTGTGGGGCGCGCAACTGGGGGCGCCCGCCGTGTGGCTGCTCCCGGTGACCTTCCCGCTGGTGATGGCGTTCGGCGGCATGCTGGGGCTCGCGGGCGTGCCGCTCCCCGGCGTCGAGATCGGCATAGCGCTCTCGGGCGTGCTGCTCGGGCTCGCGGTACTGGCCGAGTGGCGGCCGCCGCTCGGGGCCGCGGCGATCCTCGTCGGGTTCTTCGCGGTGTTCCACGGCCACGCGCACGGCACCGAGCTGCCGGCGGGCGCGAGCGGCCTCGCCTACAGCATGGGCTTCGTGGCCGCGACCGGGACGCTGCACGCGTTGGGGATCGCCATCGGCGCCGTCCACCGCTGGCGCCAGGGCCGTCTCGCGCTGCGCGCCGCCGGAGCGCTCGTGGCCACGGGCGGGCTCGTGTTCCTGTGGCGCGCGTTCGCGTGAGGCTCCACCAGCTGCGGCTCGCACTCGCCGCGGCCGCCGCGGCCCTGCTGCTGCCGGCGACCGGCCACGCGCACCTGGTCAACACCGGCCTCGGGCCGTTCTACGACGGCGTGTCGCACTTCGCGCTCACTCCCGAGGACCTGCTGCCGGCGCTCGCGCTGGCGCTCTTCGCGGGCCAGCGCGGCGCCATCTCGGGCCGGCTCGCGCTCGTCGCGCTCCCGGCCGCCTGGCTCGCGGGCGGGCTCGTCGGCATAGCGCTCCCGACGCTCGGGGCGGCCACCGCGCTCACCACGGCGTCCTTCCTCGCGATGGGCGGGCTCGTCGCCGCGGACGTGCGCCTGTCCCCGGCCGGGGTGGCCGCGCTCGCCTGCCTGCTCGGGCTGGCGCACGGCTACCTGAACGGGTCCGCCATGGCGCTCGCGCGGCTCGGGACGCTCGGCCTCGCCGGCATCGTGACGGCGCTCTTCGTGATGGTGGCGCTCGCCGCGGCGATGGTCGT
>DATBSL010000167.1:0-5176 GCA_036559805.1 Vicinamibacteria bacterium
CAACGGAGCCATGCCCTTGACAGCCTTCGAACGGCCGTTGATAGGAGTGGCGGCGCTCGTCCTCGTGGCCTCCGGCTGCGCGCCCAAGTCGCAATCCGGTCCCCCGATGGTCGGCCTTCCCGGTGTGCCTTCGGTGCCGTCGGTCCCCTCGCCGCCCTCCGCTCCGGGGGCGCCCGGCTCTCCGACGACCTCGACCGAGAAGGCGGAGAAAGGGGAGAAATCGGGCACGAAGGAAGAGTCGAAGAAGGGCGAGAAGGGGCAGCCAGGGGAGGCGGGCGCGAAGGCTGCCGACGCCGAGAAGGCCGAGGGCAAGGCGGGGGATAAGGGCGAGAAGGCCGAGAAGGGCGAGAAGGGCGAGAAGGGCGAGAAGGGCGAGAAGGGCGAAGCCGCGAAAAAGGCCGAGGCCGGCAAGCAAGGCGAAGGGGAAGCGGCGGCCGGCAACAAGGCGGCTGGCCAGAGCGGGAAGTCCGAAGGCTCGGGGAAGCCGGGCGAAGGCGCCGCGACAGGCCAGCCTGGCACAGAAGGAGGACAGCCCGTCACGGCGGGAGGACAGGGGAAGAGCGGCGCGCTCACTCCAGAGGAGCGGCGCGACGGCCTCGACCGCGAGCTGCAGACCGCGATGGCCGAGTTCGAGGGCGAGCTTCAGAAGGAGCAGCAGCGCCTCGAAGACAAGCAGAGGCGTGAGCCGCTCCCCGATCGCGGAGCCGGGCAGTCCGGCTCGGGCGGTGGGTCCGGCGGCGAGGCCGGCGGAGCCGAAGGCGAAGGCGAGAGCGGCCAGGGCAAGCCCGGCTCGTCGCGTGCGGGCGCCGAGAAGGGCTCGTCGGCGGAGAAGGCAGCCGACGCCAAAGAAAAGGGCGAGGGCGCATCCGCCACCGGAGAGAAGACCGAGGACACGGCGACGGGCGGCTCGCAGGCGGGCCGCACCGATGGCGGCACGCCCGTCACCGCCCCGGTCGAGGGCGGCGGCGCGGGCGGGACCGACAGCACGCCGGTGCCGAAGGACGTCGGCGACGGTCGGGACGACGACGTGGTCGCGCGCCAGCTGCGCGAGGCCGCGATGAAGGAGAAGGACCCCGCGGTGCGCGAGAAGCTCTGGCAGGAGTACCGCGACTACAAGAAGGGCACCGGGAAGGACTGAGGCGGGCATGAAGCTCACGGCCGGCGCGCTCGCACTCGCCACGATCGGGCTTCAGGCGGACGCCTGGGCGGGCGACAAGAAGAAGACCGACCTCGCGGTCGCGCAGGAAGAGCTGTCCGAGGCCCGGATCGTCGACGTGGCGATCGACCTGTTCGCGCCCGGGGTGAGCGACACGCCGCCCTCGCCGATGCTCCAAAGGGGCATTCGCTCCTCGGTGCGCAAGTCCGAGGCGCGCTACATCCCGATCCAGCTGCGCAACACGCTGCAGTCGACCGGCCAGTGGGGCGAGGTGCGCGTGGTGCCGGGCGGCGCGAGCTGGGCGCAGCTCCTGGTGAGCGGCCGGATCGAGAAGTCGAACGGCAAGGACCTCGAGCTCGAGCTGCGCGCGACCGACGCCAACGGCCGGGTCTGGCTCAAGCGCACGTATGCCCAGAGCGCCGACATCACCGCCTACGCAAAAGACCGTCCGGTCGACGGGCGCGACCCGTTCCAGAAGCTCTACAACAAGATCGCGAACGACCTGGTGAAGGAGCGGGACCGCCGTTCGCCGAAAGAGCTGCAGGCCGCGCGCGAGGTGGCGGCGCTGCGCTTCGCCGCCGAGATGTCGCCCGATCCGTACGCGGGCTACCTCGCGACCGACGGCAAGGGCCGAGCGAAGGTCGTGCGCCTGCCGGCGGCGGACGACCCGATGATCCTGCGCGTGAGCGCGATCCGCGAGCGCGACCACATGTTCGTCGACACGCTCAACGAGTTCTACAACGACTTCTACGCGCGCATGGACCGGCCCTACGACGACTGGCGCGCCTACAGCTACGAGGAGCAGAAGGCGCTCGATGCGATCAACCGAGGCTCGATGCTGAAGAAGATCCTGGGCGTCGCCGCGGTCGTCGGGGGAATCCTGATGGACCCGCGCGATGACATGAGCGGGGTCAAGGACGTCATGATCCTGGGCGGCATCGCGGCGATCCACGCGGGCTTCGAGGACGGCAAGGAGGCCGGCATCCACAAGGCCGCGCTCAGCGAGCTCGCGGACTCGTTCGAGGGCGAGGTCACGCCGCTGCTCGTCGACGTGGACGGCCGCGTCGTGCAGCTCACCGGCTCGGCCGAGGTCCAGTTCAACCAGTGGCGCAAGCTGCTGCTCGAGATTGCCGCGACCGACGCGCCCCTGCCGGCCGACATCAACCTCGTGCCGATGGCGCCCGGCGAGCAAGTAAAGCCCTGAGGGCCGATCCCGCAAAATGAGCGGCCCCGAGCCCGGGCTCGAGATCCTGCCTGGACTCACCCTCCTGCGCCGCCTCGGTCGCGGCGGGATGGGCGAGGCGTGGCTGGCGCGCGACGCGTCGAGCGGCGCGGAGGTCGTCGCGAAGCTGCTGCCGGCGGACGCGCCGCCCGAGCGGCTGGCGCTCCTGCGCCGCGAGGCGCGCCTCGTGCGCAAGCTCAGCCACCCAGGCATCGTGCCGGTGATCGGCTTCCGCGCCGGCGAGCGCTTCTGCGCCGTGACGCTGGAGTACATGCCCGGGGGGGACGCCCAGGTCTTGCGCGGGGCCGCGCCCGCCGAGGTGGCTCGCCTCGGGCGCGAGCTGGCCGACGCGCTCGCGTACCTGCACGACATGGGCGTCGTGCACCGCGACGTCAAGGCGTCGAACGTCCTGCTCGACGCCCATGGCCGCGCGCGGCTCGCGGACTTCGGCATCGCATCCGTGGCGCAGGAAGACGAGGACGGCCTGGTCGTGCGCGGCGGCGGCTCGCGCGCGAGCATGAGCCCGCAGCAGCGGAGCGGGGCGGCGCCCACTCCGGCCGACGATCTCTACGCGCTGGGCGTCCTGCTTTTCGAGCTGCTGGCCGGCAAGCCGCCCGCCGAAGGCGACGCGGCCGCATCCATGCCCGTGCTGTGGACGCTGCCGATGCCCGAGCGGCTGCGCGGGCTGGTGGCGTCGCTCGTGGCGGGCTCGGTCGAGGCGCGACCCCGCTCGGCGGCCGCGGCGCGCGACGAGCTCGACGCGATCGTGAAGGAGGTCTCGGGCCCCGCGCCGATCGCGCAACGCCAGGCCGTGCGCCTGCAGCCGCCGCCCCGCGTGGTCGAGCGGCAGGCCGACGCGCCCGAGCTCTTCGCCGCTCGGCCTGAGCGGAGCTCGCCGGTCAGCCCGCAGCTGGTATTCCTGGGGGCGCTCGTCGTGATGGCGATCGGTGCCGTCGTGTGGCTGCCGCGCCTGGCCGAACGGCCCGGGAATCCGACGGTGCCCGTGTCGCCGGTGCCGGCCACGATGGCGACACCGGAGCCTTCGGTGCCACCGTCCGCGGAGGCGACGCCGGAGCCCGAGATCGCTCGGCCCCCCGCCGAAGAACCCGACCCGCCAGCCGAACCCGCTCGAGCCGCAGTGCCTGCCGCGCGGAGTCCGCAACCGCCAGCCGACCCCGCCGTGCCGGAGGGTGAGCCCGCACCCGCGCCCGTGCCGACGCCGGACCGCGACGCGGAGGCACAGGCGCTCGCGAGCCACCGCGAGCAGGGCCTGGCGCTCGAAGCGCGCGAGGACTGGAAGGGCGCACTACAGCACTACACCGCGGCGCTCGCGATCGACCCGCACGTGACGTTCGCGCTCGAGGGTCGCGAGCGGGCCGCGAAGCGCGCGGCGCTCTACGACGCGATCGACGCGCACCTGAAGCGGCCGGAGCGGCTCTCGGCCGTGGCCGTCGGCCGCGAGGCCGAAGCGCTGCTCGAGCGCGCGCGCGTCCTGTCGCCGGGCGGGACCGCGCTCGAGTCGCGCATCGCGTCGCTCGAGGCGGCGCTCGCCGCGGCGCGCCAGCCGGTGGCCGTCGTGATCGAGTCCGACGGCCTGACCGAGCTCACCCTGAGCCGCGTCGGACCGATCGGGGCGCTCAAACGACGCAGCCTCGAGCTCGTGCCGGGCACCTACACCGTGACCGGCTCCCGCCGCGGCTATCGCGACGTGCGACGGCAGTTCAGCGTGGCGCCGGGCGCGCCCGGTCCGGTGGTCTCGCTGCGCTGCGACGAGGCGCTGTGACGAGCCTGCTTATCCGGCACGACGGCCGCGAGCGCGGCCTCGGTCCCGGCGATTTTCCGGTGCCGCTCGGAGGGCCGGGCTCGGCGGTGCCCGTCGCCGCTGCGGCCGGCCCGCTCGCGTGGCTGGGCCTCGAGAGCGGCGAGGTCTTCGTGCAGCCGTCGCCGGGCGCGAACGTCCGCTGCAACGGGGCGCGGCTCTCCGCCTCGCATTGGCTGCGCGACGGCGACGTTCTGCGTCTGTCGAGCACCTCCGTCGAGGTCCGCATGCGGGGGGACGCGCTCGAGCTGGGCGTCACGCTCGACGGCGAGGCGAACCCGACGGAGCCGCCGGTCGTGCTGGTGCCCCCGCCGCGGGGCGGCGTACCGGCGGACGACCACGACGACGTCGTCCTGAGCCCGATCCCTTACGTCCCGCGTCCGATCGGTCGAGCCGCGCCGCCGCCGCGACGCTCCCTCAAATGGCTGGTCCCGGTGGCGGCAGCGCTGGTGCTCGCCGCGGGGGCCGTCCTGCTGCTGTCGCGGCTCGCGCTCGTCGAGATCGTGGTCGAGCCCGCTCCCGACAGCGTGGCGCTGCGCGGGCCGTGGCCGGTCGCGACGCTCGGCCCACGGGTGCTCGCGATCACCGGAGGCTACACGCTCGTCGCGGAGAAGGCGGGCTACCGCCGCCTCGAGCAGGCCGTCGTGGTCGAGCGCGGGGCCGTGCTGCGCCACGCGCTCCAGCCGCTGCCTGGGCGGCTGGCGGTCGAGACGCCGGGCCTGGCGGGGGCCGAGGTGTCAGTCGACGGGGCGGCGCGCGGCACGACGCCGTTCGCGGCCTTCGAGGTGGACGCGGGCGAGCGGGAGCTGGCCGTGCGCGCGCCCGGCTATCAGGATCACCGCCAGCGCGTGGCCGTCGCGGGCCGAGGCGCGCTGCAGTCGATCGTCGTCACGCTCGCGCCGCTGCCGACACCGCCGCCCGGCCCGCCGCCCCCGCCACGTCCCGGGATCGTCGTGGTGTCGAGCGATCCGGCCGGTGC
>DATBSL010000168.1:0-9604 GCA_036559805.1 Vicinamibacteria bacterium
CGCGTAGGCCTGGACCGCCCGCTGCGGGTCGAGGCCGGCCGCCGGCTGCTCCTGCGTGATCTGGATCGCGGTCGACAGCTCCTCGGTGTAGTCGCTGATGCGGGCGAGCATCGCGCTCTCGCTCTTCATGTGCAGCACGAAGAGGCTCCCCACCGAGAGCACCAGCAGCGCGAGCATCACGAGCTGCAGCTGCAGGCGCAGCGAGAGGTGACGCAGACGGTCCAGCAGCCGGAGGCCCACGCTTCGAGTCTAGACCCGTCCGGGGCTGCGGAGGAGCCCCCACCCAAGAGAGGTTTCGCGTAGCCGACGCGCGGCCGAGCTCAGTGCAGGCGCCGCACGCTCTCCAGCAGCCGCAGGGCGCGTTCCAATGCCTCTCGGCACCGCATCAGCTCTTCGTCGCCTCCGGTCAGACGCTTGACGCTGTCGAGTGCGCCCTGGACCCACTGGCGCTCCTGCGCGGTGAGCCTGCTGCCGCGCTCTGCGAAAGCCCTCCTCACCTGCAAGTGTAATGCACCAAGAGCCCACGAGTCGTCCCGGGGCTTGGACATCTTCACGCTCTGAGGAATTGGGTGAGACGAAGACGACCCGCGGGCCTTCTTGGCGCGCTCGATCGAGTCGAGGATGCGCTGCTGCTCGTCCGGAGTGAGCTTGCCTTCGAGCGCCCGCACCGAGCGCATCGTGTTGGTCACCAGCCCCTCGCGCTGGCGCGCGATCTGCTCCTGCTCTTTCTTTGACTTGTCCTCGCTCTCCTTCGCGCGCGTCTCGGCGACCAGCCGGTTGACGTCGGACTGGCTCAAGCCGCCCGAGGGATGGACCGTCATCTGCTGGCGCCGGCCCGTGGCCTGGTCGGTCGCCTCGACCGACACTATGCCGTTGACGTCGATCTCGAAGCCTATCTCGATCTGCGGCACGCCCTTCGGCGCCGGCGGGATGTTGGTGAGCTCGAACTTGGCCAGGCTCTTGTTGTACGCCGCCATGTCGCTTTCTCCCTGCAGCACGTGCACCTCGACCCGCGTCTGGTTGTCGGCGACCGTGGTGAACACCCGGCTCTTGCGCGTCGGGATCGTGCTGTTGCGCTCGATGAGCGGCGTCAAGGTGCCGTCCTGGGTCTCCATGCCGAGCGTGTAGGGCGTCACGTCGAGCAGGACCAGGTCCTTGACCTCGCCCTGGATGATCCCGGCCAGGATCGCGGCGCCCATCGCGACGCCCTCGTCCGGGTTCACCGCGCGGTTCGGCTCCTTGCCGAACACCTGGCGCACCACCTCGGTCACCTTCGGCGAGCGCGTCTGGCCGCCGACCAGGAGCACCTCGTCGATCTGCTCCGGTTTCATCTGCGCATCCCACAGGCAGCCCTCGCAGGACTGAATCGTGCGCTGCAGCAGCTCGTCGGTCAGCTCCTCGAACTTCTGGCGCGTGAGCACGGTGTTGAGGTGCTTGGGGCCAGAGGCGTCGGCCGAGATGAACGGCAGCACGATCTCGGTCTGCTGCGCGGTCGACAGCTCGCACTTCGCCTTCTCGGCGGCTTCCTTCACCCGCTGCAACGCCATGCGGTCCTGCTTCAGGTCGATCCCGGTCTCGCGCGAGAACTCGCCGATCAGCCAGTCGATGATGCGCTGGTCGAAGTCCTCGCCGCCGAGGTAGGTGTCGCCGCCGGTCGCGCGCACCTGGAACAGGCCGTCGGCCATCTCCAGGATCGTGATGTCGAAGGTGCCCCCGCCCAGGTCGTAGACCGCGACGAACTGGCTGCTCTTGCCGCTGTTCTTGAGCCCGTAGGCGAGCGCCGCCGCCGTCGGCTCGTTGATGATGCGCGAGACCTTGAGGCCGGCGATCAGGCCCGCGTCCTTGGTCGCCTGCCGCTGCGGGTCGTTGAAGTAGGCCGGAACCGTGATGATCGCCTCTTCGACGGACTCGCCCAGGTAGTCCTCGGCGGCGGCCTTGAGCTTCTGCAGCACGAACGACGAGATCTCGGGCGGCGAGTAGACCTTGTCCTCGATCTGCAGGTGCACGTCGCCGTTGGGCGCGGCGCAGAGCTGGAACGGCATGAACTTGAGCGCCTCTTCCGCCTGCGGCGACTCGAACTTGCGGCCGATCAGCCGCTTCACCGCGAACACGGTGTTCTTCGGGTTGGTGAGGGCCTGGCGCTTCGCGATCTGGCCGACGAGGCGCTCGCCCTTGGCCGTGAAGCCCACGATCGAGGGCGTCGTCCGCGCGCCCTCCTGGTTGGGGATCACCTGGGGGACGCCGCCCTCCATGACCGCCACGCACGAGTTCGTCGTGCCCAGGTCGATGCCGATCATCTTGGCCACGTGTGAACCTCGCTCCTTTGGCTCGCGCTACTGGACTTCAATGCCGCCGTCTTCGGACCCGGGAGCCCCGCTCGCCACCTTCACGAACGCGGGCCGCAGCAGCCGATCGCGATAGCGGAAGCCCTTGCGGTAGACCTCCGCGACCGTGCCCGGCTCGAAGCCCGCGGCGGGCTCGTGCAGGATCGCCTGGTGCTCGGCCGGGTTGAACGGCTGACCCAGCGGCGCGAGCGCCTCGACGCCGATCGCCTCGAGCATCGCCATGAGCTCGCGATGCGTGAGCGCCACACCTTCGCGCAGCGACTCGGCGCCGCCGTCCTGCGCCTGAAGCGCGCGCTCGAGGTTGTCGACGGTGCCGAGCAGCTGTCGCAGCACCGCCGCCTCCGCGTCGGCCGTCGCCGCCCCGCGGTCCCGCTCCACGCGCTTCTTGTAGTTCTCGAAGTCGGCGCGGCGCCGCAGCAGCGCTTCCTTGAGCTCGGCCACCTCGCGGCGCAGCTCGGCGTTCTCGTCGAGAGGCGCGCTCGCCACTGGCTCGAGCCCGGCCGGCTCGGAGCTGGAGGTGGACGGCGCGTCGTCGGTCGCGGCCGGAGAGCCCGGCGCGCGACCGGCCGGCTTTTCCTCCCCGTTGCGCCGGCGGCTCACGAGCGCTGGCCTCGCATCACGTCGCCCACGGCGCGCGCGACGTGGTCGACGAGCGACACCACGTGGGCGTACTGCATGCGCGTCGAGCCCAGCACTCCGATGCCGATGCCCGGCTCGCCCTCCACGCGGCAGCTGGCCGTGACGAGCGAGAGGTACTGCAGCTCGGGGTCGGTGTTCTCGTGGCCGATCAGCACGCGGATCCCCTCGCCGGCGATGCAGGCGTTGAGGATCTGCACCAGCCGGCCCTTCTCCTCGAAGGTCCGGAACAGGGCGCGCATGCGCTCCAGGTCCTCGAACTCCGGCTGGCTGAGCATGTTCGACGCGCCGTCCAGGTAGACGGCGGCGCCGGGCTCGGGCGGCGCGAAGGCGCGCTCGCCGAGCGCCACGACGCGCTGCAGCAGGGAGTCGTAGAGCGCCTTCTCCTCGCGCATCAGCTCGACGAGCCGCGCGCGGATCTCGGCGAGCGGCATGCCGCTGAAGTGCGTGTTCAGGTAGTTCGCGCACTCCTGCAGCTCTTCAGGCTTGAGCCGCTCGTCCACCTCGATCACCTTGTGCGTCACGATGCCGTTGGCCGACACCATCACGGCGAGCACGCGGGGGTGGCCGAGCGGGACGAGGTCCACGTGCCGGAAGCTGGTGCGCGCGATGTCGGGGGCGAGCACGAAGCCGACGTGGCGGCTCAGGCGCGACAGCAGCTGCGAGGCGCGCTCCATCGTCTGCTCGGCCGACGCCTCGGCCTGCCGAAGCTCCGCGATCGCGCGCGCCTCGCCGGGATCGAGCGGCCGCTGACCCATGAGCGAATCCACGAAGACCCGGTAGCCTTCATCCGTCGGGACGCGGCCGGCGCTCGTGTGGGGGTGGTCGAGGTATCCGAGGGCCTCGAGGTCGGCCATGAGGCTTCGGAGGCTGGCGGGGGAGAGGCTCCTGCCCAGCGCGCGCGACAGGCTCTCCGAGCCGACAGGATCGCCGCTGTCGACGTGGAGCTGGATCAGCGTCCGCAGGACGTCACGTCTGCGGTCGTCCAATGCGGTCGCGGGCATTGCTTGGCGTGCAAATTATACAAGGGAAACGGGCTTCAGTCGATCTGTGCCCGCTGCAGCCGCCCGCTGAAGTCGATGTAGACGCTCTTCCACTCCGAGAAGACGTCCAGTGCCTGGACACAGGCTTCTCGGTGCCCGTTGCCGGTGTTCTTGGTCCCCCCGAACGGCAGGTGGGTCTCGGCGCCGATCGTGGGGGCGTTCACGTAGAAGATGCCCGTGTACATCTCCCGCATCGCCGTGAACGCCTTGTTGACGTCCTGGGTGTAGATCGAGGCGGACAGGCCGTAGTCGACCGAGTTGCCCACCTCGATCGCCTCCTCCAGCGAGCGCACCGGGATCACCGAGACGACGGGCCCGAAGATCTCCTCGCCGGCCACGCGCATCTTCGGGGAACAGTCGGCGAAGATGGTCGGCTCGTGGAAGTAGCCGCGGGCGTGGTCGCCGCCGCCGAGCCGGCTGCCGCCGGCCACGAGCCGCGCGCCCTCGCCCTTGCCGATCCTCACGTAGCGCTCGACGGTCTCGAGCTGCGAGGCGTTGACGCAGGGCCCGACCTGCGTCCCGGGCTCGAGGCCGTTGCCCACGCGCAGCGCTTTCGCGCCGGCGGCGAAGCGGTCGAGGAACTCGCGGTAGACCTTCTCGTGCACGACCACGCGGCTCGCGGCCGTACAGCGCTGCCCGGTGGTGCCGAAGCCGCCCCAGAGCGCTCCTTCGACCGCCAGGTCGACGCGCGCGTCGTCCATGACCATGATGACGTTCTTGCCGCCCATCTCGAGGTGGCAGTGCTTGAAGGCCGGGGCGCAGGCCTCGGAGACCTTGCGGCCGACCTCGGTCGAGCCGGTGAAAGAGACGACGCCCACGTCCTTGTGGCCCATGAGCGGCGAGCCGACTCGCGAGCCGCTCCCGGTCACCATGTTCACGACGCCCTTCGGCAGGCCGGCTTCCTCGAGCACCCGGATCAGGTTGACGACCGACAGCGGGGTGTCGGTCGCCGGCTTGATCACCACGGTATTTCCGAGGATGAGCGCCGGCATCATCTTCCACGAGGGGATCGCCATCGGGAAGTTCCAGGGCGTGATCAGGCCCGCGATGCCGACCGGCTGGCGCACCGACATCTGGAACTTGTCGGGCATCTCCGAGGGGGTCGTCTGGCCGAACTGGCGGCGTCCCTCGCCGGCCATGTAGTACGTCATGTCGATGGCTTCCTGGACGTCGCCGCGCGTCTCGTCCAGGACCTTGCCCATCTCGCGCGTCATGTCGCGGGCGAGCTCTTCCTTGCGCTTCACCAGCAGCTCGGCGGCCCGGTACAGGATCTCGCCGCGCCGGGGGGCAGGCAGCGCCTTCCAGCGCGGAAACGCCTCGCGCGCGGCGGCGATCGCCTGCTCGACGTCCTCGGGCCCCGAGTCGGCGAAGGTCCCCACGAGGTCCTGCGTGTCCGCCGGGTTGCGGTTGTCGAAGCAGCGGGAAGACGACGGCTGCGTCCACTCGCCGGCGATGAAGTTGCCGTGCGTCGCCACGCTCAGGACCTGTCGCCGCCCGCCCGCGCGGACATGTCGCTCGTGCCACGGAAGGTGGCGCCCTCGGCGATCACGATGCGCGGAGCCTTGACGTTGCCGGTGAGCTTGCCGCTCGCCTCGATCACCAGGCGCTCGGTCGCCTGGCAGTCGCCGATCACCTCGCCGGCGATCACCAGCGTGTGCGCGGTGACGTCGGCCTTGACGCTGCCGCCCAAGGCGACGCGCAGCTCGGCCGTGAGCCGCACGCTACCCTCGATGCTGCCCTCGACGACGACGGGCTCGGAGCCGTGGAGCTCGCCCTTGAGCTGCACGCGAGGGCCGATCACGCACGTCATGCCGCGCGACGCCGCCGCCGGCGCGGGCGAAGCGGGAGCGGGCGCCTGGCCCGGGGGCCGGGGCGCAGCCTGCGGCGTCTTGGTGTCGTCCTTGCCAAAGATGCCCATCGTTCCTCCCGAAGGGTCGCCGCGCCGGCCCTCGGCGGGGGCTGGAGCGGGCGACGGGATTCGAACCCGCGACTCCGAGCTTGGGAAGCTCGTACTCTACCAGCTGAGCTACGCCCGCTTCGTCGCGCTCGACGAAGGGGCATGATAGCGAGCCGGAACGGCGCGGGTCAAGGCGCTAGCCGCGCACGAGCGCCAGCACCTCGTCGCGGCGCCTCTCCATCGCGGCGGGAGTGGCGGCCTCGAGGTTGAGCCGCAGCAGCGGCTCCGTGTTCGACCCGCGCAGGTTGAAGTGCCAGTCGTCGTAGTCCACGGAGAGCCCGTCGAGCCTGGAGACGCGGCCATCGGCGTAGCGCTCCTCCACGCGGGCGAGCGCTCGCGGCACGTCGGCCACCTTCGAGTTGATCTCGCCGGAGATGTGGTAGCGCGCGCGCAGCGGCGCCAGGACGCTGCTGAGCGGCTGGCCCTCGCGCCCGACGAGCTCGAGCATCAGCAGCGCGGGGATCATGCCGTTGTCGGCGAACCAGTTCTCGCGGAAGTAGAAGTGGCCGGAGACCTCGCCGCCGAACACGGCCTTCTCGTCGCGCATGCGCTTCTTGATGAAGGCGTGGCCGACGCGGTTCATGAGCGGCACCCCGCCCGCAGCCGTCACGTAGTCCGCGACGGCGCGCGAGGCGCGCACGTCGTAGACGATGCGGGCCCCCGGCTCGCGGCGCGCGAAGGCCTCGCCGAGCAGCGCCGTGACGAAGTCGCCGGGGACGTAGCTGCCGGTGTCGTCGACGAAGAAGCAGCGATCGGCGTCGCCGTCCCAGGCGATTCCGAGGTCGGCCTTCTCGGCGAGCACGCGCGCCACGAGGTCGCGGCGGTTCTCCTCGACCAGCGGGTCGGCGGGGTGGCTGGGGAACGTGCCGTCGAGGTCGAAGTAGAGCCGTGTCGTCTCGAGCGGCAGGGCGTCGAAGATCGCGGCCGCGCCGACGGCGCCCATGCCGTTGGCCGTGTCGAGCACCAGCTTCAGCTTCGGGAGCCGGGCAGGATCGACGAACGAGAGGCAGTGACGCGCGTAGTCCGAGCTGACGACCGCCGTCTCGAGCGATGCCTGGAGCGGCTCGGGCTCGGCGTAGCGGCCCTCGCCGAGCCACTCGCGGATCTCCTTGATCCCGGCGTCGCCCGAGAGCGCGAGCGCGCCCTTGCGCACCAGCTTCGCGCCGTTCCACTCCTTCGGGTTGTGCGAGGCGGTGACGATCGCGCCGCCGTCGAGGTCGTGGCGCGCGACGAAGTAGTAGAGCATGTCGGTCGCGACGACACCGATGTCGACGACCGCCGCGCCCCTCGCGCGCGCCCCGGCCACGAGCCCCGCCGCGAGCTCCGGCGAGGAGAGCCGGCAGTCGCGCCCGACCGCGATCCGCTTCGCGCCCAGGTAGTCGACGAACGCGCTCCCGATGCGCCGGTAGACGTCGGCGTCGAGCTCGCCGGGGTAGAGGCCGCGGATGTCGTAGGCCTTGAAGATGCCGGGCGCGATCGCCTTCATGCCGCCTCCCATGGGGAGCGCGAGTGGTCCGAGACGACACTGCCCTCTCCCAGCAGGCCGCCGCGCACCTGCGCGTGACGGCCGATTCGAACGCCCGGGCCCACGAGGCTCGCCTCGACGCTCGCGCCCTCGTCCACCTCGGCACCGGGCCAGAGCACGCTGTCCCGGACGCTCGCGCCCGGCCGCACCCGCACCTGGCCGACGAGCACGGCATCGGGGCCCAGGCGGGCGCCCGCGTCGACCTCGCACCCGGGCCCGACGAAAAAGGGCCCCTCGAGCTCGGCCTGCGGTGAAACGCGCGCCCCCGCGGCGACGAAGCCGCCGCGCGCCGCCTCCGCCTCGAGCGCCACGGGGAAGCGGCCGTGCAGGATGTCGCGGTGCACCTGCAGGTACTTGGCCGGCGTGCCGATGTCGATCCAGTAGCCGCGGTGCACGGGCCCGAGCACGAGGTCGCCGCGTGCGAGCAGCGCAGGGAAGAAGCCGCGCTCGATCGAGTAGCTGACGCCGGGCGGGATCAGGTCGAGCACGCGCGTCTCGAGGATGTAGATGCCCGCGTTTATCGTGTCCGTCGTGATCTCGTCGGGCTTGGGCTTTTCCAGGAAGCGGAGCACGCGCCCTTCCGGATCGGTCTCCACGAGGCCGTAGGCCGACGGGTTGGGCACGGGCGTCAGCAGGATCGTGGCGGAGGCCCCCGCCGCCGCGTGACGGGCCAGGAGCGCCCCGAGGTCGACGTCGCTGAGCACGTCGCCGTTCATCACCACGGTCCTGTCGTCGAGCAGGTCGAGCGCGTGGCGAACGGCGCCGCCCGTGCCGAGCGGCGTCTCCTCGACCTTGTAGCGGATGCGAACGCCGAAGGCGCTGCCGTCGCCGAAAACCGCCTCGACGCGCTCGGGCCGATAGGCCACCGAGAAGACCACGTCGCGCACTCCGGCTCGAACCAGGAGGTCGAGCTGGTGGCGCAGGAAGGGCCTGTCGACGACCGGCACCACGGGCTTGGGCGTGCTGAGCGTGAGCGGCCGGAGGCGCGTGCCCTCGCCGCCCGCGAGGATGACCGCTCTCATGATCCTGGGGGGCGGATCATAGCACCCGGGCACCGGCTTCCTTGACGCCCACGGTGCGCGTCCTTATAAAGGCCGCACGTGAACCTTCCCAACGCGCTCACGCTGCTGCGCATCTTCCTCGTGCCGCTGCTGGTGGTCGTTCTGCTCACCCGCGTCGAGGGCCACGTGTACTTCGGAGCGGCGATCTTCGGGGTCGCAGTCGCGACCGACTACCTCGACGGCTACTTTGCGCGCCGCCGCAACGAGGTCACGAAGCTCGGGATCCTGCTCGACCCGCTCGCCGACAAGCTGCTCACGGCGGCCGCCTTCCTGTCGCTCGTCGAGATGGGGCTGGTCCCGGCCTGGGTGGTGATGATCATCCTGGGCCGCGAGCTGGCCGTCACGGGCCTTCGCAACGTGGCGGCGGGCCGCGGCGTGCTGATCCGCGCCTCGGGCCTCGGCAAGGCCAAGATGGTGGCCCAGGTCGTGGCGATCCTGCTGTTCCTGCTCTCGCCGCTCTACCCCCTCCTGCGCGTCCCCGCTCTCGCAGCGATGTGGGCCGTCGTGGTGCTCGCGCTCGTCTCGGGTGCCGACTACTTCGTGAGGTTCTACCGCGAGGTGCTGAGGCCCGCGGCGAGGTAGGGAAGCGCGACTCTGTTCACGGGGTTTGGGGGGTGCGAAGCACCCCTATTCGGAAGGAAACGCGGTGACGCCAGCACGGCGGATTCCGTCACCGCGGGCGTAGCCAAGCGAGACATTCGGCACTCCCGGCGTACCTGAGTTCGAGTGGTTCGTGATCCGCCTTTTGGGCGCTGGGACTCAAGCAGGTTCGAGGACGGGCGGACTCGCACGCGGGGACTCGCACGCGGGCGGAACCTGGCGCAAGGAAGGTTGCGGGCGCAGATCCCTGGTTCTAGCGGCCTCCTGCATGTTCGGTGGATCTTTTTTTCAGCCACCCCTTGACAACTTTCAGGAGCGACTTTGCGCGCGCCAAGCGGCGCTCGCGTGAAGCCCCGTGTCACGCACCTGCGCGCGCCACGCGCGGCGCAATCGCGCAGCGATCCGCGCGCGACGACTGGCGCGCGTTGATGCAGCGG
>DATBSL010000169.1:0-19751 GCA_036559805.1 Vicinamibacteria bacterium
GCGGCCACGCGGTCGGCGGGGACGCCCGCGCGCTTCGCGTGCTCGCGGATCGTGGCCTCGTCCGGGGCCATGTAGACGCAGTAGATCTTGTTCTCGGTGACGTAGCTCTGGACCCACTGGATCTGCGGCCCGAGCGAGGTCAGCGCCTCGACCGACTTCTGCGCCACGGCGCGAATCTCGGAGTCCGTCAGCTTGTGCACGCCGGGCACGTCTCGCTCGATCACGAACTGGGGCATGCGCCGACGGTACACTCGGCCGTCGCGACACGTCAACTCGGCTCTCGCGTTGCGGGCGCGCCGTCAGCGCGGGGCGGCGCCGTCCTGGATCGCGTCGCTCCAGGAGCCCGTCCACATCCGCCAGAACTCGGACGAGCCCAGCCCCAGCTCGTCCCACCAGCGCTCGCGCATCGCGCGCTCGCCGCGCAGGACGCCGTCGCGGGTCACGCCGGACGGCGCCGGTAGGAGAGCGTCGAGCCGGTCGTAGACGCGGCCCCGCTCTTCGCCCGAAGTGCGCGCGAGCAGGTGCCAGAGCGAGAGCGCGTCGCGCGCGCTCGACTCGGCGAGGACGCGCTGCAAGGCCTCGCCGCTCGAGCCGCGCGGTCCGAAGTCGATTGCCTCGAGCGCACGAGCGAAGGCCGGGCTGGCGCTCTCGAAGAACGGCGTCCCCGGGCCGACCCCCTTGCGCGTCGCGCAGAGCGCGCCTTGGGGCACGAGCGACTGGAGCCCGCGGTGCTCGAAGCCGACCCAGCCCGACTCGACCCGCAGCAGCCCCGCGCCGGCCTCGTCCACCTCGAGCGTGTAGCGGCAGCCCATGTCCACCGCGACGGCCGAGGGGGTGTCGACGACGAAGTCGCCAGGCGGGGCCCAGATCGTGGCGTGGATCACGCCCCGCGCGAGCGACAGGCGGTGCCGCCGGTCGCCGGGGTCGACGAGGCCGATGCGCGTTCCGGGCTCGAGCCGGACCTGGCCGATCTCGTCGCCCTCGCGTCCGACCGCGAGGCGCGCGCGCGCCTCGCGCGTCTCGATCCACTCGCCTTCCGCGAGAGTCTCGGCGCGCACGACGCGCGCGTCGCTCCACGAGGCGCCCTCGAGCCATGCGAGCTCCCAGCCGTGGCCGGGCCGCGTGGCTGGCCGCGTGCGCAGCAGGCTCGCGCCGAGCGCCAGCGCGAGCGCGGCCGCGGTCGCGAGCCCCAGCCAGCGCCAGCGCCGTCCACGGCGACCGCTCCACTGCGGAGGCGGCGGGAGCCGCCCGAGCGGCCGTAGGCGCTCCTCGAGAGCCTGGATCTCGGCGTCCGGCTCGCCGGTCTTGTCCCAGAGGTAGTCGCCGCCGCTCACGGCTCCCTCCTCGCGAGCGCCTCGCGCAGCAGCTGCAGGCCGCGGTGCAGGTTCACCCGCACCGAGCCCGGCGAAAGGCCGGTTCGCTCGGCGATCTCCGGGCCGGTCATCCCCTCGACGAGGCGCAGCACCAGCGTCTCACGGTAGGCCTCGGGAAGCCGGCGGATCGCCGCGAGCACCGCGAGCGCGTCGCCTTCAGGGTGCGGGGCCCCCGCCACGTCGTCGGGCAGCTCCACCGTGTCCTCGCCGCGACGCCAGTGGTCGCGCGCCCGGTTCCTGGCGATCGCCACCAGCCAGCCGCCGAAGGCCTCGGCGTTGCGCAACGAGGACAAGCGGCGCATCGCCTGCAGGAACACGTCGTGGACGAGGTCGTCCACGTCCGCGCGCGGCACGCGGGCGAGCAGCAGCCCGTGCACCATCGGCGCGAAGCGGTCGTAGAGCCGGCCGTAGGCCGCCCGGTCGCCCGACTGGGCCGCGACCACCAGCCGTGCCTCAGGCGAGGCCTCCGCCTGCGCGGTGGGCCCGAGGCTCAGCAGCTCGTCCATCGCCGGAGTGTACCCAAGCCCCAACCGCCCTCCCGCCCCTCAAAACGAGGCCAACCACTGGAACAGACGGATGCAACGGACCGCCCGTTAGCGGACAACGAGCCAGGAACAAGAAACCACCCAGGGGGGCCAGGGGGGACGAAGTCCCCCCTGAACAAGAAACGCAAGCGTGGACGCGCCTCTTCAAGGATCCCCCTTGAAGAGTCACGAGCCACGCCGAAGAGCAACGAGTCACCGCCCGTCGGCGGCCCAGCTCCGAAAGGGGTCAGGCCTCGAATCGAACATCAAAATTCAAGACCTGACCCCGTGTGCGTTAGAACACGAAGCGAGCGCCGAGCTGGAACGTGCGCGCCACGCCGCCCGGACGCAGGGCCGTCACCACCAGGAAGTTCGTGGAGAAGCGATCGCCCGTCGGGTTGGCGAAGTTGGCCTCGTTCGTCAGGTTGAAGCACTCCCCGAAGACGTCGATGCGGCTCGAGCCGCGGATCTTGAACTGGTAGCCGAGCCGCATGTCCCACTGGAAGAAGCTCGGGCCATAAGCGCCGTTGCGGCCGCCCGCGTTGTCGACCGTGATCGCGTCGCTGCTTGCGCTGTTGCCCGAGTAGCTCCCGGCCGGCAGCGGATCGAACAGGATGCCGTTCTGGTCGGGGTCAGTCGTCGTGTCCTGCACCGTGAAGGCCGAGCCCGAGAGATAGCGCAGGACCGTGCTGACGGTCAGGCCACCCGTCTTCGGCACGATCACGGCCCCGCTCAGGACCAGGTTGTGGCGCCGGTCGACGTCCGTGGGCCCCTCGTTCTGGTCGAGGTTCATGTCGCCGAGGAGCTGGAGGTTGCTGAGCGGGATGCCCTGGCCGGATGTGTTCCCGTGGGACTTCCCGAGCGTGTACGAGACGCGGTAGCGATAGTTGTTGGCCCAGCGCCGCTCGAAGCCCACGAGGAGCGCGTCATAGTCGATCTCGCCCACGTTGACGGGCTGCTGAACCGAGGCGGTGAAGTTGGGATCGACGCGCACGATGGCGCCGGTGCGCGAGGTGTTCACCCGCAGGCCCGGGTTCTTCTCGAGCGACATGAACTGCGCGCGCCCGCGGGCGTGGACGTAGTCGACGCCGAGCGAGAAGTTGCGCCAGAGTGCGCGCTCGAAGCCGAGCGTGAACTGGTCGGTGTACGGGATCGCGCGGTCGGGGTTGTCGAGGCTCACCGTGCCCGTGTTCTTGCTCTTGGTGCCGGCCGGGAACTGCGAGTCCAGCAGCGCGCGGTTCACCGTCGGCCCGTCGACCAGGTAGGGGTTGATGGGCGCGCGACCCTGCGAGGGACCAGGGTCGACGCCGCTCGCGGGGAAGTTGACGATGAAGGAGCTCGAGTTGACGCCCCCGGTGATGACGCCGGTGATCAGCTCGTAGTGGGTCTTGTCGTAGAAGCGCCCGTAGCCGCCGCGCACCACCGTCTGTCCGTCACCCTTCATGTCCCAGGCGAACCCGATGCGCGGGGCGAAGTTGTTGCCGTCGACCGGGTAGTCGTCCGGGTCGCTGAACTCGGGGTTGTCGAGCTCCTCGATCGGGATTTTTTCGAGGTCGTAGCGCAGCCCGAGGCTCAGGGTCAGGCGCCGGTTGAGCTGCCACTTGTCCTGGAGGAAGGCCCCGTAGTAGTCCGCCTTCATGTCGGTGAGGCCCTCGCCGGGGACGCGGATCTGCAGCCGCTCGGGGTAGGTCGAGAAGTTGCCCGGGACGAACGGCGTGTCGTTCGAGTGGTAGAAAGTCCCGTTCCACAGGTCCTGGGCGGTGGCCTTGTTCGTCGAGTGCTGGTACTGAAAGCCGACGCGCACGTTGTGGTCGCCCTTCGAGCTCGGGATGAACCAGGAGAAGGTGTCCTCGACCTGCCAGCCGTCGTTGACGCGGGCCTGCGCGACCCCGTCCTGCTGGTCGACGTAGGTGCGGTAGCGCAGCGTCGGCGGCAGCAGGTCCTGGTGCCGGCCGTTGCCGTTGAAGGCGGGAGTCGCGAACGACACGTCCTCCTGGGTGAAGGCGAAGCGCAGCGTGTTGACGCGCGTGTTGCCGAGCACGGAGTTGAGCGAGACCGCGACGGTCTGGTCGAGGTCGTCTTCCTCGCGCGAGGCCGCCTGCGTGACGGCCAGTGCCGGGTTACCCGACGGGATGATCTGGTTGTACTGCGGCGAGGTCTCGCGCAGCCAGCGCACGCTCCAGCTGTGGTCCGAGTTGATCTGGTGGTCGAAGCGGACGAGCGAGTTCCAGACCCGGGTCTCGCGCACCGGGGCGGCGTTCAAGTCGGGGCGCGACGGGATCGCGATGTCCTGCCCGAGGTCCTCGATCACGCGCTCGATGCTCACGAAGAAGTGCGCCTTGTCGCGGATCACCGGGCCGCCGATCGTGAAGCCGTACTGCTGGAACTTGGTGTCGGGCTTCGCCAGGTTGTTCTTGTCGACGAAGTAGCTCTTCTCGCTGAGCGAGGCGTCCTGGATGAACGCGAAGGCGCTGCCGTGGAAGCTGTTGGATCCCTGCTTGGTGATGGCGTTCACGATCGCGCCGGTGGTGCGGCCGAACTCGGCGTCGTACTGGTTGGTGAGCACCTGGAACTCCTGGATCGCCTCGAGCGGCGTCCTGGCCTGGGTGCCGGCGCGCTGGCCGATCACGTCGTCGTTGTTGTTGCCGCCGTCGAGCAGGTAGTTGTTGTTGCGCGCGTCCTGGCCGTTGACGCTCACCGAGTCCGAGCCGAACGACTCGGTCGAGATGTTCGGGATGACGCCCGGCAGCAAGCCGATGAACCCGATGTAGTTGCGGTTGATCGAGGGCAGGTCGACGAGCTCGCGGTCGCTGATGTGGCCGCCCACCTCCTTCGAGGTGATGTCCACGATCGGCGACTCCGCCGTCACGGTGAGCTCCTCGGCGAGCCCGCCCACCTGCAGGTTCAGGTCGATCGTCACGGTCTTGCCGACCTCGAGCTTCACGTCGCGGCGCGTGAAGCGCTTGAAGCCAGTGAGCTCGGCGGTGAGCTCGTACGGGCCGGGCACGATGCCGGCCATGTAGTAGCTCCCGTCGGTCGTCGAGTTGGCCTGGCGGTAGATGCCGCTCTCCTGGTGCTTGATGACGATCGCGGCGCCCGGCAGGGCAGCTCCCTGCTCGTCGATCACGCGGCCGCGCAGCTCGGCCGAGCCCTGCTGGGCGACGACGCTCGCCGCCGTGAGGGACAGCGCTAGCGCGATCGTCGCCCGGACGACTGGCTGGATCCGCATCCTTGGACCTCCCACGTTGGCGCCGTCCCATCGTGGGGAGGCGCCGGACTGCTCAAACGAGAAACGCGGGCTCGCTCCGTCGCGCCTGAACGGGCCCGCGGGGCTTGCAACGACTTAAGAGCTTCGGTGAGTCCTGACAAATCGTTGCAAGTCGCGTACCGCTGCAAGAGCGCCAGAATCGGCCGTTCTTGGGCATAAATGGCCGGAGACTACGACCTGGTGGATTCCCGCTACGAGAAAATGCTTTACGCGACCGGTAAGACGGCCCGTATGACCCGCGGCGGCTACTTGGTTCCCTGCAGCTGGCCTTCCTGGGCGCGCTCGATCGACTCGAAGAGCGCGCGGAAGTTCCCGGCTCCAAACCCCTGGTCGCCTTTCCGCTGGATGATCTCGAAGAAGAACGGTCCCGCCGCCTCTTCCTTGTAGAGGCCCGACGACTCCTTCAGGAAGATCTGCAGCAGGTACTGGTGGAGGCCGTCGCCGTCGACCAGGATCTCGAGCTCGCGCAGCACCGCGAGGTCCTCGTCGATCGTCCCGATGCCGAGCTTCTGGAGCCGCGCCGGCAGCATGTCGTAGTAGGCCCCGGGCGTCGGCATGAACTGCAGCCCGCGCTCGCGCAGCATCCGCACGCACGGGATGATGTCCTTCACCGCGATCGCCAGGTGCTGGATGCCCGGCCCGCGCAGCTCCTCGCAGAACACGTTGATCTGCGAGGCGCGGAAGTTCGGGCGCCACGGCTCGTTGTTCGCGAACTTCACGCCCGAGGCCTTGTCCCAGTACACGAGCGAGCGGAGGCCCGAGCCGTGCTGCTGTGTCGGGTCGACGTCCGTCGTGTGGAACTGGATCTCCCAGAAGCGCTCGAAGCCCATCACGTGCTCGAGCCAGAGCGAGACGTGGCCGAGCGTCGCGAAGTTCGAGGTCGTGTGGTCGAAGCCCACGAAGCCGAGCCGGTTCGTGCCGCCCTTGGGCTTCTCGTACATCTCGAACCCCGGCAGGACCTCTCGGTAGCCGTGCCGCTCGATGAAGCGGAAGGTCGAGTCGCCGAACGGCGTCGTGATCGAGAACCAGCCGATCTCGTTGCCGCGCGCGTCCTTCTCGCGCCGCACGTCGTCGATCGGCGTCCCGCCGCGGCCCTCGAGCAGGCGGAACGTCTTGCCGATGTCCTCGACCTCGAAGTTGAGCGTGCCGACGCCGTCGGGGTACTTGCGCAGCCAGCGCGCGGCGCGGCCGTCGTCGCCCCGAGGTGCTATGCAGACGACGGCGCAGTTGCCGGCGAGGAAGGCGACCGACTCCTGGCGCCCGACCTTCGTCAGCTCCTCGGAGCTCCTGCCGATCTCCGCGAAGTCCATGACGTCCGTGTAGAAGCGGCGGCTGCGCTCGAGGTCGTGGACGTAGTAGTGCACCGACTCCAGCCGCTTGATGCCGAGTGACTCCGCTTTCGCCATCACCGCCTCCGTCCGAAGCTCACGCTACCACGCCGCGGCACTCGCCGAAGCCGATCGAGGCGAAGCCTTCGCGTTCGCAGCGGCCGCGCAGGATCACCTCGTCGCCGTCCTCGAGAAAGCGGCGCTCCTCGCCGCCCGGCAGCGCCAGCGGCTCCTTGCCGCGCCAGGTGCGCTCGATCAGGCAGCCGCGGTTCTCCTTCGCGGGGCCCGAGACGGTGCCGCTCCCGATCAGGTCGCCCGGGCGCAGGTTGCAGCCGTTCGAGCTGTGGTGCGCGGCCATCTGCGCGAAGGTCCAGTAGACGTCGCGCAGGTTGCTGAGGCTCACCCGGTGGGGCGGCAGGCCGCGCTCGCGCATCGCCTTGGTGCTCAGGTGGACCTCGAGCTGCAGGTCGATCCCGCCGTGCTCGCGGTCCTCCGGGTGGGCGAGGTAGGGGAGCGGCTGCGGGTCGCCCTCCGGCCGGGCAAAAGCCGGCACGCGGAAAGGCGCGAGCGCCTCCGCCGTCACCACCCACGGGCTGATCGAGGTCGCGAAGCTCTTGGAGAGGAACGGCCCGAGCGGCTGGTACTCCCACTTCTGCACGTCGCGCGCCGACCAGTCGTTGAGCAGCACGAGCCCGAAGAGGTGCGACTCGGCCTCGGCCAGCGGGATCGGGACCCCGAGCGCGTTGCCGGGGCCGAGGAACGCGGCCACCTCGAGCTCGTAATCGAGCGAGCGCGTCGGCCCGAAGCGCGGCACGCCGTCCTCGCCCGGCTCCGACTGGCCCTGCGGCCGCGCCACGGGAGTGCCGCTCACGACCAGCGACGAGGCGCGGCCGTGGTAGCCGATCGGCACCCACTTGTAGTTGGGAAAGAGCGGGTTGTCGGGCCGCAGCATCTGGCCGACGTTCGTGGCGTGGAAGACCGAGGCGTAGAAGTCCGTGTAGTCGCCGACGGCCGCGGGCAGGCGCAGCTCGGCTTCGGAGGCCGCCACGAGCACGTCCGCGGCGTCCGCACGCGCGGTGACGAAGCCGCCTTCCGCGCGCAGCAGGTGCGAGATGCGGTGGCGCAGCGTGCTGCGCTCGCGCGCGGGCAGCGCCATGAGCCCGTTCAGGGTCTCGCCGAAGCAGGCCGCCTCCGCCTCGGACGGCAGGCCGCGCAAGAGCCCCCGCTCGCCGCAGACGAGCAGGTCGAGCACGCGGTCCCCGATCGCGCAGCCGACGCGCGCGCGCCCGGCGCCGCCGCGGCGGAAGACGCCGAGCGGCAGGTTCTGGACGGGGAAGTCGCCCGCGGGATCGTTCGCGGACTCGACGAAGCTCCGGAGCGAGGCGTCGTGGGTGCCGTCGGTCTTCGGGATCACGGCAGCACCCCCAGCGCCCGCAGGTCGGCCACGGGCTCGGCGAAAGAGCAGGACCCGAACGAGCTGGCGAGGTCGCGCCGCGTCGCTTCGAGCGCCTGCGACGTCGCCCGCAGCTCGCGCCACGACAGGGAGGACGCGTCGAAGCGGAACGCGGAGGGCTGGGTCTCGCGCAGCACCGCCTCGAGCTGCGCCGAATCGGCCCCCGCACGCGCGAATACAGCCGCCGCGAACACGTTCAGGAAGCCGTGCATCACGGCGCGCGGGCTCGCCAGCTCGTAGGTGAGCGCCTGCTCGGCCCGCACGGGATGGTGCAGGCCCGCCGTGGCCTTGAACGGCACGCCGGCCTCGGCACACGCCGCGATGAAGCGCGCGACGTCGCGCGGCTCCGGGATCGCCGTGGGCACGACACCGCCGGTGCGGATCTTGGCCCGCGCGCCGCGGCGCTTCAGGGCCGCGAGCATCGGCGCGAGCGTGTCGTCGGGTGCGATCTCGACGTAGGCCGTGAGCCCGGCGGGGAGGCCCCCGAGCGACGCCTCGGCCTCGGCCGGCGTCGCGGCTTTCAGCTCCACGCTGTCCACGGCCGCGCGTCCGGCGTAGGCGGCGTTGAACGGCCGCACGAGCGCGGCATCGCCGCTCGCGTCCGTTCCGATGAGGGCGCTCACGTGCCACGGCTCGCCCGCGCCCGGCTGCGGAAGCAGCGCCTCCGCGGCTCGTCCGAGCTCGGCGAGGCGGGCGGCCGGCGCCACGAAGCGGCCGAGCATGAACGCTTCGGGCGCGCGCCGCCAGCGCGCGTACTCCAGGGCGGCGGCGTCCATCGAAAGCGCCGCCGGAGGAAACAGGCCCGCGTAGTCGACGAGCCCCGAGAGCAGGGCGCCCGCCGCTGCGTCGCTCACGACGACGGCGCGAGCCACGAGCGCTGGTATCCGGGGTCCTCGAGCGCGAGCGCTTCCCGGCTCACCAGCAGCGGCCGGAAGGTGTCGAGCATGACCGCGAGCTCGTTCGTGCTCGTGGCGCCGATCGACTCCTCGGTCTTGCCGGGCTGCGGGCCGTGCGGCAGGCCGTCCGGGTGGAGCGTGATCGAGCCGAGCTCGATGCCCTTGCGGCTCATGAACTCGGCGTTGGCGTAGAACAGCACCTCGTCCGACATCACGTTCTGGTGGCTGTAGGGCGCCGAGACCGCGTCCTTCTCGAAGTCGAACGGCCGCGGGCAGAACGAGCAGATCACGAAGCCGTCGCCTTCGAAGGTCTGGTGCACCGGCGGCGGCAGGTGCACGCGCCCGACGCGCGGCTCGAAGTCGTGGATGCTGAACGCCCACGGGTAGTAGTAGCCGTCCCAGCCCACGACGTCGAAGGGGTGGTGCGGCATGAGCATCTCGACCAGGCGGTCGCCGCTCTTGACGAGCACCGTGAACTCGCCCGTCTCGTCGCGGGTCAGCAGCCGCTCCGGGCGGCGGATGTCGCGCTCGCTGTAGGGCGCCATCTCGGTGAGCTGGCCGTGCTCGTTGCGGTAGCGTTTCGGCGTGCGCACGTAGCCCCGGCTTTCGATCACGAGGAAGCGCTGGAGCCCCTTCCCGAGCGCGAAGCGGTGCAGGATCCCGCGCGGGATCACGACGTAGTCGCCGGCGCGATAGGGCAGCTCGCCGAACGAGGACTCGAGGGTTCCCTGGCCCTCGACGACGAAGACGACCTCGTCGCCCTGCGCGTTGCGGTAGAAGACGGCGTCCTGCTTGCGCGGCCGCACGACGGAGAGCGCCACGTCGGCGTTGAAGAGCAGCGGCACGCGGTCGCGCACCGCGCTCGGCCCGGTGGCGAGCCCCGCGGTCCGGAAGTGCCGGTGGCGCAGCACGCGCTCCGGCTCCGCAACCCACTGGAGCGTCTCCAGCTGCTGGACGCTCTTCACCACCGTCGGCAGGCGCAGGTGATAGAGCAGCGAGGCCGGTCCGGTGAAGCCCTGGTTGCCGACCAGCTCCTCGTAGTGGATTCCGCCGTCGTCCTTGCGGAAGGCGACGTGGCGCTTCCTCGGTATGCGTCCCAGCTGGTGATAGATGGGCATGGGCGCTGCAGCTCGCAGCGTTTCATTCTAGATCAGTCGCGCCGGTACACCCTCACGTAGTCGACGAGGTAGCGCTTGGGGAAGAGCGCGTCGTCGATGCCCTGCTGCCCGCCCCAGGCTCCGCCGATCGCGAGATTGACGAGCAGGTGGTGGGGCTTGTCGAAGGGCCAGCTGCGGCTGCCGGTCCCCTCGTTGCGGAACGTGAAGTAGCCGCGCCCGTCGACCGCGATCTCGATCCGGTCCGGATACCAGTCGAGCGAGTAGACGTGGAAGTCGTCGGCCGGGCTCGCGACCGTCACGCTCGCGGTCTTCTGGGTGCCGATGGTGTGGTTGTAGGCGGCGGTGTGGACGCTCGCGTGTATCCGCAGCGGGTCGAAGCCGACGTTCTCCATGATGTCGATCTCGCCGCACGCCGGCCAGCCGACCTGCGGGAGGTTCACGCCCAGCATCCAGATCGCGGGCCACGCCCCGCGGCCGCTGGGCAGCTTCGCCCGCACCTCCACGCGCCCGTACAGGAACTCGAAGCGCCCCGACGTGTGGACGCTGGCCGAGGTGTAGGCGAAGCCCTGGTAGTCCTCCTTGCGTCCCTCGATGACGAGGCTGCCGCCCTCGGCCCGGACGTTCTCGGGCCGCGACGTGTAGTACTGCTTCTCGTCGTTGCGGACGTAGCCGATCTCGTAGGCCCACCGGGCCGGGTCCAGGCTGCCGGCCGCCTCGAACTCGTCCGAGAAGACGAGCGTCAGGCCCGAGGGCTTGGCGGGCGCCGGAGGCGAGGCCTGCGGCGTCGAGCTCGGGTCAGCGCACCCGGCCGCAGGCGCGAGCAAGACCACGACCACGGCGGCGGCGCGGGCTCGACGGGCGGGCATCCCTAGGGGCGCGCCTTCAGCAGGTCGCGAATCTCGGTGAGCAGCTGCACCTCGGCGGGCGGCGGTGCCGGCGCCGGCGCGGCGGCCATCTTCGCGGCCAGCCGGGCGAACGGCCGGAGGATGAAGAAATAGACGACGCCCGCCTTCAGCAGGAAGTTGATGAACGCCGAGATCACCAGCCCGAACCTGAACGGGCCGACGACGAGCGCGTTCTCGAGCTGCTTCACCTCGCCCGGCGCGAAGAACGCGATCAGCGGGTCGATCACCCCCTTGATCAGCCCGTCCACGACGCCGCCGAACGCGGCGCCGATGATCACGGCCGTGGCGAGCTCCACTACGTTGCCGCGCATGAGGAAATCGCGGAACCCCTTCAGCATCTTGACCTCCGTTGAATCGTCCAATTGTCTCATCGCGCCGGGGCCGCGTGCCGTTAGGATTGGCGCATGAACGTGCTGGTCCTCAACACCGGCAGCTCGTCGCTCAAGTTCCAGGTTCTCGAGACCGACCTCGAGGCGATCGAGAAAAACGCCGACCGCCAGCTGGCGCGCGGCGTGATCGAGCGCATCGGCAGCGAGGCGCTCGTCAACCTCAAGGTCGAAGGCCGGCCCGCGCTCAGGCGCACCGCGGCGTTGCGCGACCACCGCGCAGCGCTCGACTACCTGCTGCGCTGGCTGGTCTCGCCCGAAGCGGCGGTGCCCGGCGTGAGCGCGCTCGCCGACGTCCACGCCGTCGGCCACCGCGTCGTCCACGGCGGCGAGAAGTTCACGCGCTCGACGCTGATCGACGACGAGGTGATCGACCAGATCGAGGACTGCATCGACCTCGCGCCGCTGCACAACCCCGCGAACCTGAAAGGCATCTACGCGGCGCGCGAGCTGCTCGGCCCGGGGGTGCCGCAGGCGGCCGTGTTCGACACCTCGTTCCACTCGACGATGCCCGAGGTGGCCTACCTCTACGCGATCCCGTACCCGCTCTACGTGCGCCACCGCGTGCGCCGCTACGGCTTTCACGGCACCTCGCACCGCTACGTGGCCTTCCGCTACCGCGCGCTCACGGGCAGGACGCAGGAGGAGACGAACGTCATCACGCTCCACCTCGGCAACGGCTGCTCGGCCTGCGCGATCCGGCGCGGCGAGTCGGTCAACACCTCGATGGGGCTGACGCCGCTCGAGGGGCTGATGATGGGCACCCGCTCCGGCGACATCGACCCCTCCGTGCTCGAGTTCCTGCACCACAAGGAAGGCCTCGGCTTCCACGAGATCGACACCTTGCTCAACAAGCAGTCGGGCCTGCTCGGCGTCTCGGGGCTGACCAACGACATGCGCGAGCTGCTCGCCGAGGAGCGCGCGCACCAGGACCGCCGCGCGCGGCTGGCGATCGAGCTGTTCTGCCACCGCGTGCGGCACTACCTGGGCGCCTACCTCGCGCAGATGAACGGCGCGGACGCCATCGTGTTCACCGGTGGGATCGGCGAAAACTCGCCCGAGATCCGCGCGCGCGTCTGCGCGGAGCTGGGTTTTCTCGGCATAGCGCTCGACCCGGCCAAGAACACGGCGGCCGTGGGCGGCCAGGAGGGCGACGTATCCGCGGAGGGCGCCCGCGTCCGGACCTACGTCATCCCCACCAACGAGGAGCTGCTGATCGCGCGCGACACCGTGCGCTGCGTGAGGAACGCGCCGCGGCGCTGGTAGCGGGCGGCGTGACGCGCAAGAACTGCGCCTTGGGCGCAGTAGGACTCGACCGAATCGATCGAAACGACCGACAGGGCGCATGCGGCGCGTTGGCACCGCTCCTGCTAGGAAAGATGGCATGACGACCATGCTCGTGTCGTTCCCCGGAGGCAAGCGCGTGAACGCCGAGTTCGACGGCTTCGCGCTCACCACCGACCAGCCGCGCACAAGCGGTGGGGCAGGCTCCGCACCCTCTCCCTTCGATCTGTTCCTGGCGTCGATTGCGACCTGCGCCGGCTTCTACGCAAAGGGCTACTGCGACACACGCGGGCTGCCGACCGAGGGCCTCGCGCTCACGATGCACGTCGAGCACGAGCCCGCGGCGCAAAAAGTCGGGAGGCTGGTGATCGAAATCGCGCTGCCCACGGGCTTTCCCGAGAAGCACCGCGAAGGCGTCGTGAGGGCAGCCGAGCTGTGCGCGGTCAAGAAGCACATCCAGGACCCGCCGACGTTCGAGATCCACGCCGTCTCGAGGAGCCTCGCGACCGCAGGCTGCCTGTAGGAGGGACCCGCGGTTCTCGAGCCGACGGCGTTCACGCAGCCTTGCGGCGGCGACTGGCGCCGACCTTGACGGAGCCGCGTGCTAGAGTGCGCCATGGACGTGAAGCGCGCGCTCGAGCTGCCGCGCGAGCCGCTCGACGACGCGCCCGACGACCCCGCGCTCTGGGCCGAGGTGCCGCTCGAGCTCCTGGTGCGCTACGGCTGCGTGCCGTTGCGCCGCGAGGGCGAGCGCATCGTGCTCGCGTTCGGCGCTCCTTTCGACGAGACCAAGCTCGACGAGATCGAGTTCCAGCTCGAGCGGCCGGTCGAGGCGGTGCTGGCGCCGGCCGAGCGCGTGGCCGCCGTGCTGCGCCGCCACAAGGGCGGCGAGCTGCTGCTCGAGCAGGCGAGCGAGGGGCTGCGGCTGCAGCTCGTGGTCGAGGACGAGGGCGCAGCACCCACGGAGAGGCTGCTGCCGTCGGAGAGCCCGATCGTGCGTCTCCTCGACTCGGTGGTGCTGGGCGCGATCGAGAGGCGCGCCTCGGACATCCACATCGAGACGAAGGAGCGCGAGGTGCTGGTCAAGTACCGCATCGACGGCGTCCTGCACCAGGCGCTCGAGCCGCTCGACCAGAAGCACCACGACACGATCGTGAGCCGGCTCAAGGTCATGTCGGAGCTCGACATCGCCGAGAAGCGCGTGCCGCAGGACGGCCGCTTCCGGCTGCGCGTCAAGGGCCGCACGATCGACTTCCGCGTCTCGATCATGCCGTCGATGCACGGCGAGGACGCCGTCATCCGCATCCTCGACAAGGAGCAGCTCCAGGCGGCGTTCCACAGCCTGCGCCTGGACGTGCTCGGCTTCTCCGAGCCCGACCTCAGGAAGCTGCGCAAGTACATCACCGAGCCCTACGGCATGGTGCTGGTGACCGGACCGACGGGGAGCGGCAAGACCACGACGCTGTACGCGGCGCTCAGCGAGATCGCCTCGCCCGAGGACAAGATCATCACGATCGAGGACCCGGTCGAGTACCAGATCCCCGGCATCGTGCAGGTGCCGGTCAACGAGAAGAAAGGCCTCACGTTCGCGCGCGGGCTTCGCTCGATCCTACGCCACGACCCCGACAAGATCATGGTGGGGGAGGTGCGCGACCCCGAGACCGCACAGATCGCGGTGCAGTCGGCGCTCACGGGACACCTCGTCTTCACGACCGTGCACGCCAACAACGTCTTCGACGTGATCGGCCGTTTCCTGCACATGGGCGTCGAGCCCGGCAACTTCGTCTCGGCGCTCAACTGCGTGATGGCCCAGCGGCTGGTGCGGCTCTTGTGCCGCGCCTGCAAGCGCCCCGCGCAGCTCGCGCCCACGCTGATGCGCGAGTCGGGGCTCGACCCGGAGCTGTACGCCGACCAGCCCTTCTACGAAGGCGCGGGCTGCGCGGAGTGCGCCGGCACGGGCTTCCTGGGCCGAACGGCCGTGGCGGAGCTGCTCGACATGTCGGACCGCATCCGCCAGCTGATCCTCGAGCGCCGCCCGGCCGCCGAGATCAAGCAGGCCGCCCGCGAGGAGGGCATGACGCTGCTGCGCGACTCCGCGCTCGAGAAGGTCTTCACCGGCCAGACGACACTGCGCGAGATCAACAAAGTCACCTTCGTTTGAGCTTGCGTCCCTTCGGAGCGTCCGCTCCCAGAACCTCGTAGTCCAGCATCACGGTCCCGGTCTTCTCGTAGACGCGGTGCTTGATGAGCTTCAGCTTCGCGAGACCGGCGGGATGCTCGACGAGCGGCAGGCCGTTTCCGAGCACGACCGGAATCACGCCCACCTGCACCTGGTCGACGAGGCCGAGCTCCAGCAGGCTCTTGAACAGGCCACCGCCGCCGAAGAGCCAGATTGCCTTTCCCGGCTGCTGCTTGAGCTCGCGCACCGTCGCGGCCGGATCGCTAGAGAGCGTCGCCCCCTTGCACTCGGCAGGGCGGAGCGTCTTCGAGAACACGTATGACTTCATCCCGGGCATCCCGGCCCCGCCCTGGCTCTTCGCGGCCTCCCACGTCCTGCGCCCCAAGAGCAGCGTGTCGTAGCTCGAGAACAGCTGGCCGAAGTCGATCTCGGGATCCATCACGATCCAGTCGGCCTCGCCGTTCGGGCCGGCGATCAAGCCGTCGAGGCTCATGGCCACGGAATAGCAGACGGGTCTCATGCATCCTCCTCGCGACCTGGCCCCGCGCGGCCGCGCCGCATGGCGCGGGACGTCGACCTGGCCCTCGAGCCGTACCGGAGTCGGACGAGGGGCGCGCGCGCGAGCTCGTCGTAGAGGTGGACCGCGGCGCGCATCGCGCGCCGGAAGTCGCCCAGGTGCAGGCTCTCGTTCTCGGAGTGGATCGCCGAGTGCGGGTCCTCGACGCCCATCAGCAGGCAGGGCACGCCGCCGAGCGCCTTCGAGAAGGGCTTCACGAAGCCGATCGAGCCGCCGGCGCCGATCATCGCGGCGTCCTTGCCGTAGCCGGCGCGCAGCGCGCGCCGCGCCGCCTCGAACGCGGGGCCCTCGGGGTCGGTCGTCCACCAGCGCGCCGTGCCGGTGACGCGCGCGCTGACTCGCGCGCCGTGGGGCGGCCGCGCCGTCAGGCGGCGCACGAGCAGCCGGCCGGCCTTGCGCTCGTCCATGCGCGGCACCGTGCGCAGCGACAGCCGGGCGCGCGCCGCGTCCAGCACCTGGTTCGAGGAACCGGCGAGCGGGTGGGCCTCGAGCGCGATCACGGTGAGCGCCGGCCGCGTCCAGAGCCGCTCCCAGACCGAGTACGCGCGCTCGCCGACGTACTGCGTGCCCGGCTCCATCGCCGCCGAGGCGCGGAAGCGCGCGTCGACCCACGGCAGCGCGCGCAGCCGGCGCTTCTGCGGCGCTCCTGTCGTCGCGACGTCGCGATAGAGTCCCGGCACGTCGAGCGAGCCGTCCTTCTTCTCGAGGCCGGCGATGAGGCCCGCCAGGATGCGCACCGCGTCCGGCGTCGGCCCGCCGAAGAAGCCGCTGTGGACCGGCTGCTCCAGGCAGCGCACCTCCACGTCCACCTGGCAGATCCCGCGCAGCTGGTACGTCAGCGCCGGGTGCCCCACGTCGAAGTTGCCGGTGTCGGCCAGCACCGCCACGTCCGCGACCAGGCGCCGGCCGTGCCGCTTCAGGAAGGCCGAGAGTCCGGGCGAGCCGATCTCCTCCTCGCCCTCGATCAGCAGTTTGACGTTGAGCGGCAGCCGGGTCGAGGTCTGGAGCCACGCGCGAATCGCCGCCACGTGCGTGACGAACGTGCCCTTGTCGTCGACCGCTCCGCGCCCGTAGAGGCGGCCGTCGCGCTCGGCGGGCTCGAAGGCTGGCGTCACCCAGCGCTCGGGCCGGCCCGGCGGCTGCACGTCGTGATGGCCGTAGACGAGCAGCGTGGGAGCGCCCGCGGCGTGGAGCCAGTCGGCGTAGACGTAGGGATGGTGGCCCGGCAGCTCGACGAGCGTCACGTTCTCGAGACCGGCATCGTCCAACAGCGCGGCCGTGGCTTCGGCCGACCGGCGCACTTCCGAGGCGGGGAAGCCCTCGGCCGACACGCTCGGGATGCGGACGAGGTACGCGAGCCGGGCGAGCGCCTCGCCCGCGCGAGCGTCGACGTGGCGGAGCGCCGCGGCCAGCGCCTTCTTCGACATCGGGGGCAGTCTAGACCGGGAAGCCGCGGACGAGATATAGAATCCGCCCGATCCCATCCCACTCGGATCGAGGGCGTCATGAGCGACACGCCGCAATCGTCCTGCGTCCTGGACGACTCCAGCCCGACGGAGACGATCGCGCGCGCCCCGCAGCAGCGCCTGGCGATCGAGCCCGCTTCGAAGCGGGCGGTCGTCTGATGGCGCGAAGGGGGGTCACGACGCCGGCCTCCCTTGCGCTGCGCTCGGTCGACCGCCGCTTCCGCGAGTTCAAGGAGGCGCTCTGCGAGCTCGTGCGCGTGCCGGGCGTCTCGGCCGCGGGCTTCCCGCCCGACGACTTGCGGCGCTCGGCGGACGCCACGGCGGATGTGCTTCGGCGCCTCGGCGTCGAGAACGTCACGCTGCTGCGAATGGCGGACGCGCCCCCCTACGTGTACGGCGACTGGCTTGGCGCGCCCGGGGCGCCCACCGTGCTCGTGTACGGCCACTACGACGTCGTGCCGCCGGGGCCTTCGGAGAGGTGGACGAGCCCGCCGTACCTCCCGGTCGAGCGGAAGGGAAGGCTCTACGGCCGCGGCACCGCGGACGACAAGGGCGGCTTCATGGCGTGGGTCGCGGCCGCTTCCGCGTACCTCAAGGCCGCCGGCCGTTGTCCCGTCAACCTGAGGTTCCTGATCGAGGGCGAGGAGGAAACGGGCTCGAGCCACCTGCCCGCGTTCCTGCGGCAGTACCGCGACCGGGTCGAGGCGGACGTCGTGGTGCTCTCCGACACCTACAACTTCGCGACCGGCATCCCCGCGCTGACGTTCCAGCTTCGCGGCCTGGTGCAGGTGGACGTCGAGGTCACCTGCCTGGGCCGTCCCGTTCACAGCGGAGATTTCGGCGGCGCGGTTCCCGACGCGGTGCGGATCCTGTGCCGGCTGCTCGACCGCTTGAGCGCGCCGGACGGACGCATCGACGTCCCCGGGCTCTACCGTGGCGTGGCGCGCCCGAGCGCGGTCGTGCGGCGCCGGCTCGCCCGCCTGCCGTTCTCGGAGCGGGCGTTCCGTCGCGCCGCGGGGATGCTCCCCGGCACGCGCCTCGCGCGCGAGCGGGGCGCGAGCGTCTACGAGCAGCTCTGGATGCGCCCGTCGCTGAGCGTGATCGCCATCGAAGCGCACCCGCTGCACGGGGCCGCCAACCAGATCCTCGACTCGGCGCGAGCGCGCCTGTCGCTGCGCACGGTGCCGCGCATGGACGCGCAGGACGCCGGCCGCAAGCTGATCCGCGCGCTCACGCGCCGCCCGCCGGCGCGCGCTCGGGTCGAAGCGCGCGTCGTTCGCACGACGCCGTGGTGGACGAGCGAGCCCGCGGGGCCGGCCTTCGAGGCCGCCCTCCGCGCGCTCCGGAAGGGCTACGGCCGCCGCCCCGCGGTGATCGGCTCGGGCGCGTCGATCGGCTTCGTGAAGCCGTTCGCCGACACCCTGGGCGTGCCGTGCCTGCTCACGGGCGTCGAGGACGGGGGCTGCGCCGCCCACTCCGAGAACGAGAGCCTGCACCTGGGCGACTTCAGGAAGTCGATGCGCTCGGCGGTGCATTTGTTCGACGAGCTCGGCAGGCTCGGCCGCGCCGGGCTCGCGCCGGCGGGCGGGAACGGACGGCGCCGCGCGCCGGGAGGTGGCCGATGATCGCGCTCCTGCTCCTGACGTGCGCCGTCGCCTCGGACCAGGAGGCGCCGTCGTCCGCGGAGCAGCGCGGGAAGCCCTTCTGGAAGGAGGTCGCGCGCGAGTGCGACGTCCCGCCCTGGGCGACGCCTTCCGGCCTGGCGCACGAGGCCATCACGCTCGTCGGCTCGCCCGACCCCGAATGGCGCGACGACATCGGCTACGGCGTCGTGGCGGCGTGCATCCAGAAGAAGCAGCGCCTGAGCGCGGCGGAGCGCCGCTCGCTCGTCGAGCCGCTCCTCCTGAACCTGCGCAAAGGGATTGGCGATACGGGCAACGACTCGGTGCTGCAGCGGTCCTTCTCGGCTCTCACGCTGTCGCTCGTCGCGGCAGCCGAGCTGCGCGAGCCGGCGCTCGACGCTCCCGGCTACAGGCGCCTGCTCGACGACGCGCTCGCGTACCTGCGCGACGAGCGCGACCTGCGCGGCTTCGAGCCGCGCGTCGGCTGGATCCACGCGACCGCGCACACGGCCGACCTCCTGAAGTTCCTCGCCCGCGACTCCCGCTTCACTTCCGACGACCAGCTGCGGCTGCTCGAAGCGGCCTGGACCCGAATGGCCGCCTCGAGCGCGCCGGTGTTCACACACGCGGAGGACGAGCGGCTGGCGGCCGCGCTCGTGTCGGTCGTGCGCCGCGACGACTTCGAGGCCTCACGCCTCGACGGCTGGCTCCAGCGCTTCGCGACGCTCGAGAAGCAGGTGTGGGCGAAGTCGCCGCCCGACCCGCAGGCCCTCGACGCGGCACAGAACGCGCGCAACCTGCTGCGGAGCTTCTACGTGCTGCTGTCGCTGCCGCAGCCGCCTCCCACCGCCGGCCAGATGGCCGCGCGCGACAAGCTGCTGGCCACCCTGCAACAGATACGCCGTTAGCTGGGGGGCCCGCCCTGGGTGCTCGAGGGGGGCGGGAGCCCTCGTGTGGAAAGAAACTCCCAAGCGATCCACGCACGATCCACCACCACTCGCGACAGGCACCTTGGAACCCTCGCTGTTCAAGGGGATGCCGTGTGCGACTTTTTTCGGGCACCCCTTGACAACTTTCAGGAGCGACTTTGCACGCGCCAAGCGACGCTCGTGTGAAGCCCCGTGTCGCGCACCCGCGTGCTCCACGCGCGGCGCAATCGCGCAGCGATCCGCGCGCGACGACTGACGCGCATTGATGCGGCCGCTCGTCCTCCTGCGAAGTGCGGAAACCCCTGCCTATATTGTTTTCATGCACTCCGAACTCGCGTCACGCCGGGTGGTCGTCGAGCCGCTTTCGCCTGGGCGCTACAAGGTCCAGTTCACTGCCAGCGCCGAGCTTCACGACCAGCTCGCGCGGCTCGCGGCCCTCATGC
>DATBSL010000170.1:0-29678 GCA_036559805.1 Vicinamibacteria bacterium
GAAACGGATCCCTGCAGTTGCGCTCCTGCTCGCATGCCGCGTGTCGGCACAAACGCCGTCTGCCGCGCCCTCGCCCGAAGCGGTCGCGCCGACGCAGCTCACACGCCTCTTCAACGGCAAGGACCTCGCGGGCTGGACGCCGGACGTGCCCGCGCACGATACGGACCCGGCTGCGCCCGCGAGCTTCGTCGTGCGCAATGGCGTGCTGGTGAGCCTCGGCGAGCCGAAGGGCCACCTCGTCACGGACGCGAGCTACCGCCACTACCGCCTCGAGGTGGAGTACCGATTTCCCGGCAAGGCGGGCAACTGCGGGGTGCTCGTCCACGCCTCCAAGCCGCGCGCGCTCTACAAGATGTTCCCGCAGTCGATCGAAGTGCAGATGCAGAGCGGGCAAGCGGGCGACTTCTGGGTGATCCAGGAGGACATCGAGGTCAAGGACATGGAGACGCGCCGCCCACGCAAGCCGAGCGAGAAGTGGGGCGGAGCGGAGGGCGACGCCCGCCGCATCCTGAACCTGACCGACACGTCGGAGAAGCCGCTCGGCGAATGGAACACGCTGGCGGTCGAAGCGCGCGGCCGGGCGCTCAGGGTGTGGGTCAACGGGGACCTGGTCAACGAAGGCTCCAACGCCACGGCCGATCGCGGCCGGATCGCGCTCCAGGCCGAGGGCACCGAGGTGGAGTTCCGGCGCGTCGAGATCGGCCCGCTTCCGTCGCCGGCGAGATAGAGGCGCCCGCTGAGAGCCAGGAGCCGCCGTGGCGTGCTGGTCTCAGCTCTCTCCCTGCTTGCCAGCGCAGGCTCGGCCGGCGAGCAGGGCGAGGCCAAGGGGCTTCGCTTCACCCGTCGGATGCTGCTCGTCGCACCCTACGAGAACGCGGCGGTGGCGGACCTGGATCGCGATGGGCGCCTCGACATCGTGTCCGGAGCCTTCTGGTTCCGGGCGCCCGAGTTCGTGCCGCGCGCCTTCCGGCCCAATCACGTCTCCCGGGACTACATGCACGAGAACAGCGTCCACGTCCACGACGTGGATCGCGACGGGTGGCCGGACGTGATCGCGGGTGGCTGGAACGAGGACGGCATCTACTGGTACCGCAACCCCGGCCGGAGCGCCGAGGAGCGCGGCGAGCCGTGGCGGATGCATGACGCCTGGCAGGCGAAGCTGCTCGCGCGCACGCGAGGCCATATGGAGATGTTCGCGCTGCACGATTTCGACGGCGACGGCGTGCCGGAGCTGCACTCGGCGTGCTATCGCAAGCAGGAGCCGCTCGAGGTGTTTCGCTTCGCGACGAACGAGGCCGGCGAGCCGATGCTGCGGGCCTTCGTGCTGGGGGAGCAGGGCGGCGGCCACGGCTTCGCGTTCGGGGACGTGAACGGCGACGGGCGCGAGGACGTGCTGACCGAGGTCGGCTGGTACGAGCGCCCGCCGGGCGATCCCTTCGCCGGGCCCTGGCGGCTTCACCCCGAGACGGCGCTGCCGCACCCGAGCTGTCCATTCGTCGTGAATGATCTCGACGGCGACGGCCGGCTCGACATCCTCTTCGGCCGCGGCCACGACTATGGCCTTTACTGGTGGCAGCAGCAGGCGCCGAAGGCCGACGGCACCACCGTCTGGAAGCAGCATGTGATCGACGAGTCCTGGTCGCAGGCGCACGTCATGGCGCTCGCGGACCTCGACGGCGACGGAGCGGAGGAGCTTGTCACGGGGAAGTGCATCTGGGCCCACGAGGGCGGCGATCCGGGCGCTGCCGAGCCGCCGGGCGTGTACTACTACAAGTGGGACCGAGGCTCACGGCGCTTCACGCGCCACACGATCGCGGCGCCGGGGGAGGGCGCGGCGCTCGGCCGGCAGTTCAGCGTCGTGGACCTCGACCGCGACGGGCGAGCGGACATCGTCGCGCCGAGCGAGCTGGGGCTCTGGCTGTTCCTGAACCAGGGGCCGAACGGGACGGTCACGAAGAAATGAGCGGCCAACAGATCGGGTGACGGCGTGGGGGGCTCCTATGCCGCCCCCCACACCCCCCGCTGACGTTAGTAGACGAAGCGCGCCCCGAACTGGATCATGCGCGGGCGTCCGGACATGCTCGTGATGCGTCCGAAGTTGGCGTTCGTGATGTCCACGTTCGGGTTGCCGTCGTTGATCGTGTTGAAGACGTTGAAGGCCTCGGCGCGCAGTTGCAGCTGCATCCCGCGGCCGAGCAGGACGTTCTTCTGGACCGAGAGGTCCACGTTCCAGAAGCTGGGCGCACGGATGACGCTCCGGTCGGAGCTCCCGAAGGCGTTCACGGGCGCCGCGAAGGCCGCCGTGTTGAACCAGCGATCCGGTGAGGGATCGGAAAGCTCGGGATCGCCCACGAGGTCGGCGCGCGAGTAGTTGCTGAAGCCGAGGTTGGCCGGATCGCCTCCCGCCGTTATGGCCATCGGCTGGCCCGAGCGGGCGAGCAGGATCCAGCTGACCTGCCAGTTGCCGAGGATCCTGGACGCGAACCCGTCGGTGAGCCAGCGCTTGCCCTGTCCGAACGGCAGCTCCCAGGTCGAGGCCCAGGTCAGGATGTGCGGGATGTCGTAGGCCGAGGTGGCACGAGCGTCGTCGATGTCCCAGTAGTTCTGCACCGGCCGCCCGCCGATGCCGCCCTCGGCGTCGAACCAACCGCTGCTCGTGTCTTCGGAGTGCGACCAGGTGTACGAGAGCAGCGTGGTGAAGCCCTTCGCGAAGCGCTGCTGGACCTTGACCTGCAGCGCGTTGTAGTTCGACATGCCGATGTCGTCCGAGTAGCGGAAGTCGCCGGTGATGTGCGACCACTCGCGCAGCTCGTTGCGCTCGGCCGCCGTCAGGCGACGGCCCGTCGCCGGGTCGATCGCCGCCAGCTTGGGCGCCGCGGCTCGCCCGGAGTACTCCATCCGGCCGTTGTGGCTGCCCACGTAGGCGGCGCCAACCATCAGGTTGCGGGTGAGCTGCCGCTGCAGCTCGACGTGCCACTGGTGGGAGTAGGCGTTCTTGCGATCGGGGGCGTTGAAGTAGCCGGTGCTGTTCCAGGGCTGGTCGCGCGGCGCTCCTATCCCCAGGCTCGAGAAGCTCTCGAGCGGCTGCACCGCGCCGCCGATGGTGTTGATCGTGCCCGTGTCGAATCCCGAGACCTGCGGCCAGCCCCAGGTCTCGAACTGGTGCTGCCCGTACTGGCTGCGCGAAACCATCGAGTCCCACATGAGCGCGTAGCCGCCGCGCAGCACGGTCTCGGGGTTGATCTGCCACGCGATCCCGAGCCGCGGGCCGAAGTTGTCCTTGATCGGAGGCAGCACCGAGTTGGTCTCGCCCGTGACCTTGATGTACTGGTTGAACGGGATCTGCTCGAGCGGCTTGGGCAGGCACGGCGGTTGGTTCGCGACAGTGCTGCACACCGGCGGCTGGGATTCGACCGCCAGCAGCCACTCGCCCGTCCGGAAGTCGGGCCCGCTCTGGAAGGTCCCGCTCTCCCCGTAGGCGCGCGTGATGTAGTCGTAGCGCAAGCCGTAGGTGATCGTCAGGTTCGGCTTCACAGACCACTGGTCCTGGACGTAGCCCGAGAGCGTCGAGGTGTGGAAGTCGATGAAGCCGAGGTCGGGTACGTAGCCGCGGATCTGTCCGGCCAGGCCGAGCAGCGCGGAGGCCAGCACGTCGCCCGTGGTCGCGGCGGCGGCGCCGTTGCGCGTCGCGTCGGCGTTGTAGAGCAGCTCGCCGAACTGGTTCTTCTGCAGGCGCGAGATGCGCAGCATCTGGAAGCCGGCCTTGAAGTTGTGCTTTCCGCGCAGCCAGGTGAGGTCCGCGGCGACGTTCCAGTTGGGGTTCCCGCGCGGCCGCGGGCCCTGCACGCCGAGCTGGGCCGCCTGCAGGCTCCAGGGCGACGTGCCGAGGCCGCTGATCACGTAGCCCTGGAGCTCGTCGAGCGAGGGCAGCGCCGTTCCCTGCTGCGGCGCGAGCCCCGCCGGGTGCTCCATCGGCGCGTCCTCGGTCGGCTGCGTCGCGACGCCGCCGCGCACCTCGAGAATCATGTTGGGCGAGAAGGTGTGGAACCAGCCGCCGCCCCAGTTGCGGTTGGTCGACTCGGGAGTCTTGTAGGCCACGTCGTTCTGCGGCAGGTAGCCCTCGATGCGCCGCTCGGTCCAGCGGAAGAAGATGTTGTCCTTCGTCGAGAAGTGGTGATCGAGCCGGAACTGGAAGGCGTTCGAGTCGTTCGTCTGCTCGCGGAAGTCGACGTAGTTGAAGTTGTTGACGACCTGGCTGCCCGAGAGGTTCGGCCGCGGCATGTACGCCCGCAGCAGCTGCTGCATCGTCGGCGAGATCAGGCTCGCGGGGATCTGGTTGCCCGGGAACGGGTCGCGCACCGTGACGCCGTTCACGACGCGCGTGGTGTAGGGGTTGAAGAGTGGGCGGAAGCCCGTGAAGTCGCCGTTCAGCCAGTTGTCGTTCGCGGGCACCGTCATGCGGATCTCGGCGTTCTCGCGGTAGCGCCAGCCGTCGTAGGAGGCGAAGAAGAACGTCTTGTCCTTGAAGATCGGGCCGCCGATGTTGACTCCGAACTGGCTCTGCTCGAACTCCGGGGGCGCGATCGGCACTCCGCCCACCACGTCGCGGTAGGAGTTGCGGGCCGAGAGCCCCTCGTTGCGGAAGAACCCGAAGGCGGTGCCGTGGAAGCCGTTGCTGCCCGACTTCGACGTCATGTTCACGACCCCGCCCGTCACGCCGCCGTACTCGGCCTTGTCGCCGTGCGACTGGACCTTGAACTCCTGGATCGAGTCGACGTCCGGCAGCGCCACGTAGCTGCCGGAGCGCACGCTGGTGTTCACGATGCCATCGACGTAGTAGATCTTCGAGCGGTTCTGCTGCCCCTGGATCGAGGCGTTCGTGAAGTAGCCGCCGGGGATCCCGGTGTTGCCCTCGAAGCTGTTGATCGCGGTCGAGTCGCCGCCGTTGGCTCCGGGTCCCTGGGCGGTCGAAACGGGGTTGACGCCCGGCGTCAGCACCAGGAGCTGAGTGAAGTTGCGCCCCTGGAGCGGCATGTCCTTGATGACCTTCTCCTCGATCACGTTGCCGAGCTCCGAGGTCGAGCCCTGCAGCAACTCGGACTGCGCGACGACCTCGACGTTTTCCTCCACGGCGCCGACCTTGAGGGTGACGTTGCGCGCCAACGTCTCGTTGACGCCGACCACGAAGGGGGCGACCTTGGCGGTCGCGAAGCCCGTGAGCTCGAAGGTGAGGACGTAGGTCCCCGGCCGCGCGTTGACGAACACGAAGTGGCCGTCGGCATTGGTCGCGCGCGTGGAATGGACGTTCGTGTCCTGGTTCACGAGCGTGACGCTGGCGCCCGGGACGACGGCACCCGCGGCGTCGGTTACGGTGCCGCTCACGGTACCCATCGACGACTGGGCGCCGGCGAGCGCCGGCCATACGAGGAGGGCGAGCACGCGGACTGCCCCGCAGCACGACGTCTTCAGGTCCATGGCGATCCTCCCCGGCCTTCTGCCGGAAGGCCGGTTAACGCTCTCGCGAGCGGTACCTCTCAAGGGCAACTGGTTAGGCAAGTGACTCAGCAACAAGACGACACGATAGGTAGCATGAGCATAGAAACGGTGTCAATAGATGTTATACAATCTCCTTAACTACATGTATAACAATCTGTTATGAGCAGTCTTGACGGGCGCTATCACTTAGGAGGACGGTAGGCAGTGCGTCGAGTCGGACCGGATTGGTCTGACATCTGTGCTAAACTGCGGTCGTTCCGGTTGGAGGAGTAGAATCTCGGCCGTGACCAGCACACCGTTTCGCCCGCTTCCAACCGCCCGGGATCCCATCGCCTCCGAGCAAGTCGTCGCCTATGTACGCGGCCTGATCGAGAGGGGGGAGCTCCGCCCCGGTGACCGGCTGGCCTCTGAGCGCGAGCTCGTGAGCGCCATCGGCGTGAGCCGGCCGAGCGTCCGAGCAGGCCTTCGCTCCCTCGCGACCATGGGCGTGGTCAACACGCGGCAGGGCGCCGGTACTTTCATCACCGCCGGTCCGCCGGCCCTCGTCAACGAGCCGCTCGGGATGCTCGCGGCGCTTCATGGCATCACGCGCGAGGGGCTCTTCGAGGCGCGCCGCGTGCTCGAGGTGAGCTCCGTGGCGCTCGCCGCGGAGCGGGCCACGGGCGACCAGCTCGCGGCGATGTCGGACGAGATAACCGGCATGTACACCTCGCTCGACGAGCCGCAGCAGTTCCTGCTCCACGACGTCCGCTTCCACCGGGCCGTGGCCGCAGGCTCGAACAACCTCGTGCTGAGCGCGCTCATCGAGATGGTCGCCTCGCTCCACTACGAGCAGCGCCGCGTCACGATCGAACGGGCGCGCAACGAGCTGCGCGGCGAGGCCGACATGCATCGGCGCATCTACCAGGCGGTCCGCTCGCGCGATCCCGAGGGCGCGCGCGCGACGATGGACGAGCACCTGCAGCGCGCGCTCGCCCGGATGGTCTCGGAGGAGACCGCTCCCGGCGCGGACGCGGCGCAAGCCACACCAGGAGAGGAGCGGGCATGAGGCGAGGCGGGGTCTGGGGTTTCGTCGTACTCGCGCTCGCGGCGGGAGGCGCGGCGTTCGCGGCGCCTCTCGGCCAGGCGCCGGGTCCCGAAGCGGACGAGGCGAAGCAGGCGCGGCTCGCCTGGTTCCGGGAGGCCAAGTACGGGCTCTTCATCCACTGGGGGCTCTACGCCCTCCCGGCGGGCCAGTGGAACGGCAAGCGCGTTCCCGGCATCGGCGAATGGGTCATGTTCCGCGCCAAGGTACCGGTGGCCGAGTACGAGAAGCTCGCCGCGGGCTTCAACCCGGTGAAGTTCGACGCGGAGGCGTGGGTGGCGCTCGCGCGCGACGCGGGGATGAAGTACATCGTGATCACCTCGAAGCACCACGACGGCTTCGCGCTGTACGACTCGAAGGTGAGCCGCTACGACGTGGTGGACGCTACGCCCTTCAAGCGCGACATCCTGAAGGAGCTGGCCGCCGCCTGTGCCAAGGCGGGCATGCCGCTCGGCTTCTACTACTCGCAGGCTCAGGACTGGCACGACCCGAACGGCGCCGGCAACAGCTGGGACTTCGGCCCTGACGAGAAGAAGGACTTCGACAAGTACCTGCGCGGGAAGGCCGAGCCCCAGGTGCGCGAGCTCCTCACGGGCTACGGGCCGGTCGCGCTCGTGTGGTTCGACACGCCGCGCTTGATGAACGCCGAGCGCGCGCAGCGCTTCACCGACATCGTGCGCTCGCTGCAGCCGAAGACGCTGATCGACGGCCGGCTCGGCGCCGCCGGCGACTACGTCACGACCGGCGACAACGTGATCCCGGGCCAGGCCCAGGCGACGGCCTGGGAAGTGCCGGCGACGCTCAACCACACCTGGGGCTATCGCACCGACGACCACGACTGGAAGTCGGCGGGCGACGTCACCTTCAAGCTCGTCGACATCGTGAGCAAGGGCGGCAACTACCTGCTGAACGTGGGGCCGATGGCTGACGGGGTCATCCCGCAGCCGAGCCAGGACGTGCTGCGGACGGTCGGCCGCTGGCTGAAGGTCAACGGCGAGGCCGTGTACGGCGCGGGCGCGACGCCCTGGGGCGACGAGCTCGGCGAACCGAGCTCGAAGGGCGCCAAGGACCTGCGCGGCAACGCGCTGTTCCTCACGCGAAACGAGTGGCGAGTCACCACGAAGCCCGGCAAGCTCTACTTCACGCTGTTCGCCGAGCCGCGGGTGCCGTTCGAGCTGCCGCCGATGAAGAACGCCGTGAAGCGCGCCTATCGGCTGGCCGACGGGCAGCCGATCGAGGTCAAGCTGGAAGGCGGCCGGCCGCAGCTCGTGATCGAGCGGCCGATCCTCGACCCGACCGCCACGGTGGTCGTGGTCGAGATCGAAGGCGACGCCGTCCAGAGGTAGCCCGCTCGAGCTCGCGGCATGCGCACGCAACGCGTCGGCTTCGGTGTCTGGCTCTCGGCGCTCGCCGCCGCGCCGGTCGTGGCACAGGGCACGCCGGCGCCGGCGAGCCTGCAATGGACGGAGCTCGCGCCCGGCGTGTTCGAGGCCCGCATCGGCGAGCCCGACCGGCTGACGTTGCTCGGCGCCGCGGCGCAGCCGCCGAAGCGCGAGGCGCTCGGGTCCCTGCCGCGCGCCCGCTTCCCGTTCGAGCCCGGCGAGGCCGTCGCGCGCGTCGCCTCGGGCAAGGTGGCGCTGCGCTTCCCGCTCGCCGAGGACGAGGAGATCTACGGCCTCGGCGTCGACTTCAAGTCCTTGCGCCGAACGGGCGCGACCCTGAGGCTGCACGTCGACCACTGGGGCGGCGTGCCCGGGCGCACCCACGCCCCGGTGCCGCTCTACGTCTCGAGCCGCGGCTACGCTGTGCTCGTCGACGCGGCGCGCTACGTCGACTTCTACGTGGGCACGGCGGTGCGGCTCGCGGCGCCGCGCAAGCCCCCGGTCGTGGACCGAACGACGGGCGGCAAAGCCTGGTCGGCGCAGCCGCGCGCGGACTCGGTCGAGGCGCTCGTGCCGGCGCCCGGCGCCCGGGTGCTGGTCTTCGAAGGGCCGACGGCACTCGACGCCGTCCGCCGCTACAACCTGTGGAGCGGCGGGGGAGCGCTGCCGCCCAAGTGGGGCCTCGGCTTCATGACGCGGACCCCGACGGCGTACACCGCGGAGCAGGCGCTCGCGGAGGTGGCCGAGTTCCGCCGCCGTGGGATCCCGCTCGACATGCTGGGGCTCGAGCCCGGCTGGCACGACCACGCCTACCCGTGCTCGTTCGAGTGGGACAAGACGCGCTTCCCGGATCCGCGCGGCTTTCTCGCCGAGCTCGAGCGCCGCCACGTGCGCGCGAACCTCTGGTTCAACCCGTACGTGTCGCCGACGTCGCCGCTCCACGCACGGCTGCTGCCGTTCGCCGGGTCGCACCTCGTCTGGAACGGGATCGTGCCGGACTACTCGCTCGATGAGGCGCGCGCCGTCTTCTCCGACCACCTGAAACGAACGGTCGTGGACCTCGGCCCCGCCGCCGTCGGCGGCTTCAAGGTCGATGAGGTGGACGGTTACGACCGCTGGCTGTGGCCCGACCTCGCCGTGTTCCCCTCTGCAAACGACGCCGACCAGCTCCGCCAGAGCTACGGGCTCTTCGTGCAGCGGCTGCTCTTCGAGCTCTTTCGGCGCGAGAACCGCCGCACGCTCGGACAGGTGCGCGGCAGCAACGCCGGCGCCTCGCCCTTCCCGTTCGTGATCTACAACGACAACTACGCCTTCGAGGAGTACGTCACCGCCGTCGCGAACAGCTCCTTCGCGGGCGTGCTGTGGTCGCCGGAGGTCCGCGCCGGGGACGCCGAGGACATGCTGCGCCGCGTCCAGGCCGTCTGCTTCTCGCCGCTCGCGCTCTTCAACGGCTGGGCTACGAGCACGAAGCTGTGGACGCACGCCGCGGTCGAGGCCGACATTCGCGCGGCGATCCGGCTGCGGCTGCGGCTCCTGCCGTACTGGTACGCCACTTTCGCCCAGTACCACTTCGAGGGCACGCCGGTCGTGCGCGCGATGCCGCTCGTCGCCGGCTTCGACACCCGAGCCGGCGCACAGGAGCCCCGCGACCAGTACATGGTCGGCGACGCGCTGCTCGTGGCGCCGATCGCGCCCGGGGCGAAGACCCGTAAGCTCAGGCTGCCGGCAGGACGCTGGTTCGACTTCGACACCGGACAGCTCGCCGGCGAGGGTCCGACCGAGATCGAAGTCGCGCCTACCCTGTCGCGGATCCCCCTCTTCGTCAGGGACGGCGCGCTCGTCCCGTTGCTGGCAGCCGAGCGGCAGTGGGCGCCGGCGCCTACCGAGGTGCTCGCGCTCGAGGTCCGCCATTACGGGACCGCGCCCGGCTCGCTCGATCTCTACGACGACGACGGCGAGAGCTTCGACTACGAGCGGGGCGAGCACAGCCGTACGCGACTCGCGGCCGCGCGCGACGCCTCGGGGGAGTGGCGTGGCAGCGTCCAGCCCGACCCGACCGGAAGGAAGTGGAGCTACGGCGCAGTGACGTGGCGGTTCATGACGGCGCCCGAGCGGCCGGCGCCGGGCACAGGCTCGAACCCGTGACCGGCCCGCGTCGCTTCAGTCTCCTCAGAGCCGCGACATTCTGCGCGCTCGTGACCTCCGCGGCGCCCGCGCGGACTCAAGTGGCGCCGGCATCCGAGCCTCCGCGCTCTGAGGAAGCGCTTCGCCTGGCGCAGCAGGAGCGGCAGCGCTCCGGCGATCGGCGGAACAGGCGTGTCCGCATGGAGCCTGTGCAGGTCGCGAGCCCGGACGGCCGGATCGTCTTCACGCTGCTGCCGAATCCCGAGCGGCTGAGCTTCACGGTGACGCTGGACGGCCGTACGGCGCTCGAGCCGTCGCCGGTCCAGATGTCGGTCGACGGGTTCGACCTGGGAGCCGGGCTCGTCTTCGGACAGGTCGAGACGTACTCGATCGACGAGTCGTACCCGTGGCACGGAGCGCATGCCACCGCGGTCAACCGCTGCCGCGGCGCTCGCGTGACGCTCGCAGCCGATCTGGGGCAAATCCCGTTCACGTTCGAGGTTCGTGTCTTCGACGACGGGGTCGCCTACCGGCACGTGGTGTCGGGCGCAGCAGGGGAAACGCGGGTACCGGACGAGCGCTCGACCTTCGTCCTGCCGACGGGAACGACCGTCTGGTACCACGATCTCGACGGGCACTACGAGTCGGCCTACGAAGAGCGCAGCGTCGACGACGTTCTCGCGGGGCAGTGGGCGGGGCCGCCGCTGACCTTTCGGCTGCCGCAGGGCGGCTACGGCTCCATCACGGAGGCGAACCTGGTCGGCTACGCCGGCATGGCGCTCGAGGCCGACGGCCGCCGCGGGCTCGTCGTGGGGCTCGGCCACCGGCAGCCGCTCAACTGGCCCTTCGAGCTGCGCTACGGGCGCGACGAGGCCAGGCGCCTGGGCCGTCCCGCGTCCGTCGCAGGCACGATCACGACGCCGTGGCGAGTCGTGCTGCTCGGGCGCGACCTGAACACGCTCGTCAACAGCGACATCCTCCCGAGCCTGTGTCCACCCGCGGACGCGCGCCTGTTCCCGCAGGGCATGGCCACGTCGTGGGTCGAGCCCGGGCTCGCCGTCTGGCGCTACGTCGACGGCGGCGAGGACAGCTTCGAGGGGCTGTTGCGCTTCTCGGAGCTGGGCGCGCGGCTCGGGGCGAAGTACCACATCGTCGAGGGCGTCTGGCAGCGCTGGACCGACGACCAGGTCCGGGCGATCGTCGAGCGCTCGCGCGCGCTTGGAGTCCGGCTGGTTTTCTGGAAGCACTCACGGCAGCTCCGTACGCCTGCCGAGCGCGATGCCTTCTTCGCGCGGCTGCGCGAGATAGGCGTCGCAGGGGCGAAGATCGACTTCTTCGACCACGAGGGCCGGGAAAGCGTCGACCTCTACGAGGAGCTGCTGCGCCTGGCGGCGGAGAACCGGATCGTCCTGAACTTCCACGGCGCCAACAAGCCAACCGGCCGCATGCGCACCTGGCCGAACGAGCTCGTGCGCGAGGCGGTGCGCGGCATGGAGTCGCGAAGCCTCGTCGAGCGCGCGCGCCACGAGACGATCGTGCCGTTCACCCGCTTCCTGGCCGGCCCCGCGGACTACACGACGATGGTCTTCGGCGAGCGGCGCGCGGACACGACCTGGGCGCACCAGATCGCGAGCCTCGCGACGTTCGCGAGCCCGATGCTCACGATCGCGGCGCACCCGCAGAGCATCCTCGACAACCCGGCGCTCGACGTCATCCGTGGCATCCCGCCCGTGTGGGACGAGACGATCGTGCTGCCCGCCTCGCGCATCGGCAAGCTGTCAGCATTCGCCCGCCGCAAGGACGAGATGTGGATGCTGGCCGTGATGGCTGGCAGCGAAGCCGCGACCGTGACGCTGCCGTTATCGTTCCTGGGGGAGGGCCGCTACGACGCAGCGCTGGTGCGGGACGTGCCGGGCAACCCCGCCGCCGTGAGGCTCGAAAGCGCGACCGTGCGGCGCGGCGATTCGCTGAAAGCGGAGATGCCGCAAGGCGGCGGCTTTGTCGCCCGCTTCACTCGGTAGCTACTTCCGTCCGAACTTCGCGTCGACCGAGAAGCGGCCCGGGCCGAGCAGGGCGATGGCCAGGCAGACCAGCATGTAGACGAACGCGAGCTCGGGGTTGCCCCATTTCTTGAGCTCCTCCGACGCGGGGACGAGCCCCAGCCACATGAGGAACTGGCTGAGGGCGCGATGCCCCCCGAACGCGGCCACGCACATGGTGAAGGCGGCGAACGGCGCCGCCCAGCGCGCGAACAGCCCGAGCGCGATCGCGAGCCCTCCCAGGAACTCGGAGAGAGCGGCGGCCCACGCGAAGGCGACGGGCATGGGAAAGCCGAGGCGCTCGACGCCTTCGAGGAAGCGGGTCTCGCCGGAGGCGAGGCCGACGATCTTGCCCCAGCCGTGAGCCACGGCCAGATACAGCCCGGCCAGTCGCAGGATCAGCAGTCCCAGGTCTCGGGTCACTAAGGCCTCCCAGGATTCGACTCTACTGCAGGAAGAAAAACGCCAGTGACTCCTCAAGGGGGATCCTGGGATGGGCGCGTCCACGCTTGCGTTCTTGATCTGGGGGACTGCGTCCCCCAGACCCCCGCTGTCGCTCGTTGGGCGTGACGGCTTATGCTGGGCGCGTCATGGCACGCCGCCTGTTGTTGATCAGTACCTCGACTGTGTTCGGCACGCGTTATCTCGAGCACGCGTTCGCCGAGCTGCGCGAGGTCCTCGCGGGCGTGAGGCGTGTCCTCTTCATCCCGCACGCGCTCAAGGACCACGCCGGGTACGCGGCGAAGGCGCGGACGGCGTTCGAGGAGATCGGGCTCGGGCTCGACGCGCTGCACGAGGCGGGGGACGCCCGTCGTGCGGTGCTCGAAGCCGAGGCCGTCTTCTGCGGCGGGGGGAACACGTTTCGGCTGCTCGACGAGATCTACCGGCTGGACGTCGCGCACCTGCTCCGCGAGCGTGTGGATCAGGGCATGCCGTACACCGGCGCGAGCGCCGGCTCGAACCTGGCCTGCCCGACGATCATGACGACCAACGACATGCCGATCGTCGAGCCGCCGACGCTCGACGCGCTGCGCCTCGTCGCGTTCCAGATCAACCCCCACTACGTGGACCCGGTGCCCGGGTCGACGCACATGGGCGAGAGCCGCGAGACCCGCATCCGCGAGTACCACGAGGAAAACGACTACCCCGTGGTCGGCCTGCGCGAAGGCGCGATGCTGCGCGTCGAGGGCGAGTCCGTCGAACTGCGCGGGCGCGCCGGCGCACGCGTGTTCCGGCGCGGCCAGGCGCCGGTCGAGGTGTCGCCGGTCGCGCCGATCGAGTCGCTCGTCGAGTGACGGGTTGCGCCGCCTGGGGGCGGCGGATATCCTCGCTCGTTCAACGACCGGGAGAGTGAGCGGATGAGCGACCGCAACCAGTCGATCCTCGTGAGCGGCGGCCACAAGGGAGCCGAGGCCGAGTTCGGCCGCGCGGCCGAGAAGTGGGGCGTGCGGCAGGTGACGCTGTCCTACGACGGGCACGTGATGGAGTACAGCAAGAACGTCGAGGTGCTCTCCCCGGCCGAGCTGCTGAAGGGCGACGTGAGCATGGAGATCGTCTCCAAGCGCATGGGCCGCACCTATACGTCGATCGAGCAGGTCCGCACCGTCTGCCAGCTGATCTTCCACATGGTCTCGCGCTCGTATGTCGTCTTCGCCGTCGGCTGGATCCAGGGCGACGACACGGTCCAGGGCGGCACCGGCTGGGGCGTCGAGCTCGCGAAGTTCTTCAACCGGCCCGTGAGCGTCTTCGACCAGGCGCGCCACGGCTGGTTCACCTGGAAGGACGGCCACTGGGTCGCGGACAGCCCGGTGATCCCCGAACGTCCGTTCGCGGCCACCGGCACGCGCAACCTGAACGACGAGGGCCGCAAGGCGATCGCCGCGCTCTTCGAGCGCTCCTTCGGTCCGGCGAAGTAGACCAAGGCGGAGCGTCGGATGCCCGCGCTTCCCGCACTCGCCTTGCTGCTGGCGGGCGCGCTTCCCGGCGCTCCGGAGGCGCCGCCCAACGTCGTCATCGTCCTCGCCGACGACCTCGGCTACGGCGACCTGGGCGTCTACGGGCATCCCACGGTCCGCACGCCCCGCATCGACCGGATGGCGGCCGAGGGGCAGCGCTGGACGAGCTTCTACGTCGGCGAGTCCGTGTGCACGCCGAGCCGCGCCGCCCTGCTCACCGGACGGCTGGCCGTCCGGAGCGGCTTGAGCCCGAGCGACGAGGGCCGGCGCGTGTTCTTTCCCGACTCCGCCGGGGGGCTGCCGCTTTCCGAGGTCACGATCGCGGAGCTGCTGAAGACGCGCGGCTACGCGACCGCGGCGATCGGCAAGTGGCACCTCGGCCACCTGCCGCAGTACCTGCCCATGAGCCAGGGCTTCGACGAGTACTTCGGCATCCCGTACTCGAACGACATGGAGATGGCGCCCGTGCCGGGCGCGACGATGATCGGAGGCGAGGACCCGACGAAGCGGGCGCGCATCATGGACCCGCGCGTCGAGTACTGGAACGTGCCGCTCATGCGCGGGACGAGCGTCATCGAGCGTCCGGCCGACCAGCGCACGATCACGCGCCGGTACACGGAGGAAGCGCTGCGTTTCATCCGCGCGAGCGCCTCCAGGCCCTTCTTCCTGTACCTCGCCCACAGCATGCCGCACGTCCCGCTCTTCACCTCGCCGGGGTTCGCGGGCAAGAGCCGCCGCGGCCTCTACGGCGACGTGATCGAGGAGCTCGACTGGAGCGTGGGGCAGGTGCTCGACACGCTCCGCGAGCTGAAGCTCGAGGATCGAACGCTCGTCCTCTTCTCGAGCGACAACGGCCCATGGGCCCTCTTCGACGAGCAGGGCGGGTCCGCCGGCCCGTTGCGGGGCGCCAAGGGTGGCACCTTCGAGGGCGGGATGCGCGTGCCCGCGATCTTCCGCTGGCCTGGAACGATCCGGCCGGGCGTCGTCAGCGAGCTCGGGGCGACCCTCGACCTGCTGCCGACGATCGCCGCCCTCACCGGCGCGGCGGTCCCCGCCGAGCGCGTGCTCGACGGCTACGACCTCACGCCGGTTCTGCGCGGGCAGGGGCGAAGCCCGCGTCAGCACGTCTTCTTCTACCGAGGGGTACGCCTCTACGCCCTGCGTCAGGGGGCGCACAAGGCGCACTTCTTCACCCGCCCCGAGTACGGCGAGGGCACGGAAGCCGCTCACGACCCGCCGCTCGTCTACGACCTGGATCAGGACCCCGGCGAGAGGTACGACGTCGCCTCGCGCCACCCCGAGGTCGTCGCGCGCATCCGGAGCCTCGCGACCGAGCACGCGCGGACGCTGGTGCCGGTGGAAAACCAGGTCGACAAGCGCCTCCCGTAGCCGACGCCGGCGCGGAGTGAACCAGATCACATCCGCCGGAAGCGTCCGCCACGTACGCTGCGGAGATGCGTTCGTCCCCTCCGCGACCGTTCCTGAACACCTCGCCGCCGCGACCGGTCACGCCGGCGCCCCGGCCCACCGCGGCACAGTCCCGAGTCAAGGTTCTCGTCGCAGGCGCCGACAAGGACGCGCGGGCATCCGTCGAGGCCGCCGTCAGGCAGGCCTTCGCCGGCCGCGATCCGTCCGAACCCTGGACGGTTTCGCTAGTGAAGCTCGGCGCCTCGTGGAGCGTCACCCTGAGCGGGCCCGGCGAGCGCTTTCGCAACCTCTCGTTCAGCGCCGAGCACTACGGGCTCGCGGACGCGATTCGCGGGGCGATCGCGAGCGAGCGTTCGAGCTCCGCTCCCGTCTCGGCGGCGTCCGCCCCGGGGCCGGGCCGAAGCTCGATCGAAGATCGCCACGTGTGCGTGAAGTGCCAGCAGACGATCGTCGTCCGCTACGAGGCCGAGCCCGACGAGCCGAAGGAGACGGCGCCGGTCGCCTGTCCCCACTGCTGGGCGGTGGGCCACGTGCCGATCGGCGGCTGGGCCGCGGCCGGCAGCGACTACGTCGCCACGAAAGCTTAGCGAGAGCTCGCTCTCAGGACGCTGCTCGACGCGCGCCCCACCGGGGTTAGGATGGGCGCCATGCGTGTGTTGATGCTCGCAGTCCTGCTCGCCGCTCCCGTCGCCGCACAGGTCGACGCTCCGCCACGGGTGAAGCTGGGCGACAACCGCGCCGCGGGCCTCAAGCTCCGCTGGCAGCTGGAAGAGGACGTCTTCACGAGCTCGGGCCAGGGCTCGGCGCGCGTGGCGTTCACGCTCACGAACCAGGGCAAGGAGGCGATCCCGGCGAGCGGCTGGGCGCTCTACTTCAACGCGCTCCACGAGCCCCGCGAGGGGAGCGTGGGCGGCGGCTTCAAGGCCGAGCGCGTGACTGGAGACCTGCTGCGGCTCGTCCCCGGCCCCGAGTTCAAGGGCCTGCGCCCCGGAGAGAGCGTGAAGATCGAGTACCTGACCGGGCTGCTCACGAACATCAGCTTCGCGCCGATCTCGCCGTACGTGGTCTTCGACGACACGCCCGAGCTCGGCCGGCCCCTCGGCGACTTCGTCGCCGTGCCCTTCACGCGCGGCCCCCAGGGCGAGGGGCGCGACCCGCGCCTGATCACGCCGGGCCAGCAGTACGCACTCGACACCCAGGCACGCGACGTCCCGGCCGGCGAGCTGCCGCGCGTCTTCCCGACCGCGGTGGAGGCCGAGAAGCGAAACGGCGAGCTGCGCCTACAGGCGCTGCCCGCGGTCGAGGCGCCGGCTGAGCTCAAGTCCGAAGCCGCCATCGCCTCTGCCTACCTGGCAGCGTACTTCGACAAAACTCCCGCGCCGCCAGGCGCTCCGACCGTACGGCTGTCGACGGGCCCCATCGAGGGCCACTCGTCGAAGGAGGCCTACGAGCTCGAGGTGGACGCGCAGGGCATCCGGGTCGTGGGAGCCTCGCCGGCTGGCGTCTTCTACGGTCTGCAGTCCCTGCGCAGCCTGCTGCCCGCTCCGGCCCCGGGCAAGGGTCTGGTGCTGGAAGCGCTCTTCGTCCGCGACGCCCCGCGCTTCGGCTACCGAGGCTTCATGCTGGACGTGGCGCGCAACTTCCAGCCCAAGCAGGACGTCCTGCGCGTGCTGGACCTCATGGCGCGCTACAAGCTCAACGCCTTCCACTTCCACCTGACCGAGGACGAGGGCTGGCGCCTCGAGATGCCGAGCCTGCCCGAGCTCGTCTCCGTGGGCTCCCGCCGCGGGCACACGCTCGACTCGAGCCGCCACCTGCCGCCGCACTGGGGCTCGGGCGCGGTTCCCGACCGGCCGTGGGGCAGCGGCCACTATACGCGCGCCGAGTACGTCGAGATCCTGCGCTACGCCGCGGCGCGGCACATCGAGGTGATCCCCGAGCTCGAGATGCCGGGACACGCGCGTGCGGCGATCAAGGCCATGGAGGCGCGCTTCCGCGAGCGCACGCAGAAAGGCGACGCCGCCGCGGGCCGCTACCTGCTGAGCGACCCGGGCGACCGCTCGCAGTACACGTCCGCGCAGCTCTACCACGACAACGTGATGAATCCGGCGCTCGAGTCCACGTATGCCTTCATCGAGCGCGTCGTGGCCGACCTCGTGGCGATGCACAAGGAAGCCGGCGTGCCGCTCCGGAACCTGCACATGGGTGGCGACGAGGTGCCGAACGGAGTGTGGGAGCGCTCGCCGGCCGCGCAGGACTTCATGAAGCAGAAGGGCCTGAAGAGCGCCGACGACCTGTGGTTCGTGTTCTACGGGCGCGTCGAGCAGATCCTCAGGGCCCACGGCATCCCGCTCTCGGGCTGGGAGGAGATCGCCGTGCGCAAGACGAAGCGCGACGGGCAGGCGGTGCTCGTGCCGAACCCGATGTTCGGGGCGCGCGGCTGGCGCGCCTACGTCTGGAACAACGTGCCGGGCTGGGGCGCCGAAGACCTCGCCTACCGGCTCGCGAACAGCGGCTTCGAGGTCGTGCTGTGCCCGGTCACCAACCTCTACTTCGACCTCGCCTGGAACCAGAACCCCGAGGAGCGCGGGCTCGACTGGGGCGGCTACGTCGACCTCCGGAAGCCCTTCCAGTTCGTGCCGTACGACTACTACCGGAACGCACGCCTCGACCGCCGCGGCCAGCCGCTGGACCCGAAGCTGTTCGTGGGCAAGGAGCGGCTCTCCGATTACGGCCGCGACAACATCGTCGGCATCCAGGGCAACCTGTGGTCCGAGACGCTCGGCGGCGAGAACCGCCTCGAGCGACAGCTGCTGCCCAAGCTCCTGGGCCTCGCCGAGCGCGCCTGGGCGAAAGACCCCGCGTGGGCCACCGAGCCCGATCCCGCGAAGTCCGAGGCCCTCTACAACGAAGCGTGGTCGGAGTTCGTGAACGTCGTCGCGAAGCGCGAGCTGCCGCGCCTCGAGCGGGAAGGCTACGAGTACCGGATCCCGACGCCCGGGCTCAAGGCCGAAGGCGGCGCGGTTCTCACCAGCCTGGAGTTCCAGGGGCTGACGCTGCGTTACACGACCGACGGCAGCGAGCCGACGCCGAAGAGCGCGGTGGTGAAGGGCCCGATCCCGCTCCGCGGAACGATTCGCGTGGCCGCCTTCGACGGCACGGGCCGCAAGGGCGCGACGGCAAGCCTGGCCGCGCCGTAGACCGCTAGTCACTCCGATCGTATCGCCACGAGCGGCTCGAGCCGCGCCGCCCGCCGTGCGGGCACCACGCTGGCGACGACCGCGACGCCGAGCACGGCCAGCAGCGCACCGCCCCAGATGAGAGGGTCCGACGGCCTCACGCCGTAGATCAGCCCAGCTGTCGAGCGCGAGAGAAAGCCGGCGAGGGGCAGTCCCACGACGCAGCCGGCCAGTGCGAGCCGCAGCGCTTCCGTCATCAGCAACCCGAGCACGGCAGGCGGCGACGCTCCGAGGGCCAGCCGCAGCCCGATCTCCTGCGTGCGCTGGGCCACGAGGAAGGCGACAAGGCCGTAGATGCCCGTGCCCACCAGGACCACCGCAAGGGTCGCCAACAGGCTGAGGAGCAGCGCGGCGAAGCGATCGGTGGCGACGGAGCGGCTCATCAGGCTCTCCATCGTGGCGACGGCATGGACCGGCTGCATCCGATCGACGGCCGCGACCTCGCGCTGCACGGCCCGGAGCAGCGTCGCGGGTTCGCCCGCCGCTCGAACCACCACAGTCAGGTCGAGATAGGGGTTCTGCGCGTGGGGAATGAAGACCTCGGGGCGCGGTGCCGCCTTCGGGCCTGCGAAGCGGACGTCGTTCACCACGCCGATCACTTCGTAGGGATACGCACCTCCCAGGTAGTCGAGGACGAGATGGCGGCCCACCGGGTCTTCGTCCGTCCACACGCGCCGCGCCAGGGTCTCGTTCACGACGAGGACCCGCGGTTGGGATGGGCCATCCCACTCGTTGAACGCGCGCCCCCGGCGCAGGCTCATGCGCATCACGTCGAAGTAGCCCGGAGTGACCATTCGAATGTCTGCCTTGGGGGCGTTGCCGCTCAGGTCGGGCTCGCCTTCTCGCCAATAGGGCCGCGCGAAATCGGTGCCGATCGGGCTCATCGGCAACGCGGTCACTCCTGCCGCCCCGCTCACGCCCGCAACCCGAAGCAGCCGCGGCATGAGAACGCGATAGAACTCGCGGGCTTCGGCGCCTCCGCTGTAGGACGCCTGATCGAGGGTGATGCGCAAGGTGAGCAGGTCCCGCGGATCGAAGCCCGGGTCCACCGAGAGGACGCGCACGAAGCTCTGCCCGACGAGACCCGCCCCGGTGAGCAGCGCGAGAGCCACCGCGACCTGTCCCACGATGAGCAGGCGCCGGGCGCGCCCCGTGCGAGGGCCGCGCGTCGCCGCACGTCCGCCGTCGCTCAGCACCGCGTGCAGCGGCGTATCCGAGGCCGCGAGAGCCGGCGCCACGCCGAAGAGCATCGCGCTCGCAATCGCCAGGAGCGTGGCAAAGGCCACCACGCGCCCGTCGAGCGACACTCCCTCGAGACCCGGAAAGCCCACGGGCGGGGCCGCGAGGATCGCGGCGAACAGCCCGTGCGCCACGACCAGGCCGGCGCCGCCGCCCAGCAGCCCCAGCAGCAGGCTCTCGGCGAGGAGCTGTCGTACCACCTGCAGGCGGGAGGCTCCGAGCGACTGGCGCACCGCGATCTCACGACGGCGCGCGGCACCCCGGGCGAGCTGCAGGCTGGCCACGTTCGCGCAGGCCAGGAGCAACGCGAGGCCCACAGCGCCGGCGAGGAGCAGTACGGCCGGCCGTGCCTGCGCCTCGCGCTCGTCCTCGAGGGAGACGACGCGGGCGCTCCATCCCGCATTGGCTCTAGGATGCGCTTCGGCGAGAGTGGCCGCGATCGCCCGCACATCGGCCTGCGCTTCCTCGAGCGACGCCTCCGGTCGCAGACGCGCCAGGACGTTCAGGAAGCGGTAGTCGCGCGGCGGGCCTCCAGCGAAGCCGGCAAAGCTTGGAGCGATGTCCCAGGCCAGCCAGAGCTCCGTGCTCGGCCGCGGCAGGTCGAAGTCGGGCGGCATGATCCCCACGACCGTCCAGGGGATGCCGTCGAGTGCGATGGCCTGGCCCACGAGCTCGGGGTCCGCGCCGAAGCGGCTCGTCCACAGCCGATGGCTCATCACGAGGACGCGGTCGCCCGTCGCAAAGCGATCGGCGACGCTGAACGACGCGCCGCGAAACGTTTCGAAGCTGCGCCCGCGAGCCGCAGGCACCCCAAGCACCCGAAAGAAGGCCGGCGTCACCTTCACTGTCTCGACCACCGCAGGGGCACCCGCGTGGCGCAGCGTCGACGCTCCCGAGCCGTCCTGCCAGGCAGCCATGCCCTGGAACGCCCGGGTCATCGCCGCCCAATCGAGGAAGTTCCCGGGCGAGGCGTGTTCGTGATCCCGCCCCTGGGTTTCGTGGGTGTCCCAGACCGTGACCAGTTGTTCCGGCTTCGGGTACGGGAGCCGACGAAGCAGCACGGCGTCCGCCACTCCGAAGATGGCCGCGCTGGCGCCGATGCCGAGAGCCAGGGTAGCGGCGGCGACTGCAACGAAGCCGGGCTGGCGGCGCAAGGCTCGCCACGCGTGGCGCAGGGCTACTCCTCCCGCATCGCGACCAGCGGATCGACCCGGGCGGCGCGCCGCGCCGGGAGATAGCACGCGAGTACGGCGGCCGCGACGAGCACGATCGCCACTGCGGCGAACGTCGTCACGTCGAGGCTGGGAACGCCGGGGAACATCCCCTGCATCGAGCGGCCCACCCAGTAGGCGCCGATGCAGCCGACGAGCGTCCCGCCGAGCGCCGTCGTCATGCCGTCTTTCAGGATCATCCCCAGCACCCGCGAGCGGCTCGCGCCGAGCGCCAACCGCAGGCCGAGCTCCTGCCTCCTCTGCGCGACGACGAAGGACATGACGCCGTAGATGCCGAGAGCGGCCAGGACGAGCGCGGTCGCGGCGAAGCCGCCGAAGAGCAGGGCGTTGAAGCGATCGCGGGCCAGCCCGCGGCTGACGATCTCGTCCAGCGTGCGCGGGTTGGCGAGCGGCAGGTCGGGGTCCAGCGACTGGACGATCGCGGCGAGGCTCGGGACGAGCGACGCGGGCTCGACGGCCGTGCGCACGGAGACCTGCGCCGCTGGCCACGGGCTCTGCCAGAAGGGCATGTCGAGCTGCGGGAAGCTCTCGTTGCGCGGCCCGCCGTTGCGGACGTCGCGCGTCACTCCCACGATCTGCCGGACGACGCGCGGCCCGGGCGTCGCCAGCCCGGGTGCCGGCAGCGACACGCTCACCTGCTGCGCGAGCGGGTCGAGCCCGGCCAGGTAGCGGCGCGCGAAGGTCTCGTTGACCACCGCGACCGGCGCCGCACGCTCCGCGTCCGCCGCGGTGAGCGGACGTCCGCTCAGCATGCGGATTCCGAACGTCTCGTAGTACCGCGGCGAGACCATGTTGAAGCCCGCGCCCCTGGACGCGGACCCCTCGGGCAGCGGCTGGCCCACCACTTCGAATGGCCCGCCGAAGTTCGTGCCCCAGCCCGGGACGCCGGTGGACACCGTCGCGGCGTTGACGCCGGGCACGGCCTCGACCCGTTCGAGCAGGCGCCGATAAAAGGCCCGCACCGCGTCCGGGTCGCGCAGCCGCGCCTCCGGGACGGGCAGATCGAAGACCAGCAGCCGTTCCGTTCGGAACCCGAGGTCGAGGCGGACGAGCTTGAGGAAGCTGTGGATCGCGAGGCCGCCTCCGGCCAAGAGCGCCAGCGCCAGGCCGAACTCGACCATCACCAGCCCGCGGCGCAGCCGATGGCGGCCGCTCGCCGCAGAGCGGCCGCCTTCCTTGAGTGTCTCCGCGAGGTTCAGGCGCGAGGCCTGCCAGGCCGGCGCGCAGCCGAAGAGCACTCCGGCGAGCGTCGTGGCGGCGAGCGTGAAGACGAGGACGGGGATGCTCAACCGCACGTCGGCCTCGGAAGGCAGCGTGTAGGGCGGCAGGGTCGCCGCGATCACGTCGAGCAGTCCCAGCGCCAGGGCGATGCCCAGAACGCCCCCCAGCACCGCCAGGAGCACGCTCTCCGTGAGCAGCTGCCGTACGAGCCGCCTTCGCCCCGCGCCGAGCGCCGCACGCACGACCAGCTCCCGCTGCCGGGACGCGCCCCGGGCGAGCTGCAGGTTGGCGACGTTCGCGCAGGCGATCAGCAATACGAACGCGACGGCCGCGAGCAGCAGCCACAGCCCGCGGATCGTGTCCCGGTCGAGAAAGTTGTTCTGCAGCGGCTCGACGCTGACCGTCCAGCCCTTCCGGTCGCCCGCGTGCGCCTGGGCAATCTGGCTCGCGACCACGGCCATCTGTGCGTTCGCCTGCTCCAGGGTCACGCCCGGCTTGAGCCGGCCCATGACCGTCAGCCAGTTGACGTCGTGGTTGACCTGCTCCGGCCGGAACACGAGCGGGAGGTAGAGCTTGCGTTCCATCCTGTCGGCCGGCCCGTACGCCAGCACGCCGACGACCGTGCGGTTCTCGCCGTCGATACGGACCTGCTTGCCGAGGATGCCGGGGTCCGCGCCGTACGTCCCGCGCCAGAGGCTGTCGGACAGCACCACGACGCGGTCGTTGCCGACGACACCCTCCTCCTTCAGGAAATCGCGGCCGAGGCGGATCACGAGCCCGTGATTCACGATCCAGCCGGGAGTCACGAACCCCGCCTCGATGCTCCGCGGGCGCTCCGCCGTCGCGACGCTCACGTGGCGGTCGGTCCAGGCGTGGAGGCCCTCGAACACCGTGCTCTTCTCGCGCCAGTCCAGGAAGTCGCCGACGGAAGTGGCGTTGCGGAACTCCGGCCGCGGCTTCGACCACACCATCACCAGCCGGTCGGGGTCCTGGTACTTCAGAGGCTCGAGCAGCGTCGCGTGCACCACGCTGAAAATCGCGGTGTTGCCGCCGATCCCGAGCGCGAGCGCCAGAACCGCGACCGTGGTGAAGCCCGGGCTCTTCGCCAGCATTCGAATGCCGAAACGAACGTCGCGCCAGATGCTGTTCATTGGACCTACCTCAGATCCCGCAACGACCCCTGGCCACCCAATACAAGCCCTGTGCCACGATTCGAAAGGGCGTCGATCCGCAGCGAAGCCTCTCGTCCTGACGAGTCGCGGTTACGGCGGCCTTGAAACCCCGTTCGCACGTGGGACGGATCCATCCCAATCCCGGGCGCGCTTGACCAAGGGATTGGCTGAGGGTGCACTCTAGGGCATGAACGCCGCGCCGGGTCCGATCGCTCCGTTCCTGGCCGGCGGGGGAACGCTGGTTCTCGACGGCGGGCTCGCCACCGAGCTCGAGAAAGCCGGCTTCGACCTCGACCATCCGCTGTGGTCGGCGCGCGTGCTCCAGGACGCGCCCGACGCGATCGCGGCCGTGCATCGCGCCTACCTCGAGGCCGGAGCCGACTGCATCACCACGGCGAGCTACCAGGCGAGCGTGCGCGGTTTCGAGCGCGAGGGCCTCTCTGCCGCTCACGCACAGGAGCTCTTGCGGCGCAGCGTGCGGCTGGCTCGCGAGGCTCGCGACGCGTTCTGGTCCCAGCCGGGGAACCGGGTGGGCCGAAACGGGCCGCTCGTGGCCGCGAGCCTCGGGCCGTACGGCGCCTGCCTCGCCAACGGGGCCGAGTACACGGGGGACTACGACCTCGACGAGCAGGGCCTCGTCGCATTCCATCGTGAGAGGTTCCTGTTGCTCGCCGATACGCAGGCCGACCTCTTCGCCTGCGAGACGATCCCCTCGGCCGCCGAGGCGCGGGCGCTGCTGCGGCTCCTGCCGGAGCGGCCGGCGGTGCGCGCCTGGATCAGCTTCAGCTGCCGGGACGGCGAGCGGCTGTCCGACGGCACACGCTTCTCTGAAGCAGCGCGCCTCGCCGGAAGCCACCCGCAGGTTGTAGCCGTGGGCGTGAACTGCACCGCCCCCGAGCACGTCGAGGCACTGCTGCGCGCCGCGGCGCGCGAGACGGCGAAGCCGCTCGTCGCCTATCCAAACTCCGGCGAGCGCTACGACGCGGTGGCACGCCGCTGGCGGGGCTCGTCCGACCCGGCCGACTGGGGCGAGCGCGCGAAGCTGTGGCGCGGCGCCGGGGCGCGGCTCGTGGGCGGCTGCTGCCGGACGGGTCCCGCGCACGTGCGCGCCGTCCGCGCGGCAGTCGCTCGGACTGAGTCCGGGAAGGGGTCAGGTCTTGAATCTTGACGTCAAAATTCAAGACCTGACCCCGACACCACCCCGCCGCGGTCTCGCGGTAGCGGCGGGATTCAGCGCTCGAGCACCAGGGTCATCACGCTGGAGGCCGGCAGCTCGAGGCGGAACGCGTTGCGCGCGGTCGGCGCCAGCGCGGGTCCGCGCACGACCGCGGGCGAGGCAGCCGTGATCCGGAAGACCTGGCCGCGGCCGAAGTCCACGCCGTGGCTGACCAGGACGTCGGCCGTCTGGGCCGAGGTCGCCTTGTTGATCGCGACGATCACCATCCGGTCGTCGCGAGACGCGTCGACGCTCGCGTAGACCGAGGTCGTCTCGTGGTTGCTGGTGACCGCCGCCACCAGCGTGTCGCCGAAGCGCCCGAGCGCCCCGTCGTAGTTGCAGTAGGCGGCGAAGGCGGCGTCGATGAACGGGCTGCCGCCGCCGAGGTCCCACCATGCGGCTGCGAACACCTGCTCGCGGGCGAAGATGCCCAGCACGTCCGCCTGCGCGATCGCGCCCGACACGTGCGCGCCGCCGCCGTAGTTGTACTCGGTCACCGCGAGCCGCGTGCCGGGATAGTGGGCGGCGATCTTGTCGCGCATCCGGGGCAGCAGCCGGATCGCGCCGGCGCGCGCGTCCTGGGAGATCCAGCTCGTCTCGACGTAGCCCGCGTCCCACAGGGAGCGCGGGGCCTGGACGCGGGCGGCGGCCACCGCTTCGGCGCCGCTCGCCTCGGTGATCCTGACGCCGCCGCCGCGGGCTTCGGGATACCAGTGCAGATCGAGCACGTCCACGAGGCGCCGGCCCGCGCGGCTCGACGCGTCGCGCATCGACGAAAGGTAGAAGTCGATGAAGTCGCGCCCGCCGTGGTCGGGCGCGTCCTGCAGGCTCACGAAGCCGGCCCAGCCGTAGCTCACGGGCCCGAAGACGAGCGCCGCGGGGGCGACCGACTTGATGGCACCGGCGTAGGCGGTCGTGCGCTCGACCATCTCGGCGTAGGTCGCGGCCCCGGTCGGCCGGATGCGCGGGTGCGTGTGGAGCCACAGGTCGGGCTCGTTGTCGAGCGTATAGAAGAGCGTCCGCGCCGGGTCGCGGCGGGCGTCGCTCGCGGACTCGAGCCAGGCGACGAACTCGTCCTGGTACACGACTCGGTCGCCGGTGTCGGGCGGATACGCGAAGCCGCCGCCCTTCGCGGCGCGCGACTCGTGGAAGCGTGCGGACAGCCAGCTCGGAGTCTGCGCCACGTCGCCGCCGCCGGCCTTGTCGGCCGACACATACCCGGCGATGGGCACCGTCACCAGCATCGACGCGCCGGCCGCGAAGGCACGCGCGACGTCGGCGCGGACCGCATCGCCCGGGGTGCTGCCGCCGCCCAGGAAAGAGTCGTTCTGGTGCTGGAAGTCGGCGCCGGCGTTCGAGGCGTTCGTCTCCCAGTTGTAGGCGGTCCAGCGGTTGCCGCCCAGCCGGCCGAGCCGGAGGCCGCGCGAGCGTCCGCTCCAGTCGGCCTGGTTGGTCCCGTAGATGAAGGGCGAGATCGGCGCGCGCCCCGACGTCGAGTCGATCGTGAAACGGACCGAGCCGGCCGGCCCCGGCAGAGAGCCGGGCGGGGCCGGAGTCGCCGACGCGACCGTGTCGGGTGAGGTTCCGCCCCCGCCGCCGCAGTCCGGCGCGGCTAGACAGGCCAGGGCAGCGGCCCAGCGACGCAAAACCCGCATCGGAGCACGCTAACACGGCCACTGCAGGGCCGGCGCCCGGTTGCCTTGGGCGGCGCGGCGAACCAGAATACGCCGCCTTCCAGGGAGGACTCCGATGCGACGAGCGTGGCTGGCGGCGGGGCTTCTGATCGCGGCTCCGCTCGCGCGAGGCGGCGAGCTGCAGGACGACCTGCGCGCGCGGCGCGGGCGGGTGATGGAGGCGATCGGCACCGACAGCCTGCTCGTCCACTGGAGCGCTCCGGCCAAGGTCTACTCGCGGGACGTCGACTACGAGTACAGGCAGGACAGCGACATGCTGTACCTCTCGGGGATCGACCAGGAAGGCACCGCGCTCGTGCTGCTGCCCGGGAACAAGACGAAGAAGAGCATCCTGTTCGTGAGCGACGCCGACCCGCGCCGCGAGCACCGCGAGGGCCACCTGCTGTCCAAGCAGGAGGCCCAGGACGCGAGCGGAGTGGACGAGGTGCGCTTCGCCTCCGAGCTGGACTCGTTCCTGACCAGCCTGATGAACCGCCAGCCTCCCGGCGAGCGCCGTACAGAGTGGAGCGGCGAGTACGACGCGTTCTTCGACGCGCTCAAGGGCTCGCGGGCGCGCCTGGCGCTCGTCTTCGGCCGCCGTCCCGGCCCGAAGGAGGAGCTGCCGAAGGTCTACGACTTCGCCGAGCGGATGCGCCAGCGCGTGCCGGGCCTCGCGACGAGCGACGCGACCGAGCTCGTGTGGGGCCTGCGCCAGGTCAAGACGCCCTACGAGCGCGCGGCGCTCCAGCGCAGCACCGAGATCTCGGCCGACGCGCACCGCGCCGCGATGCGGGCCACCAAGCCCGAGCGCTTCGAGTACGAGGTGGAGGCGGCGCTCGAGAAGGTGTACCTCGAGCGCGGCGCGCCGAGCTGGGGCTATCCCTCGATCGTCGGAAGCGGGCCGAACGCCACGATCCTGCACTACAGCCGCTCCTCGCGGCGCATGAAGGCGGGCGAGCTGCTGCTGATCGACGCGGCGGCGTTCTCCGAGGGGATGACCGCCGACATCACGCGCACCTGGCCGGTGAGCGGGAGGTACTCGCCGCAGCAGGCGGAGCTGTGGCGGCTGGTGCTCGCGGCGCAGGAGGCCGGCATGAAGGCCGCCGTCGTCGGCAACCGCACGGCCGACGTCGAGAAGGCGGCCGAGGAGGTGGTCAAGGCCGGCCTGCTGAAGCTCGGCCTGATCACCGACGCCGCGTCGAAGCAGAACCGCACCTGGTACACGCACGGCATCTGCCACTGGATCGGCCTCGACGTGCACGACGTGGGCGACTACCGGCGCCCGCTCGAGCCGGGCATGACGTTCGTGATCGAGCCCGGGCTCTACATCCGCGAGCAGGCGCTCGCCGAGCTCGAGGACACGCCGGAGAACCGCGCGTTCAAGGAGACGGTGAAGCCGGCGGTCGCGAAGTACAAGGACATCGGCGTGCGCGTCGAGGACTCGTTCCTGCTGAGCGAGACCGGACTCGTGCGCCTCTCCGCCCGCGTGCCGCGCACGCTCGAGGAGATCGAGGCCTTCATGGCCGGCCGCGAGTAGAACTGGAGGACCCATGCCCGTTTCCGCCTTCGAGCCGAAGTTCATGAAGATCGGCGTGCTCACCGCCGCGCTGCAGGAGCTGACGCCGCGCGAGAAGCGCGACAAGGACCCCGACCTGGCCATCGAGGAGTGGCTCGGCTTCTCGCGCGAGCTGGGCGCCGACTACATCCAGCTCTCCGCGGCGCTCCACCCGACCAAGGCGGACGTGCCGGCCGAGGCCATGCTCGACCCGGTCGCGAACACGCTCGACCTCAGGAAGCCCTTCGACAAGGAGCGGGCGAGGCGCGTCAAGGCGGCCCAGAAGGCGCACTCGATCGGCATCTCGGACGTCGGCTACTTCGACAACATGCTCCACGACGACCCGGGCATCCGCCGCAAGAAGCACGAGTTCATGAAGCGGGCGATGGACACGGCCGTGCTGCTGGGGGTCGACGCGGTGTGCGGCTTCGTCGGCCGCAACCAGGAGCACTCGATGGACGAGAACCTCGTCGACTTCGAGCGCAGCTTCATCCCGCTGCTGAAGTACGCGAAGGAGCGTAGGCTCACCTACCGCGTCGAGCAGTGCCCGATGCCGGGCTGGACCACGAAGGACAACTGGCACAACAACATCGCCTACACCCCCGGGACCTGGATCGCGCTCCACCGCATCTGCGAGAAGCACGGCGTCGGCGACCAGCTCCGCATCCACTACGACCCCTCGCACGCGATCCTGATGGGGCAGGACACGCGGTCGCTCTTCCAGTACCTGAAGGACGAGGGCTACAACTTCCTGATCGGCGGCTTCCACGTGAAGGGCCAGGTGACCGACGCGAAGGGCGTCTCGGGCTGGGGCTACGGCGGCCAGACCGTCGAGCGCGGCGACTGGATCAAGGGCAAGCCCTCGCCGAAGCCGGCCGACCAGCTCAACGCCTGGAAGAAGCAGGTGGTGCTGTGCGAGCACGAGCTGCCGGGGACGGCGAAGCACGACCCGCTCGCCTACCTGCAGAACCGCACGGTCGACTGGCTCGACCACCAGCTCGCGGCGCGCGAGCTGCTGAAGCTGGACGTGCCGAACACGCACCTGGTGGTCGAGCACGAGTACCCGAAGGCCCGCATCCAGGACAAGGCGCGCCTCAAGCCGATCCTGCAGGGCTCGATCGCGTTCACGCGCAAGATCGACGAGGCGGCGGCCTGCATGCACGCGCTCCAGGACGTGGTGCTCAAGGGCCAGGGCATCCCGGTGCAGGGGCACGGCCGCCAGGCGTACAGGAGCTAGCGAATGCCAAACGTAGCACCGGCCTCTCTGCCGATCGAGGCCCGCACCGGCCTCGATCCGTGGGGCAAAGGCGAGCTGCCCGCACCGCCCGACACGAGCGGCCTCAAGATCCTGAAGGTGGTCGGGCCGGGCGCGATCGTGCTCGGGGCCTCGATCGGCAGCGGCGAGTGGCTGCTCGGGCCCTCGGTCTTCGTGCGCCACGGCTTGTCGCTGCTGTGGGTGACGCTCGTCGCCGCCTTCTTCCAGGCGCTCTTCAACACCGAGCTCGTGCGCTACACGCTCTACACCGGCGAGCCGGCCGTCACGGGCTTCATGCGCACGCGGCCGCGGTCCACGTTCTGGGCCTGGTTCTACGCGGCCCTCTACATGCTGCAGAACGGCTGGCC
>DATBSL010000171.1:0-13212 GCA_036559805.1 Vicinamibacteria bacterium
GCGAGCTGCGCGCCGAGGCCGGGCTGCGCGCACGGCCGCGCCGGTCCCGCGAGACGGGCTTCGCCGTGCTGGCCTTCGGGAAGCTCGGCGGCTCCGAGCTCAACTTCAGCTCGGACGTCGATCTCGTCTACCTGCACGCCACCGACCGCGGGGCGGTCTCGAATCGTCCGGGCGCGCTGCACCGCCACGCGTACGCGGAAGCGCTCGGCCGGCGGCTCACCGCGGTGCTCGCCGACGCGAGCCATGAAGGACACGTCTACCGCGTCGACCTGCGACTGCGGCCCGAGGGCGGCGCGGGAACGATCAGCCACTCGCTCGCCACGGCCGACGCGTACTACCAGACGCGCGGCGCGACCTGGGAGCGGCTGGCGCTGATCAAGGCGCGCCCGGTGGCCGGCGACATCGATCTCGGCAAGGCGCTCCTGCGCCGCGTCCGGCCCTTCGTCTGGGGCCGGCCCTTCGGCGACGCGGAGCTGCGGCAGGTGCTCGCGATGAAGCAGGCGAGCGACCGCGGGCTCGCCGCGCGCGGCCTGACGCGCCGCAACGTCAAGCTCGGGCGCGGGGGCATCCGCGAGATCGAGCTCGTGGTCCAGGCGCTGCAGCTCGGCAGCGGGGGCGCGAGCGCCGCGCTGCGCGCGCGCGGCAGCCTCGAGGCGCTCGAGGCGCTGCGCTCGGCGAAGCTCCTGGCCGCCGCCGACCACGACGTGCTCGCGCGCGCCTACCTGTTCCTGCGCGACGTCGAGAACAAGCTGCAGATGGCGCACGACTCGCAGACCCACGTCGTGCCCGCGGACGAGGCCGAGCAGCGGTTGCTGGCGCGGCGCCTCGGCTACGCCGACGGCGCGGGCCTGTCGGCCGCCGAGCTCTTCGCGAGGGACCTGGCGGGCCATACCGACGCGGTGCACCGCCTCTTCCGCGAGCGCGTGGCGCGCGTCAGCGCCGAAAGCGCGCGTTGAAGAAGCGCTCGACCGCCGCGCGGTGGCGCTCGAGGTCGGCGAGAAACGAGCGGCCCGCCTCCCTCCAGTCCGTTCCGCTGTAGCCGAGCCGCCGCGCCAGGAAGCGCAGCTCGTCGGAATCGGCCTCGGGCAGCAGCAAATCGCGCGCGTTGCCGCGCACCATGCGCAGAGCGTCGGCCACGGCGCGCCAGAACAGGTACGCGGCGCGCAGCGCGTCGCGATCGGCGGCAGAGACGACACCCGCCTCACCCAGGCGGTCCAGGGCCTCGAGTGTCGACGGCGTGCGCAGCTCCGGTCGCTCGCGACCGTGCTCGAGCTGCAGGTACTGCGCGGCGTACTCGACCTCCACGAGCGCCCCGGGGCCGTACTTGACGTGGAAGCGGCCGGCGGGCACGAGCTCGCGGGACTGCCGGTCGCGCAGGTGCAGGGCATCGGCGCGATCCCAGGGCTCGCCGCTCCACACGAACGCGTCGCGCACGGCCAGCACGCGCGCGCCGAGCGCCGCGTCGCCGGCGACGTGGCGCAGCTTCACGAGCGCCTGCCTTTCGAAGGGCGCGGCGCCCCCGCCGGGGCGGTAGTACTCGCCGAGCGCCGCGAGCGGGCTGGCGAGCGGGCCCTTCGCGCCGTGCGGGCGCAGCCGCAGGTCGATGTGGAAGATCCCCTCTTGCCGCGCCACCACGAAGCGCGTCAGCTCCTGGACCGCCTGCTCGCAGAAGCGCCCGGCGTCGTCGCTCGTCGCCAGCAGCGGCCCGGCCGGCTCGTACACGAAAACGAGCTCGAGGTCGGAGGCGTAGCCCAGCTCGCGCCCGCCGAGCTTGCCGAGGCCGAGCGCTGCCACCGGCCAGTCCGCGCCGTCGGGCGGGGCGGGCACTCCCAGGCGGCGCGCCTGCTCTTCGAGGCAGGTCCGAAGCGAGGCCTCGATCACGGCTTCGGACAGGTCGGTGATCGCCGCCGAGAACGCGAGCAGGTCGACCTGCGGGTCGACCAGGTGGCGGACGTCGGCGAGCAGCATCTCCTCGTCCTTGAACTCGTTCAGCACCCGCGCGCGCTCCTCGAACGACGACGCGGCGCGAACGCGGCCCTCGAGGTCGCTCGCGAGCTCGGCGCGGCCGCGCAGCGGGCGCTCGCGCCACGAGTCGAGCACCGGCAGCAGATGCTCGGCCTGCAGCCGGATGAAGTCCTCCCACAGGAAGGCGCTCGCGCCCAGCAGGCGCGCCAGCTCGCGCAGCCCCTCGGGCGAGGCGAGCAGGTGCAGGCCCGGCGCCGCCTCGTCGGCCAGCGCGCGGTCGACGAGCTGTCCGAACGAGCGCAAGGCGCGCGCCGGGTCGGGAGCGAGCGGCAGCAGGTGAGCGAACTGCTTGACGAGCGCGACCGCCACGCGCAGGCGCGCGAGCTCGGCCGGGTCATCGAGCTTGCGGCCGTCGCGCCCCGCGATCAGGAACGCGTCGCGCACCTCGTGCCCGACGCTGGCGATCTCCACCTGGTGGACGTAGAGATTGCGCACGGCGAGCGCCGTGGCGAGGGCGTACAGGAACCCCGGCGTGTCGGCGCCCCGCACCTCCATCCGCGTCCAGTGCGGGTCGCTCGCGTTGTCGAAGTCGATCGCGAGCGGCGCGAGCGCGCCCGCGGGGGGCTCGCGCCCCGAGAAGCGCTCGGCCAGCCGGCGGCCGAGCCGCTCGCGCGCCTCGTCGGTTCGGCCGTCGGCCACGAGCGCCAGCAGCTCGACGAGGTCCGCCTCGACGAGGCGCGCCACCTCGGCCGGGTCGATGCCGGGAGGGTCGCCCCACGGGACGACCCGGAACTCGTCGACGATGATGCGGCCGCCGGCCGGAGGCCCCGAGGCTCGGCGCCGGCGGAGGCCGCGGCCGCCCGGGCGTGCGGGCGCGGGCGGCTTGGCAGGCGCGGGCTCCGCGGGCTTCGAGGTGCTGGCGCGGCCCGACTCGATGTCGAGGCCGCGGGCCGCGAGCACGCCGCACAGCAGCGCGAACGCGGAGAAGAAGTCGTAGCCGACGACGCAAACGTCGAGGCGGCCTGAAGCCGCGCGGCTCGCGTGCACGCGCACGGGACGCCCGGGGCCGAGCTGGCTCGCGAGCTCGTCGTGCAGCGCGCGGCGGGCCGCTTCATCCAGCGGGGCCACGCTCCAGCTCCGTCTCGTAGGTCTCGGTCTTGAACGCGCGGAAGCCGCGCGCCAGGTAGTTGGGCAGCGCGGCCGCGTCGTCGAGCGTGCAGGTGTGCAGCCAGACCCGCTTCGGCCCGAGCGCCCACGCCTCCTCGGTCGCGCGGCTGAGCAGGTGCTTGCCGAGGCCGCGGCCGAGGAACTCGGGCAGGAGCCCGAAGTAGGCGATCTCGACCGAGTCGTCGGGGTGCCGCTCCAGCTCGAAGTAGCCGGCGGGAGCGCCGGCGACACTCAGCAGGTGCAGCGTCACCGCGGGGCTCGCGATCCGCGCGCGCACCACCTCGTCGCTCCACGCGAGCCGGTCGACCCAGTGGTAGCCGCGGCCGACCTCGGCGTAGAGATAGCGGAAGAAGGACGCCGTGCAGTCGTGCACCCGCTCGACGCGCGCGCGCGGGTCGGGGCTCTCCGCGACGACGAGCGCGCCGCGCTCGGTCATCTCGAGGTATGTGCGGAGGACCTCGACCTTCGCCATCTCGAGCTACCGGGCGGGACGGGCCGCGTCGGCCCGGCCGGCGCCTCCGCCGCGCGGCGGCAGCTGGCGCTTGGGGAACTTGGCGACGACGGTGTAGAGCGGATCGACCATCTGGGCCACGCGCACGACCGCCACCTGCGACACGAGCTGGTATGCGTCGGGCGCGCTGAAGCCGTGCTCCGCGACCAGCCACTGCACGAGCTCCACGAACGCGATGCGCAGCGCGTCGGAGAGCGGCCGCGCGCTGCCGGCGACCATGATGTGCTCGGCGTCCTCGAAGCGCGGCCACGCGATCGTCTTGCCCTTGCGCAGCCCGAAGCGGAAGGCGACGTCCATCGCCGTCTCCAGGCCGGAGCCGCAGACTTCCCCGTCGCCCTGCGCCGCGTGCCCGTCGCCGAAGTAGAAGAGCGCGCCCTTGTGGTAGACGGGCAGGTAGACGGTCGTGCCTTCGCGCACGTCGGCGGCGTCCATGTTGCCGCCGAAGTCGCCCGGCCACAGCCCGTCGAAGGCGTCTGCCCCCTCGGGGGCGACCGCCACGCGGCCCAGCATCGGCCGCAGCGGGATCGTCGCCGACTTCGAGGCGCTCGTCGGCAGGTCCACGGTGCCGGTCATCGCCGCGCGGTCGAGCCGCCACACGTAGCGGCCCCGCGGGAACACCTCGTTCAGGAAGGCGGTGCCGCTGTCCGGCACCAGCGCCCCGAAGCGGCCGCCCTGCGTCGAGACCGCGGTGTCGCGGTTCGGGCGCACCTTCAGGATCTCCACGACCAGGGTGTCGCCCGCCTCCGCGCCCTCGATCGCGATCGGACCCACCTCGCCCGGCCACTTCCCGCCGGCCTTCTCGTACCACTCGCCCCAGAGCGTCTCGCTCTCGACCACGTCGCCGGGCTTGACGGTCAGCACGGGCTCGCGAGCGGCGAAGGTCGGGTGGCCGACGCTCGGCTTGAGGCGGTGCGTCTCCGCGGCGGCGGGGCACGGAGCGAGCCCGGCGCCGAGCAAGGCAAGAGGCAGGGTCCGGCGCAGCGCCGCTGCGGTCACGCGGGTGAGGGACATGGAGGCCTCCGGAATCGACGCATTGTACGTCGCAGGCCGGCCGGAGCCCGGGACCGGAGGCCGCGTCTCGCATAGAATCCCGCCGCGTAACCAGGGAGCCGACGCTCCGGGAGGAGCCCATGCACACGCGTCGCCCGAGAACCCGATCGCTCGTCCCCGCGCTCGCGGCCATGGCTTTGGCCGCGGCCGCCCCAGGAGCGGCCCAGCCCCAGGCGCCCCTGCGCATCATCGTGTTCGGGGCCCACCCCGACGACTGCGACATGGACGCGGGCGGCACCGCCGCGCTGTGGGCGGCGAAGGGCCACGCCGTGAAGTTCGTCGCGCTCACGAACGGCGACGCCGGCCACCAGTCGGAAGGCGGCGGCGCTCTCGCGAAGCGCCGGCGCGCCGAGGCGCAGGAAGCGGGCCGCAGGCTCGGCATCGCCGAGTACGAGGTGCTCGACAACCACGACGGCGAGCTCGAGCCGAACCTCGCGGTGCGCCAGCAGGTGATCCGACGCATCCGCCAGTGGCAGGCCGACGTCGTGGTCGCCCCGCGCCCGAACGACTACCATCCCGATCACCGCTACACGGGCGTCGTGGTGCAGGACACGGCCTACATGGTCGTGGTGCCGAACGTGACGCCGGACACGCCGCCGCTCCGCAAGAACCCGGTGTTCGTCTACTCGTACGACCACTTCCAGCGGCCGAATCCGTTCCGTCCCGACGTCGCCGTGTCCATCGACGGGAGCCTGGACAAGAAGCTCGCCGCGCTCGACGCGCACGTGTCCCAGGTCTACGAGTGGCTGCCGTGGGTCGACGGCATCCTCGACGCGGTCCCGAAGGAGAGTGCCTCGCGGCTCACCTGGCTGCGCGGCCAGCGCAGCGGCCGTCCGATCGCCGACGACGTCCGAGCCGCGCTGCGGAAGTGGTACGGCCCGCGCGCCGACGCGGTGAAGGACGCCGAGGCCTTCGAGGTCTGCGAGTACGGCCGCCGCCCGACCGAAGCCGACCTGCGCCGGCTGTTCCCGTTCTTCGACTGACGCACCGCAAGAGGTCCGATCTTGAATCTCGAATCAAGCAAGGGTCCGTCCTGCCCCGGCCGAGCCGCAGGGTGGTGAGCAGCCGCGCCCGAGCGCTGGCGGCCGCGCTTCGCCGTCGCGAGCGAGCCACTCCGGCTCGCAGGCCCGCCCTCGACGCGAGCACGCGGAAAGCCCTGGCACGGCCGCTCGCTGTCGTCTACACCGACACCGACGACTTCACGCGCCGCGTCGACCGCCACGGCATGCTGCACTTCCTGATGGTGTTCGCGCGAGGCGTGCGCACGCTGCGGCAAGTCGCCGCGCGGCACTCGGGGCGGCTCGTGAAGGTCGAAGCCGACAGCCTGCTGCTCGCCTTTCCGGACGCGGAGCGTGCCTGCCGGGGGAGCCTGGCCATGCTCGAGGCGCTCGAACGCCTCAACCGCGGGCGTCCAGCGAGCGAGCGCCTGGCGTTCTCCTTCGGGATCGGCTTCGGCGAGGTGCTCGACCTGGGCCGCGACCTGCTGGGGCTCGAGGTCAACCTCGCTTCCAAGCTCGGCGAGGACCGCGCGCGCCGCGGCGAGATCCTGCTGACGCCCTACGCCGTCGCCGCCCTGCCGCCCGAGTGGCGAAGCAAGCTCAGGGCGAGCGGTCACGTGCGCTTCACGTCGCGGCCGATGAGAGTCTTCCGGCTCGCCCACCCGCAGCGATGAACGCAGACATTCGTCGCGGCGCATTGGCTATCGCTGTCCTGCTCGCTCCGGCGAACGTGGCACGCGCCGACGATGCGTCGTCTGCGTCCACACGATTCTCCCGCCTGACCGAGATCACGCCGGGCAACGTGTCCCGCCTGGCCGTAGCCTGGACGGCTCACACGGGTGAGCTTGCGGGGGGCGAAGGGCCGACGCCGTCGCGGCCGGTCGAGGGCTTCCAGTGCCGCCCCGTGCTCGCGGGCGACCTGCTCGTCATCACGACTCCTACGAGCAAGGTGATCGCGCTCGACGCCGAAACGGGCGCCGAACGCTGGCGCTTCGATCCCTTCGCCGGCCACAGGAGAACCTGCGAATTTCCCCATCGCGGCGTGAGCCTGTGGGAAGGAGCGACGGCCGCCGAACGGACGCTGTTCTCAGGCACCTGCGACGGTCGGCTGGTGGCCCTCGATCCGAAGACGGGCAGGCTCCGCACGGACTTCGCGACGGGTGGCGTGCTCGACCTGCGGCCGGGCGTGGACGCGCGGGAGGGTGAAGCGTACGGAGTCACGTCGCCACCGGCCCTCTACCGCGATCTCGTGATCGTGGGCGCCCGGGCGCCGGAGGCCACGCCGCGCGGACCCAGTGGCGACGTGCGCGCCTTCGACGCGCGCAGCGGCCGGCTGGTCTGGACATTCCACGCCGTGCCTCGACCGAACGAGACAGGCCACGACACCTGGCCGGCCGACGGCTGGCAGCGCCGAACCGGGGTGAACGTCTGGTCGGAGATGAGCGTCGACGAGACGCGCGGCCTGGTGTTCCTGCCGATCGGCTCCGCCTCCTACGACTTCTACGGCGGCGACCGGACGGGCGCGAACCTCTTCAGCAGCTCCCTCGTGGCGCTGGACGCACGAACCGGCGAGAGGCGGTGGCATTTCCAGCTCGTGCACCACGACCTCTGGGACTACGACCCGCCGGCACAGCCGATCCTGGTCGACATCACGCGCGGCGGCCAGACGATTCCCGTCGTGGTGCAGCTCACGAAGATGGGGCTGGTTTTCGTCTTCGACCGCCGAAGCGGCGAGCCCGTCTTCGGAGTCGAGGAGCGCGACGTGCCCCGGAGCACCGTTCCGGGAGAAAGCTCCTCACCAACCCAGCCCTTTCCACGGAAGCCCGCGCCCGTCGTACGAACCCGCGCCATCACTCGCGCCGACCTCACCGAGGTGACGCCGGAATCGCAGAAGGAGTGCGCGGCACTGTTCGATCAATTGACGAGCGGAGGCCTCTATTCACCCTCCGGCAGCACGACCGCCGTTTCGTTCCCCGGCACCATGGGCGGCTTCACCTGGTCCGGCGGCGCGGTGGACTTGGCTCGCGGCATTCTCTTCGCGAACACGAACGAGCTCGGCGCGGTGCATCGCATCGAGCCGGCGCCGCCGGGGTCCGCCCTGCCCTATCGTCGCAACAGCCCGTGGGGCGAATACGCGCGGTTCTGGGACTCGAAGCGCTTGCCCTGTCAGCGCCCGCCCTGGGGCGTGCTGCACGCCCTCGACCTGGCCAATGGCGAGATCGTCTGGCAGGTTCCACTCGGGAAAGCACCTCAGCTCGAGGGGCGCGGGATCGCCGGCACCGGCACGCCGAACATCGGCGGCGCGATCGCGACCGCATCCGGCCTCGTCTTCATCGCCGCGAGCAACGACGCCCGCATCCGGGCCCATGACGTCAAGGCCGGCCGCGTCCTCTGGGAGGCGCCCCTGCCGGCCAGCGGTCACGCCACTCCCTTGACCTACAGGAGCCCCAAGTCTGGCCGGCAGTTCGTGGTGATCGCAGCGGGAGGCGGCGGCAGGTTTTCCAGCACGGTGTCCGATGCGGTCGTGGCCTTCGCGTTGCCCCGTCGGTAGGGGGCGTCGGCGGGCGTCAGGGCGCGTCGGCCATGAGCACGTTGTCGATCAGGCGCGTGGCGCCGATGCGGACGGCCAGCGAGGCGAGCGCGCGCGACTCGACCCGCGCCAGCTCACGCAAGGTGCACGGGTCCGCCACGCTCACGTAGTCGGTCGTGGCCAACGTTTCCGTGGCCAGCACCTCGAGCATCGCCGCGCGCAGGGCCGCGGCGTCGCGCTCGCCAGCCTGGAAGCGGCAGCGAGCGGCTTCGAGCGCACGGTAGAGAACAGGAGCGGCGGCGAGCTCCTCCGGCGACAGGTAGGCGTTGCGGCTGCTCAGCGCGAGGCCGTCCGGCGCGCGAATCGTCTCGCAGGGAACGACCACGACGTCCACGTTCAGGTCGGCGACCATCTCCTGGATCACCACCAGCTGCTGAGCGTCCTTGCGTCCGAAGTACGCACGCGTCGGCGTGACGATGTTGACGAGCTTCGAGACCACGGTGGCGACGCCGCGGAAGTGGCCCGGCCGCCGCTCGCCCTCGAGCCGGGCCGCCACTGCACCGGGCTCGACGACGGTGTCGCAGCCGGGCGGGTACATCTCCTGCGCCGCCGGGGCGAACAGAAGGTCGCAGCCGGTCTCCTGAAACAGCCGCTGGTCGCGCGGAAGATCGCGCGGATAGCGGCCGAGATCGTCGCCGGGCCCGAACTGCGTGGGATTGACGAAGAGGCTCGCAACAACGTGGTCGCACTCCCCACGCGCCCGACGCACGAGCGAGAGGTGACCCTCGTGCAGCGAGCCCATGGTCGGCACCAGGCCGACGCTACCGTCGAGCGAGCGCCGCCACTCGCGGACGGCGTCCACGCTCGTGACCGTCTTCACGGCGCGAGCGTGCCTCTAGCGCGCCGCCGCGGCCCGCCGCGTAGGCAGGCCAGCGACGAACGCATCCCACTCGTCGGAAGGCATGGCGTACGCGTGATCCCGGGCGGGAAAGGCCCGCGCCTCGACGTCTTCGCGGAAGGCGCGGAGCGCGCCGGCGATCGTCTCGCCCAGGTTCGCGTAGCGGCGGGCGAATCGCGGCGCTAGCGCGTCGTAGAGGCCCAGCACGTCGGCGGTGACCAGGACCTGGCCGCTCGTGCCCGCTCCCGCGCCGATGCCGATCGTCGGCACCTGCACCTGCTCGGTGATGTACGTGGCGAGGCGCTCGGGGACGGCTTCGAGGACGATCGAGAAGCAGCCTGCGTCTTCCAGGGCGTGCGCGTCCTCCAGGAGCCCCCGGGCCGCGCCCGCGGTCCTGCCCTGGACGCGGAAGCCGCCGAGCTCCTTCACACTCTGGGGCCTGAGGCCGATGTGGCCCTGGACGGGGATGCCCGCGCGCACGATGGCCCTCACGGTGTCCGCGAAGGGCCGCCCGCCTTCCAGCTTGACCGCGTCCATGCCGGCTTCCTGCAGGAAGCGCCCGGCGTTGCGCACGGCGTCGTCGCTGCTGGCCTGGTAGCTCATGAACGGCATGTCGCCGACGAGGAGCGGCGTCTTCGCACCGCGGCTCACCGCGCGCGCGTGATGGAGCATCTCGTCCATCGTGACGGAGAGCGTGTCGGGGTGGCCGAGCGCCACCATGGCCAGCGAGTCGCCGACCAGGATGGCATCGACCCCCGCGGCTTCGAGCGCGCGCGCCGTCGGATAGTCGTGGGCCGTGAGCGTCGTGATCGGCTGCCCCTGCCGGCGTTTCTCCTGCAGGGTGAGCACCGTGGTCTTGGGCGCCACGGCTCCGTCCCGGTCCCCGCGGGGATCCGGGCGGGACAGCTGAAGCGGCATGTCTTCCTCCACTCGCCGCCCTCTCGGGTCAGCGGTTCCCTCCACCGTAGCACGGCAAGGCGGGTCGCCAAGACACGCCCATAAGAGAGGTGGTGGACTGTCAAGAGTTGTTCCTTGTAAGTGATTGTCGATGTGTGCTTTGCTATGACCGCTGGCAGCCGAGCCGAGCCGCGCGAAACCGCGGGGGGCTTGACAGGCATGCCATCGTGTCCCTTCCAATGGCGCGCTCTCTCGTCATCGTCGAGTCTCCGGCCAAGGCGGGGACGCTCGGAAAGTTCCTCGGCAAGGACTTCCTGGTCACCGCCTGCTACGGACACGTGCGCGATCTCGACCGCAAAGGCCTGTCCGTCGACCGCAAGAAGGACTACAAGCCCGACTACCGGATCGTGCCGGGCAAGGAGAAAACGGTCGCCGAGCTGGCCAGGGTCGCGAAGAAGGCCGACACGATCTACCTGGCCGCCGACCCCGACCGCGAGGGCGAGGCGATCTGCTGGCACCTGCACGAGCTGCTGAAGAAGGAGGCTCCAAACGCCACCTTCCACCGCGCCGAGTTCCACGAGATCACGAAGGCCGCGGTTACCCGCGCCATCGAGAAGCCGGGCAAGATCTCGAAGGACCGCGTCGGCGCGCAGCAGGCCCGCCGCATCATCGACCGCCTGGTCGGTTACGAGGTCTCGGAGCTGCTCTGGAACAAGGTCTGGCGCGGGCTCTCGGCCGGGCGCGTCCAGACCGTCGCGCTCCGGATCATCGTCGAGCGTGAGACGGAGCGGGAAGCCTTCGTCGCGATCCCCTACTTCTCCGTGCCGGTGACACTCGCCAAGGGCGACGCGGCGTTCCCGGCGCGCGTCGTCGTCTGGCGCGACGACAAGCTCAACTTCGACGGCACCGACCCGCGACTCGCGACCCACGAGGCGGCCGAGGCGGTGCGGGCGCACGTCGAGGCGTCCGAGCTCACGATCGTCTCCGTCGAGGCCAAGGAACGGCGCCAGCACCCGGCGCCGCCCTTCACGACACCGAAGCTCCAGCAGGCGGCGGCGCGCTCGCTCGGCTTCTCGGTGCGCAAGACGATGACGCTCGCCCAGCGCCTCTACGAGGGCCGCGCGGTCGGCGAGCACGGCACCGTGGGCCTGATCACCTACATGAGGACCGACTCGGTCCGCGTCGCCGACGAGGCGCTCACCGCGGTGCGCGCGCACATTCAGTCACGCTACGGCGAGCCGAGCCTGCCGGCGGAGGCGCGGCGCTACAAGTCGAAGAAGGACGCGCAGGACGCCCACGAGGCGATCCGCCCGACGACGCTCGAGCTGCCGCCGGAAGCCGTCGCGCGCTACCTCGAGCCCGCCGAGCTGAAGCTCTACCAGCTGATCTGGAACCGCTTCGTCGCGTCGCAGATGAATCCTGCCGTGAGCGACGTGACGACGGTCGAGATCGAGGCGCGACGCAAAGGCTCGAACGACGTCGCCGGGCTTCGCGCCACCGGCTCGGTGCTCAAGGACCCCGGCTTCCTGCGCCTCTACGGCCAGGTCTCGGAGACCGAGTCTCAGAACGCGCCCGAAGACGAGGCGGAGGGCGACGACGCCAAGGTGCGCCTGCCGGCGGTGGCCGAGGGCGACGTACTCGCGCTGCGCGAGGCGCGCGTCGAGGACCACGAGACGCAGCCGCCGCCGCGCTTCAACGAGGCCTCGCTCGTCAAGTTCATGGAGGAGAACGGCATCGGCCGGCCCTCCACGTATGCCGACATCCTGCGCAAGATCGAGCAGCGCGAGTACGTGCGCAAGCAGGACCGGCGCTTCATCCCCACGCCGCTCGGGCGGCTGGTCGTGGACCTGATGAAGGAAGGCTTCGAGGAGTTCTTCCAGACCGAATACACCGCGCGCATGGAGGAGGAGCTCGACGCGGTCGAGGAGGGCACGATCGACTGGCGCCAGGCGCTGCGCGACTTTGACGGCAAGTTCTCGAAGGACCGCGACGCGGCGAAGAAGAAGATGCACTCGGTGAAGGCCGGGCTCGAGCTGCCGGTCGTGCGCAGGGTGTTCAACGACTTCAAGTTGACCAACGACCCGGGCGACACCTGCCCCGAGAGCGGCCACCCGCTCAAGCTGCGCATGGGCAAGGCGGGCCTCTTCATCGCCTGCAGCGGCTACCCGGAGTGCACCTACACGCTCGACATCCCCGAGACCGAGGAGGACCCCGTGGATCCGAGCGACCTCGAGGGGCAGATCTGCGACGAGTGCGGCAGCCCGATGCGCCTGCGCACCGGCAAGAACGGCACGTCCTTCCTCGGCTGCACCGCGTACCCCAAGTGCAGAAACGCGATCTCGGTGCGCGTCCAGGGCGGCAAGGCCGAAGCCAAGCCGGACGAGCCGACGGGAGAGAAGTGCCCGGTCTGCGGCCACGACCTCGTCAAGCGTCACGGCCGCTTCGGCGAGTACGTCTCCTGCTCGAACTACCCCAACTGCCGCTACAAGCCCCCCAAGCCGGTGACGCTCACCGGCGTGACATGCCCCGAGTGCCACAAGGGCCAGATCCTCGAGCGCAAGGGCCGCTTCGGCCCCTTCTACGGCTGCGCCCGCTACCCGGAGTGCACGCGCAACTTCCGCGCGCGCCCGATCCCGATGCCCTGCCCGAAGTGCGGGACGGCCTTCGTCCTCCTGCGCGAGCGCAAGGGCGGCGCGTTCTTCGTCTGCGAAACCGAGGGCTGCGACTACGACGAATCCGCCCGTGACCTGGATCGCTATCCGCTCACGACCGAGGTCACCGAGGAAGCACGCCAGGCCGCCCTCGTGGCTGCCACCACGAAAGTAGCCGCCAAGAGGACGCCGCGCCGCAAGAAGACACCGGAAGCGGAAACGGAACAACGGACGAAGGACCCAGGCCGCCCCGAGAAACCCGCCAAGCCGACGCCCATCAAGAAGACGAGCAACAAGAAAACGAACGACAAGCCCAAGAAAGCAAGGGGCAAGAAAAGCAAGAAGTAACCCGCGGGAATCAGCCACCCAGGGGGGCATGGGGGGGCGGCGCCCCCCCATCTGGAAAGAAACTCCCCCTAGGCAGCCCGGTCGGTAATCTGGGCGTTGTAGCCGAGTTGTTCGAGACGGGCGACCAGTCGCCTGGCAGCGCGAGCTCGGTCGTACCGGTCGAAGTGCTGGGCTCCCAGGTCCTTGTAGGGCGTGCC
>DATBSL010000172.1:0-12448 GCA_036559805.1 Vicinamibacteria bacterium
CTCGCCGGCCAGGCACGGCACCGGCGCTGCGCGCACCTCGGCCTCGGGAACCACGAAGGGCGCGGCACCGCCGCTGCGCAAGCGGGCCGCCTCGGCCTCGGCCTCGCCGGCGCCGGCCGCCCGCACCAGGTGGAGCCCGCCGCGCCGCGCGTGAAGCGCGGCCTCGTAGCGGGACAGCGCCAGCGCTTCCGCGAGCACGTCGAGCGGCGTCGCGGCGAGGTCGAGCAGCAGCAGCAGCCGCGACGGCTCGTCGGCCGCGCCGGTCGGTCGCGACAGCTGGCTCGGCGCGCCCGGGTCTGGCGCGAGCGCCGTCCCGCAGTAGAGGCAGGCGGCGCGCGCCACGGCGACGCTACGGCCGCAGGCGGGGCAGCTCGGCATGTCCGTTGGGCTCAGACGTTGAACTTGAACTCGATCACGTCGCCGTCCTGAACCGTGTAGTCGCGTCCCTCGAGCCGTAGCGTCCCGCGCTCGCGACAGGCCGCGAGGGAGCCGGCCGCGACCAGGTCGCCGAACGCCACCACCTGCGCGCGGATGAAGCCGCGCTCGATGTCGGAGTGGATCGTGCCGGCGGCTTCCTGGGCCCGCGTCCCGCGCCGGATCGTCCAGGCGCGGCACTCGTCCTCGCCCGCGGTCAGGAACGAGACGAGCCCGAGCAGCTCGTAGGTCGAGCGGATCACGCGGTCGAGCCCGGGCTCGGAGAGCCCGAGGTCGTCGCGGAAGGCCTTCGCGTCCTCGGGCGTGAGCTCGGCCATCTCGGCCTCGACCTGGGCCGAGACGGCGCACACCGCGACGGCCGGCTTCTGCGCGAACGCCTGCAGCCCCGAGCGCTCGAGCCACGTCTGCGCCCCGCGGATCTCCTGCTCGCCGAGATTGGCGACCAGCAGCAGCGGCTTCCCGGACAAGAGCGCGTAGCCGCGCAGGCGTCCCTTCTCCTCGTCGCCGAGCGCGACCTCGCGCAACGGCTGCTCGGCCTCGAGCGCCTGCTTCAGGCGCAGGAAGATGGCGCGCTCGCTCGCGTCCTCGGCCTTGTTCGCCTTCTTGATGTTGGCTTCCAGCCGCTCGAGCCGTCTTTCGACCGTGGCGAGGTCCGCGAGGATGAGCTCGAGCTCGAGCATCTTCGCGTCCCGCAGCGCGTCGTTCGAGCCTTCGGGGTGGGGCGCCGCGTCCGAATCGAAGGCGCGCACCACGTGCACCAGCACGTCCACCCCGCGCAGCGCCGGCAGGTCGACGAGCGCCTGGCCCTCGCCCTTGGCGACGCCCGGCACGTCGACGTACTCGACCGTCGCCAGCGTGCGTTTCTTGGGTTGAAAGATCTCGGCCAGGCTCGCCACGCGGGCGTCGGGAACGCGCGCGATGCCCAAGCGCGCCTCCGGCCGCCCACCCGGGGCGGCCGCGGGAGTCCCCGTAAGCAGCTGGAATAGAGTGCTCTTGCCCACGAACGACACGCCCAGGATGCCGGCTTTCATCGACCGATTATAGGCGGTGTAGAATCGCGCCTCGGCGATGCTGCCCGCCCTCGTCTTCCTCGCGATCATGGCGGGTCCTGCGCAGCCGGTGGAAGGCGCCCCCTCGCCGCCCCCCCCGGGCGAGGGCTCGGTCATCCTGTTCCTGGTGGACAACTCCGCGTCGCTGCCCCCGCTCGACCCGCAGGCCGAGCGCGTGGCCGCGCTCGAGAAGATGTTCAGCTTCCTGAAGGGCTACCGTTACCGCCTGGTCCTGTTCGGCGGCAGGAACGAGGTCTACGTCGACGACGTCTCGCGCTACCGCAACGACGGGCAGTGGACCGACTTCTACAGCGCCTTCCTCAGGGCGCGCGAGCTCCAGCAGGGCTACCCCGCGGGGACCGAGCTCAAGATCGTGCTCGTCACCGACGCGATCGTCGACCCGGATCCCAGGGACTGGCCGGACCTGCCGCCGGGCTGGGACGCGCGCTCGCACTCGATGCGCAAGACGGTCGAGCTCGTGGGCGAGATGAAGCTGCCGCTCTACGTGATGCTGATCGGGGATCCCGCGGGCGAGGTCACGGGCCGGGACCGCGAGCAGTCGCCGGGATTCGTGCTGGACCTGGTCCGGGCGGCCAACGGCGCCGCCGCGGCGCCGCTGGCGCAGACCGTGGCCGCGTTCTTCAAGGACGACGGCGTGCTGCTGCGCAAGTTCGTCTACCGCGTGCCCCCGGCCGAGGGCCTGACCAAGATCGAGCCGGTCGTGAAGCGGATCGCCGCGGCGCCGCGGGCCGGCATCGAGCTCAGGATCTTCGGCTACTTCGTGCTGCCGCTGCTGCTGATCCTGATCGCGCTGCTCGGCCTGCTGGTGCGCTCGTTCCCCGGGCCCGGCGACCTCGAGGTGCTCGAGCTGGCCGCCGACCATCCGCTGCACCTGGTGACCGACAAGATCCATCGCTCGCCCGACGGCACCTGGTCGACGCAGGGGCTGAGCCTGGTGGAGGACCCGCGCACGGCGGCAGCGACGGTCGCGCTGCTGTCGTCCGAGCCCGAGCTCACCGGCGTCGGGCTCGACACGAGCGGGCTCGATCCTCGCGACCTGGCGCTGCTGCGCGCCGACCTCGACGGCGTGCGGCGGTCGCTCGAGGCCGCGGCCGACTCGGGCTCGCGCGAGGACAAGATCCACGCGCTGAACCTCGACTACGCGGCCCGCGGCGTCGACCCGCGGGAGGCCGCCCGCGTGCTCGCGTCGTCTGCCGCGGAGCGCGCGCGGATCCCGGCGCTCGACTTCGTGCGGGCGAAAGCCCACCTGGCGCTCCACGAGGCGCTGCGCAAGCAGCTGGTCGAGCCCCGCGTCCAGCTCACGGTCTACGGCAGGGACGCCACGCGCCGCGAGCTCGCCGTGGGCGAACGGCTGCGGATCGGACGCTACGGCTTCCTGGTGCGCGAGCTCGCCAAGGGCGGCCGCAAGGACTTGCGGCTCGTGCTCTACTACGACAACGTGCCCTCGCTGCTGGGCCTGAAGACGGTCCTGCCGGACGTGTTTCAGCGCACGTTCCGCTTTCGGCGCAGCCGCCAGCGCGTGGTGAGCTAGGGGCATGAGCGGTCGCATCGTCGCCGCCGGCATCGACGCGCGCGAGCTGCGGCTCGAGGTGCGCTTCCTGAAGCGCGAGCCGGACCTCGTGGAGGAGGCGCTCTCGCCGCGGGAGCTCTTCGACGCGCTGGCGCGCGACGGGGCGCGTCTGGTGGTGATCGGCCCGCGGCTTCCGGACGTGCCGCTCGTCGAGACGATCCAGCGGATCCGCGCGGGCCCGCAGAGCCGCCGCGTCTCGATCCTGGCGATGATCCCGCAGGGCGATCCGCCGGGCATGGAAGGCCTCGTGCTCGCCGCCGGCGCCAACGCGGCGCTGCGCCGGCCGCTCGACCGCTTCGTGCTCGAGAGCTGGGTCGCGAAGCTCGTCGACGTGCCGAACCGGGTGCTGGCGCGGATCCCGGTCCACGTCCAGGTGGTCGGCAGCCGCCACGGCGCGCCGGGCGAGCACTTCTACGGGCTCAGCCGCAACCTGAGCGTCCACGGCATGCTGCTCGCGAGCCCCGTGCGGATCGAGGCCCAGGACCTCGACCTGGAGATCGACCTGCCCGAGGCCGAGGGCCGCGTGCGGGTGCTCGGCCGCGTCGCGCGCGAGGCGCCCGAGGTGGGCTGGCCCTACGTCGGCTACGGGATCGAGTTCCTGTTCCTTCCCGAAGCGGCCCAGCGCGTGATCGACCGCATGGTGCGGCGTGATGCGCCCCGCGAGCCGCCGCGCAGCCTGTGGGCGCCAGGCGCGATCCAGTCGACCGTCAGGCGCGACGACTTCATCTACGAGATCACCGAGCCCTTCCGTACCGACAGCGGCTGGCTCGTCGAGATCCGCCGCTGCGCGCGCGAGGGCTGGCGGCCCGGGCGCGGCAGCCCCTTCTACGTGGTCGAGGGCCAGTCGCCGGAAGCCGCGCTCGCCGCTGCGCGCGACTTCGTCCAGCGCCACGGCTAGCGCGGCGCGCGCGATGGGTGCGCCCCGCGTCTCGGTGCTGCTGCCGGTTCGCGACGCACACGCGACGCTTCCCGCCTGCCTCGACTCGCTCGCCGCGCAGACGCTCGCGGACCACGAGCTCGTCGCCGTGGACGACGGCTCGCGCGACGGCAGCGGCGCGTACCTGCGCTCGCGGGCGGCGCTCGACCGCCGCATCCGCGTGGTCGCGTCGCCGCCGCGCGGGCTGGTGCACGCGCTCGGCCTGGCGCTCGGCGCCGCGCGTGCCCCGCTCGTGGCGCGGCTGGACGCCGACGACGTGGCGCACCCCGAGCGGCTGCGGCTGCAGGCGGAGCGGCTCGAGGGCGACCCGAGTGTCGACGTGTTGGGCTGCCGCGTGGCGGCGGCCGCTCTGCCGGGGGCCGAGCTTGGCGCAGGGATGCGGGCGTACGTCGAGTGGGTGAACGGCCTCGTCGATCACGAGGCGATGGCTCGCGACCGCTTCGTCGAGTCGCCGATCGTCCACCCGTCGGTGGCGATGCGACGGGCCGCGCTGCAACGGCTCGGCGGCTACCGTGCCTTCGACGGCCCGGAGGACTACGACCTGTGGCTGCGCGCCTTCGACGCCGGCCTGCGCTTCGCAAAGCTCGGGCAGACGCTCCTCGAGTGGCGCGACTCCCCGGAAAGGCTCACGCGCAGCGACGCGCGCTATTCCGCCGAGGCCTTTCTGCGGCTCAAGGTCGAGTCGCTGACGCGCGGCCCCCTGGCGCGCCGCCCGGCGGTCGTCTGGGGCGCCGGCCCGATCGGCAAGGCCCTCGCGCGCGCTCTCGTCGGCGCCGGACGGAAGGTCGCGGCGTTCGTGGAAGTGGACGCGAGAAAGATCGGCCGGACGATCCACGGAGCGACGGTCGTCGGTGTCGAGGCCGCCGCGGACTTCCCCGGCGCGTTGCACCTCGCCGCGGTGGGCCAGCCGGGCGCGCGCGCGCGGATCCGCGAGGAGGCGGGCCGGCTCGGGCTCGTCGACGGTCGGGACCTGCTCGCGATCGCGTGATCGGGAGCCTCGCAGAGCGGGCCGCTCGGCACGCGCCGATATAATCGCGGGGACCATGCGTGCACGAGCTTTCCGCGCGCGCGGCCTCGCCACGGCCGCGCTCCTCCTCACGGCCGCGGGGTCCGCTTCGGTCTCGGCCGCGAAGAAGCCAAAGGCGCCACCGCCCCCGGCGCGCATCGACGTGCTGGCGCGCCTCGTCGAGCTCGAGGACCAGCGCGCCACGGGCGGCGACGAGCTCGCGCAGCGGCTGCGCGACCCGGACCGCGGAATCAGGCGGCGCGCCGCGCTCGCCGCCGGGCGCGTCGCGGCGCCGGAGCTCGTCCCTCCGCTCGTCGAGCTGATGAACGACCAGGAGGTCGAGGTGCGGCGGATGGCCGCCTTCGCGCTGGGCCTCGCCAAGAGCCCGCTCGCGGTCGAGCGGCTGCTCGCGTCGCTCAAGGACTCGGACGGCCAGGTGCGCGGCCGCGCGGCCGAGGCGCTCGGGGCGATCGGCGACGCGAGCGCCGGGCTGCCGATCGCGCGGCTGGTGGTGGAGTCGTTGCCCAAGACGATCGACCGCATGACCGTGCGCGGCGACGACCCGGGCGACGCGAGCGCCCAGTGGGGCGAGCAGCGCTTGGCGCTCTTCGCGATCGCGCGGCTCAAGCACGCCGAGGCGGCGCAGCTGGCACTCCTCGACGGCTCGCGGCCGCGCTTCGACTGGTGGGCGGCCACCTGGGTCGCGATGCGGCTCGAGAGCCCCGAGCTCAGGCCGGTGCTGGTCGCGGCCGCGCGCTCCGACGAGCCCCTGCAGCGCGCGCTCGCCGCGCGCGGCCTGGGGGCGCTCAAGGACGCCTCGGCGCTCGAGCTGCTGCTGCCGCTCGCGCGCGATCCGGACGAGATCGTCGCGATGCACGCGCTGCGCGCGCTCGCCGCGATCTCCGACCCGCGCGGCCGCGAGCCGGCCGTGGCGGCGCTCGACGCCGCGAGCGACGTGGTGCGGCGCGAGGCGCTGCGCACGCTCGCGCGGCTGCCGCCCGAGCGCGCCCTGGGCGAGCGGCTGGTGGCGCAAACCGGCTCGCGCGACCCCTGGATCCGCGCCGCGGCGCTACAGGCGCTGGCGGCGAACGACCGCGAGGACTTCGCGCTCGTGCTCTCGGGCATGGATCCCGACGGCGACTTCCGGGTCCGCGCCGGCCTCGCCGACGCGCTTGGCCGCGGCGGCGACGAGATGGACGTGCGGCTCCTGCACGCGATGCTGCGCGACGAGGACCCGCGCGTGGTCGCCGCCGTGCTCGCCGCGCTCGCCGAGGCGCGCGGCAAGGACGCGCTCGACACGCTGCGGCGGCATCTCGAGCACGCCGACCTGGGCGTGCGCGTGGCGGCGGCCGAGGCCGTCACGCGGCTCTCGCCCGCCGCGCTCTCCGAGCCGCTCCTGGGTGCGTGGCGGCGGGGGCTCGGCGACGGCGAGGGTGAGCTCGAGGGCCGTGTCGCCGCGGTGGTGGCGCTCGCCGCGCAGAAGGACGAGGCGGCAAAGGGCGGGCTCGCGGAGGTGGCCCGGGGCGATCCCTCGCGCGCGGTGCGCGCCCGGGCAGCCACTCTGCTGCGCGAGATGGGCGGCGAGGCGATCGAGCCGGGTCCGCAGCAGGTGCTGCGCGCGCCGCTCGACTATCGGGCCGCCGTCGCGCCGTACCAGCCGCGGCCGCGGATTCCGCTCTACACGCCGCGCGCCTTCCTGAAGACGCGCCACGGCACTATCGAGATCCACCTCGACGTGGTCGAGGCGCCGCTCACCACGGCCTCCTTCGTGGCGCTCGCGCGCCGCGGCTTCTTCGACGGGCTCCTTTTCCACCGTGTCGAGCCGGGCTTCGTCGTGCAGGGAGGCGACCCGCGCGGCGACGGCAACGGCGGCCCCGGCTACGCGCTGCGCTGCGAGGTCACGCGCCGGCCCTACGGCCGCGGCGCCGTGGGCATGGCGCTCTCGGGCAAGGACACCGGCGGCAGCCAGTTCTTCATCACGCTCCAGCCGCAGCCGCACCTCGACGGCGGCTACACGAACTTCGGCCAGGTGGTGGCCGGGATGGACGTGGTGGAGCGGATCCGCCCGGGCGACGCGATCGAGCGCGTCACGGTCTGGACGGGGGAGTAGCCCGCGTGGCTCCGCCGCGCGTCAGGCTCGTGGCACTCGACATCGACGGCACGCTCCTGCGCAGCGACCGCACGCTCTCGCCCCGCACGCGCGAGGCGGTCGCCCGCGCGCGCGAGCGCGGCGTGCGCGTCGTGCTGGTGACCGGGCGGCGCCACCCCTCGGCGCGGCAGGTGGCCGCGGAGCTGGCCGCGGGGCTGCCGCTCGTCGTGCACAACGGCGCTCTGGTCGTGGAGGACGGCGAGATCGTGCGCTGCCGCCCGCTCGCGCGCGAGGTGGCCGCGCGCGCGATCCGCGAGGGCCGGGCGCGCGGCCTCGAGCCGATCGTCCATTGCGGGATCCGCGGCGAGGGATGGCTGATCGTGGAGGCGAGCGCGCGTCCCGTGGGCCTCGTCGGCTACTACCTGGAGCGTGGAGCCGACGGGCTGCGCAGGGTCGCGGACCTGCTCGAAGCGCTCCCGCGCGAGGAGCCGATCCAGGTGATGTTCGGCGGAGCCGTCCCGGAGATGGAGGGCCTCTTCGCGGCGCTTCAGGCGACGCTCGCGACGACGGCGCGGCTCGAGCGCACGGTCTATCCCGCGACCGGCTTCGCGCTCGTGGACGTGCTCGATCCGAGCGTCGGCAAGGCGGAGGCGCTCGCCTTCCTGCAGGAGCGCTGGGGCATCGCGGCCGGCGAGACGCTCGCGATCGGCGACAACTGGAACGACCGCACGATGCTGGAGCAGGCCGGCCGCGGCCTGCTGATGGGCAACGCCCCGCCGGAGCTGCGGGAGCTCGGCCTGCCACTGCTCCCGACCAACGACGAGGACGGCGTCGCCCACGCCATCGAGTCCCACGTCCTCGGCGTCCCATAACGGGCTGGGGGGCGCGATCTAGCGCCCCCCATACAAAAAAGTGGGGGGCGAGATTGACTCTCGACCCCCCCAACGTCCCCGGGGCTCTTACTTCTTCTTCTTCGAAGCCTTCTTCTTGGCAGCCTTCTTCTTCGCCGGCATTAGGTTAATCCCCCCTTTCAGTCCAGGGATGGACGGGCGCGGCCCGTTGCCCACCTGTCGGGTCTCATCGAGCCACGCATACTAGCGGTAGGGTAGGAACGCCTCCCAGCCTTGTCAAGGAAATTTTTGAGCCGCAGCACCGCCGATGCTCCACGCGTGGAGCAGGTTAGGCTGTGCACGACAGTGTGGAAATCGCCAGAAGAGGCTCCTGGAGCCTGTTACCGCGTGCCAATCTCGCGAAGCCGCTGTCTGTTCGGGTGTTCCGGCCCAGCCGACGAAAATGTGGGAGGCACGGCGTCCACGTCGGTGTTTATATACTATTTTGAATACTCAACGGACGCGGGCATGGCGGGCGCGCCCTCTGCGGAGCGCGCGCGGGCGGCTCAGCCGTCGTACTGCGTGCGCAGGCGCGCCCGCGCGCGCTGCCGCTCGACGCCGAGCGCTATGAGCCGCGCGAGCAGCTCCTCGTACGCGAGCCCGCTCGCGTGCCACAGCTTCGGGTACATGCTGATCGAGGTGAAGCCGGGAATGGTGTTGATCTCGTTCAGCAGCAGCCGTCCGCTTGCGCGCTCGAGGAAGCAGTCGACGCGAGCGTAGCCGGCGGCGTCGACGGCGCGAAACGCGGCGAGCGCGAGCTCCTGAACCTCCCGCGTGAGCGACGCGTCGATGCGCGCGGGGATGTGGAGCTCGGTCCGGCTCTCGGCTGCGTACTTCGAGCGGTAGTCGTAGAACTCGCTGTCGGGCACGATCTCGCCGGGCAGCGATGCGCGCGCGTCGTCGTTGCCGAGGACCGAGACCTCGATCTCGCGCACGTCGTGACCGCGCTCCACCACCACCTTGCGGTCGTAGGAGAAGGCGAGGCTGAGCGCCGGCTCGAGCGCCTCGCGCGTCTTCACCTTGCTCACCGCGACGCTCGAGCCCAGGTTCGCGGGCTTCACGAACAGCGGCAGCCCGAGCTCGTCCAGCAGGCGCCCCTCGTCGCTTGCGTCGCGACGCGTGAGCACGCGGTGCTCCACCTGCGGCAGCCCGGCCTGCGCGAAGAGCGACTTCATGATCGCCTTGTCCATGGCTGCGGCCGACGCGGCGACGCCGGCCCCCACGTACGCGACGCCCGCGAGCTCGAACAGCCCCTGCACCGTGCCGTCCTCGCCGTAGGTTCCGTGCAGCACGGGAAAGTAGACGTCGGGTCGAGCCAGCTCGCTCGCGTCCGAGAGCCGACGGATCCTGCCGGCATCCTCTGGCGACGCCGCCAGGAACACGGGGGTCCCGCCGCTCGGCTGCGGCGGGCCCTGCTGCAGCAGCCAGCCGCCCGCCTTCCCGATCAGGATCGGCAGCACGTCGTGGCGCGCCGCGAGGCCCTCGGCCACCGAAGCCGCGGAGCGAAGACTCACCTCGTGCTCGCCCGAGCGGCCCCCGAAAAGGAGCGCCACCTTCAACCGGGAGTCCACGGAGCCAAAGTCTATACTCGCTCTCCCATGTCCGGCTTCGCCTTCACGCTCGAGGCGCGCGACGGCCGCGCGCGCGCCGGGCGCCTGCAGACGCCGCACGGCGCGGTGCAGACGCCGGTCTTCATGCCGGTGGGAACCGCGGGTGCGGTGAAGGCGGTGCTGCACCGCGACCTCGTGGAGATCGGTGCGCAGGTCCTGCTCGCCAACACCTACCACCTGATGCTGCGCCCCGGCGACGCGCTGGTCGCGAGCCTCGGCGGCCTCACGGGCTTCACCGGCTGGAAGGGGCCGTTCCTGACGGACAGCGGGGGCTACCAGGTGTTCTCGCTAACGGCGCTGCGGCGGCTGGACGAGGACGGCGTGCGCTTCCGGAGCCACGTCGACGGCAGCCCGCACTTCCTGTCTCCCGAGCGCTCGATCGAGATCCAGCAGAACCTGGGAGCCGACATCGCGATGGCCTTCGACGAGTGCCCGCCGGGCGACTCCCCGCGCGAGGTGGTGCAGGAAGCCACCGAGCGCACCACGCGCTGGGCGGAGCGCAGCCGGTCCGCGCACACGCGATCCGACCAGTGGCTGTTCGGCATCGTGCAGGGCGGCGTCCACCTCGACCTGCGCGAAGCGAGCGCGCGCGCGCTCATCGCGATCGGGTTCCCGGGCTACGCGATCGGCGGCCTGTCGGTGGGCGAGCCGAAGCCGGGACGCGACCGCGTGCTCGAGCACCTCGAGGGCATCCTGCCGGCGGAGCGCCCGCGCTACCTGATGGGAGTCGGGACGCCCGAGGACCTGATCGAGGGCGTCGCGCGCGGCGTCGACATGTTCGATTGCGTGCTGCCCACGCGCAACGCCCGAAACGGCCAGCTCTTCACGAGCCGCGGCCGGATGTCGATCCGGAACGCCCGCTACCGCGACGATCCGCAGCCGCCCGATCCCGACTGCCGCTGCCCCACCTGCCGCAGCGTGAGCCGCGCCTACCTCCGTCACCTGCATCTCGCGAAGGAGATGAGCGCCGCGACGCTGATGACGATCCACAACCTGTTCTACTACCTTGACATGATGGGGGCGATGCGGCAGAGTATCCTTTTGGGCCGGTTCGAAAGCTGGCGCGGAGAGACCCTGCGCCGCCTCGAGACCGCCGAGGACGGGTCGTAGCGCGACGGTCCACGTGATCACCCGCCCTAGACCCTTGAAGCGAGAGAAGTAACACCGGGACGAGCCTTTCGCGCGACCGGAAGCGAGAGACACGCATGGCCGAGACACCAATCCTGCTGGCGCTCACCGGCCCCGCCCGCCCCGGCGAGCCGCATCCCCTCGCGAGCCTCGTGATGATGGGGCTCATCTTCGCCATCTTCTACTTCGTGCTGATCCTGCCGATGCGGCGCAAGCAGCGAAAGCTGGAGCAGCTCGTGAAGGAGATGAAGACCGGGGACCGCGTGGTGCTGAGCTCGGGAATCTTCGGCACCATCGTGGGAGCCGAGGACGACGCCTTCCTCGTGCGAATCGACGACAAGACCAGGATCAAGGTCCTGAAGAGCGCCGTGGCCGGACTGCAGGCGCCCGGGACCGATAAGACGGAGAAGTGATGCCTCCCGCCCTTCAGAACCCGATCACGCTCTGGCTGCTGCTGACGGCAGCCCTCGCCGGCCTCGTCTACGCCTTCATGCGCCAGGAGCTGCGCGTGAAGGCGATCGGCTACGGCGCCTTCCTGCTCGCGTGCGTGGTGGCCGTCTGGCCGCCCTACGATCGCGAGGGCGCCCCCGGCAAGATCCATCTCGGGCTCGACCTGAAGGGCGGCCTGCACCTGGTGCTGCAGGTCGTCGTCGAGGACGCGCTCAACGCCACGGTCGACGACGCCGTCACCACCGCGCGCGACCAGGCGACGCGCAAGGGCATCCAGCTCGGATCCGTGGCGCGCCTCTCGCCGACCTCGTTCAGCGTCGAGGGCACCGAGCCCGCGCGCGTCAAGGACATGCGCGACCTGCTGCGCGACTTCTTCCGCAGCGGCTGGGAAGTGCGCGATGCGGCGGAGGGCGGCTTCAAGGTGGAGATGACCGATCTCTACCAGCGCCAGCTCAAGGACCAGACGGTGCAAGAGATGATCCGCACGCTCGAGCGCCGCGTCAACGCGCTGGGCGTCGCCGAGCCCGTGATCGCGGCCCAGGGGGCCCGTGGCGACCAGATCCTGATACAGCTGCCCGGCGTGAGCGACGTCGAGCAGGCCAAGCGCATGATCAAGACGACCGCCCAGCTCTCGCTCAAGCTCGTCGAGACGTCGGCCGCGACGCGCGAGACGCTGCTCTCCGGCACGGGTGGCCGCGTGCCGGACAACATGGAAGTGGTCTCGGGCCCCGGCGACACGCCGGGCGAGCCCGTCTACTACATGCTGCGCAAGGAGGGCCTGATCACCGGACGCGACCTAAAGACGGCCCGCGTCGGGGTGGACGAGAACAACCGGCCGCAGATCAACTTCTCGCTCACCGCCACGGCGACCGACAAGTTCGCGCGCGAAACCGGCCGCAACATCAACCGGCAGCTCGCGATCGTGCTCGACGGCACCGTCTACTCGGCGCCGGTGATCCAGGCCAAGCTCGGGGCCGACAACCGCATCACCGGCCGCTTCACGACCCAGGAGGCGGACGAGCTCTCGAAGATCCTCAAGGCGGGCGCCCTGCCCGCCTCGCTCAAGTACCTGCAGGAGCTCACGGTCGGCGCCTCGCTCGGGCGCGACTCGATCCGCGACGGCGTCCGGGCCTCGATCGCGGCGATGGCCTTCATCACGATCTTCATGCTCTTCTATTACCGGCTCTCGGGTCTGAACGCCGTCGTGGCGCTCGCCGCCAACCTGCTGATCGTGCTCGCGGCGATGGCCTACTTCGACGCGAC
>DATBSL010000173.1:0-5569 GCA_036559805.1 Vicinamibacteria bacterium
GTCGGCACGCGCGCGCCCGTGCGCAGCGCGATCACCTCGTCGAGGATGCGCTCCGCCACCTCGCGCTTCGACGCGAGCGGCACGTCGGTGCGCTTCCCGTCGCGCCGCAGCAGCACCACGGCGTTCGTGGAGCCGCCGAAGCCCGCACCCGGGGCCGTGACGTCGTTCGCAACGATCAGGTCCAGGTTCTTCGTCTCGAGCTTGCGCCGCGCGTTGGCGACCACGTCCTCGGTCTCGGCGGCGAAGCCGACCAAAAGCCTCGTCCCCTTGGTCTCGCCCAGTCCTTTGAGGATGTCGGGCGTGCGCACGAGCTCGAGCCGCAGCGGTCCCTCGGTCTTCTTGAGCTTCGCCGGGCTCGCCTGCGCGGGGCGGTAGTCGCTCACCGCCGCCGCGGCCACGACGACGCTCGCCGAGCCGGCGTGGGCCGCCACCGCACGCTGCATCTCGTCGGCGGAGCGCACCGCGACGAACGTGACGCCCTGCGGCTCGGGCAGCGCGGTCGGACCCGAGACCAGCACGACGCGGGCGCCCCTGTCGCGTGCCGCCTCGGCCACCCGGTAGCCCATGGCGCCCGAGGAGCGGTTCGAGACGTAGCGCACCGGGTCGAGGTCCTCGATCGTGGGGCCGGCGGTGACAAGGACCGTCTGGCCCGCGAGGTCGCGCGAGCGCGCGAGCCGCAGAAGCGCCGCCTCGACGATCGTCTCCACCTCGGCGAGCCGGCCCTTGCCGAGCCAGCCGCAGGCGAGATACCCCTCGCCCGGCTCTACGACGCCCACGCCCCGGCCGCGCAGCGTGGCGAGGTTCTCCTGCACGGCGGGGTGCTCGAACATGTTGACGTTCATCGCCGGCGCCACCAGCACCGGCGCGCGCGTCGCGAGGTAGAGCGTGCTGAGCGCGTCGTCGGCGATCCCGCGCGCGAACTTGCCGAGGCAGTTGGCGGTGGCCGGGGCCACGAGCAGCAGGTCCGCGTCGTCGGCGAGCGAGATGTGGCGGATCTCTCCGTTCTCGCCGAGCGCCCACTGGTCGTGGAAGACCGCGTGGCGCGAGAGCGCCTCGAACGTCATCGGGCTGACGAACTGCTTCGCGGCCTGCGTCATCACGACGTGGACGTCCACGTCGTGCTTCTGCAGCTCGCGCAGCACCTCGCAGGCCTTGTAGGCCCCGATGCAGCCCGTGACGCCGAGCACCACCACCGGCACGGGCGCCTACTCCTCGGGAGCGGGCGTGGCGCCTTCGGTGCCGGGAAGCTTGTCGAGCACCTCCCACGACACCGCCTCGGCGAGCGTCTCCTCGACCGCAATGCGCGTCGGCTTGCGGCTGCGCGTCTCGACGCGCGGCTTGGCGCCGGCCTGCAGCTGCTTGGCGCGCTGCGCCGCCACCGTGATGAAGCGGAACTTCGAATCCACGTCCTTGGGAAGAATTACCTGGCTCATGCCGTCTTCGTCTCCTTTGTCGTCTCGAAAGTCTTCTCGATCTCCCGCGCGCGCGGCGCGACCGCGGGCACCAGGCAGCGCGCCGCGCGGACGATGCTCTTGAGCGCGAGCACGCACTCGTCGATCTCTTCGTTCACGATCGCATAGTCGAACTTCTCGAAGGCGTCGATCTCGCTGCCCGCGGCGGCGAGGCGCCGCCTGATCGTGGCCTCGTCGTCCTCGCCGCGGCCGCGCAAGCGCTTCTCGAGCGCGGGGTACGAGGGCGGCAGGATGAACACCGTGACCGCGTCGGGAATCTTGGCGCGCACCTGCTCGGCGCCCTGCACGTCGAGGTCGAGCAGGATGTCGTTGCCGTCGGCCCGAGCCCGCTCGAGCTCCGCGAGACCGGTGCCGTAGAGGTTTCCGTGCACCTCGGCCCACTCGAGCAGCTTGCCCCCGTCGCGCAGCCGCTCGAAGGCGGCGCGGTCCACGAAATGGTAGTTGACGCCGTCTTTCTCGCCGCCGCGCGGCGGCCGCGTGGTGTGCGACACCGAGAAGCGCAGCCCGGGCACCTCGCTCAGCACGCGCTCCACGACGGTGCTCTTGCCGGCTCCCGAGGGAGCCGATACCACCACCACCACCGGCTCGCGCTCACTCAACGTTCTGCACCTGCTCGCGAAAGCGCTCGATCTCGGCCTTGAGCCCGACCACCTCGCGGATCGCCTCCGCGTCCTGGGCCTTGCTTCCGACCGTGTTGGCCTCGCGCATCAGCTCCTGCGCCAGGAAGTCGAGCTGCTTGCCTGCGGGGCTGCCGTCGCCCCCGATCAGGTCGCGTGCCGCCGCCACGTGGCTGCGCAGCCGCTGCAGCTCCTCGCTCACGTCGTGGCGCTCCACGGCGCGCACGGCCTCCTGGTAGAGCCGCGCGTCCTCGAGCCCGAGCTCCGCGACGAGCGCGCGCGTGCGCTCGAGCAGCGCCAGCGTCCGCGGCTCGCGTGTTGCGGCCCAGCGCGCTTCGAGCCGCGCCGAGGCGGCTTCGATCGCCACGAGGGCCCGCTCGAGCTCGCTGCGCAGCCGCTCGCCCTCGGCGCGGCGCGCCCGCTCGAGCGCCTCGAGCGCCCGGTCGAGCAGGCCGGCGAGGGCCTGCCGGATTCCGTCGTCGAGGGGCGCGGGCGCCTCGATGCGCTCGAGCGCTCCCGGGAAGCGCACCAGGTCGGCGACCGACACGCCGCCGTCGAGGCCGAACTCGTTCTGCATGTCGCGCAGCGTGCGCACGAGCGACGCGACCAGCGGCCGCGACGCGACCACGGCGTCCGTCCCGGCGTGCGGCAGCGCCGCCTGCAGCGAGACCTCGATCCGCCCGCGCCCGACCGCCGCCTTCACGCGCTCGCGCGCGTCCGCCTCGAGCGCCTGCAGCCGCGTCGGCAGGTGCAGCGTGAGGTCCAGGAAGCGGTGGTTGAGCGCGCGCACGCTGACGCTCGCGCGCAGCGACTCCTCCTCGAGCGCGGCCGTGCCGAAGCCCGTCATCGAGCGGATCATACGGCCTGGCTCTCCGGCGCGAACTGCAGGTCGTGGAGCCGGCTGTAGAGCCCGCCCGGCTGGCGCAGCAGCTCGTCGTGGCGGCCTTCCTCGCGCACCTCGCCGCCCTCGAGCACCACGATCCGGTCGGCGTCGCGGACGGTGGTCAGGCGGTGCGCGATCACGAGCGTCGTACGGCCGCGCATCAGGTTGGCGAGGGCACCCTGCACCAGCCGCTCAGACTCGGCGTCGAGCGCCGAGGTGGCCTCGTCGAGGATCAGGATCGGCGGGTCCTTCAGGATCGCGCGCGCGATCGCGATGCGCTGCTTCTGGCCGCCCGAGAGCCGGCTGCCGCGCTCGCCGATCACGGTGTCGTAGCGTCGCGGCAGGTCGAGGATGAAGTCGTGGGCGAAGGCCGCGCGCGCCGCCGTCTCGACGCGCGCCTCGTCCACGTCGTCCATCCCGTAGGCGATGTTGGCGCGCACGGTGTCGTTGAACAGCACGGTCTCCTGCGTCACGAGCCCGACCTGCGCGCGCAGGCTCGTGAGCGTCGCTTGGCGCACGTCCACGCCGTCGATCAGGATCGCGCCCTCGGTCACGTCGTAGAAGCGCGGCAGCAGGTTCACGAGCGTCGTCTTGCCCGAGCCGCTCGTGCCCACGATCGCGACCACCTCGCCGGGCCGGGCGCTGAAGCTCACGTTGCGCAGCACCTCGCCGTGCGCGTCCGCGTAGCCGAAGCCGACGCATCGGTACTCGATCCCGCTGCGCATGCGCGGCAGCTCGACGGCGTCGGCCACCTCGATCACCTCGTCGTGGCGGTCGAGCACGCCGAGCACCCGCTCGCCGGCCGCGAGCGCCGCCTGCAGCGTGGCGTTCACGCGCGAGAGCCGCTTCACCGGCGTGTACATCGCGAAGAGCGCCGTCAGGAACGCGACGAAGGCCCCGGTCGTGAGGTGGCCGCCGCGGATCGAGATGCTGCCGTAGAAGAGCGCGCCGATCAGCGCGAGGCCGCCGACGCCCTCCATCAGCGGCGGCAGGATCGCGGTGGTGCGCGTGATCCGCATGTTCACGGCCAGCAGCCGCGAGCCCGCGCGCCCGAAGCGGCGCATCTCGAAGCCTTCCATGCCGAACGCCTTCACCACGCGGAAGCCCGAGATCGTCTCCTGCAGGATCTCGGAGATGTCTCTCCAGCGGCGCAGCGACGTCTCGTTCGAGGCGCGCAGCCGCTGCCCGAGCCGCAGCAGCGGGACGAGCGCGAGCGGCATGCCCACGAGGGACAGGATCGCGAGCCGCCAGTCCATGTAGAAGAGCACCGCCAGCAGCCCCAGGATCGTGAGGCCCTCCTTGAGCAGGTCGCCCGCGAGCTCCGAAACCGCCGCCTGGATCTTCTCGACGTCGGTCGTCAGGTGGCTCATCAGCGAGCCGGTGGTGCTGCGGCCCAGGAACGCGAACGACTGCCTCAGGATGTGCTCGTAGAGCGCGTTGCGCAGGTCGGCGACGGCGCGCTGCCCCGCGTCCGCCACGAGCGTCGTCGAGAGGTACGCCGAGGCGCCCTTCATCACGTAGAGCGCCAGGATCGTGAGCGACAGCCGCCCGACGTTGACGCCCTGGATGAGCGCCTCGTCGAAGATCGGCTTGACCTGCGAAACGATGAGCGCGCCGGCGGTCGCATAGCCGAGCGTCGCGACCCAGGAGGCGGCGAGCCGCCCGCGATAGGGACGGGTGTAGGCGAAGAGGCGCCTGAAGAGCCGAGCCTCGAGCCGAACTGCCTCGCGCGCACGCGCCACGCGATCGGGCAGGCTGCGCCTGCGCCGCGTCTTGTGCGACCCGCGCGCTACGATGCTCGCCTTCGTCTCTGGCGTCTGCGGGGGGATCGCGGGCAGCGCGATGACTTCATCTCCTTGGCCGGTGGCAACTTACGGGACAACTACAGCAGCGTAACAGTATAAAGGCAAGCGCAAGCGTCAGGCAACGGGCAGGACCACGAGCCAGAGTCGACGGAACTCGGGTCCCCCCGAGCCACAGCCCTCGAAATCCGGATCTCGGCGAGGATCGCGGCAACAGGTCAAATGGCTCGGGGAACCGGATCGAGGGCCAGCAGCCTCACAGGCGCGCTGACCGCACCAGCCGAATCTGACCACCGCCCACCGGCACGGAGGGGGCCTGGGGGGACGGAATCCTCCTACCTGGAAAGGACACGGTCCCGCCGAATACGGCGAAGCCGAGACCGAAGAGCATTGGGTAGGCCAATGGGGTTTGCGGTGGGTGTGACGTTTCGTCGCTCGTCAAGAGTCGCGTGCTGGGGAGTTCAGACGCTGGGGAGGATCGGACGCTGGGGAGGATCGGAAGGCCGGACGCATGGAAGGCTCGGGCTAGGCAGATTTCGCGGGCTGGCGGATTCGTTCGCAAGGAAGGTCGTCTCGCGAGTGAGCTGTTTGAGCAGCGCTGCTTGCTCCTCATTGGTTCGCGGGTCCCATGCGCGTGCGACTTTTTTCAGCCATCCCTTGACAACTTTCAGGAGCGACTTTGCGCGCGCCAAGCGGCGCTCGCGTGAAGCCCCGTGTCACGCACCTGCGCGCGCCACGCGCGGCGCAATCGCGCAGCGATCCGCGCGCGACGACTGGCGCGCGTTGATGCAGCGG
>DATBSL010000174.1:0-17587 GCA_036559805.1 Vicinamibacteria bacterium
GCGTGCGACGTCGTCGTCCGGGGCGGCACGCTCTACGACGGCTCGGGCGGGCCCGCGTACCAGGCCGACCTGTGCCTGCGCGGCGACCGCATCGCGGCGATCGGCGAGCTTCAGGCGGCGAGCGCGCGCGACGTGATCGACGCGAGCGGGCTCGCGGTCGCGCCCGGCTTCGTCAACATGCTGTCGTGGGCCACCGACGACCTGCTCGTCGACCCGCGCTCCGCGAGCGACATCCGCCAGGGCGTCACGACCGAGATCTTCGGCGAGGGCCAGTCGTACGGGCCCTGGAACGCGGAGATGAAGCAGCGGCGCCGCGCGATGCAGGACGACCTGCGCTTCGAGATCGAGTGGACGACGCTCGCCGAGTACCTGGCGCACCTCGAGCGGCGCGGCATAGCACCCAACGTGGCCTCTTTCGTCGGCACAGGCACGATCCGCGAGCACGTGATGGGCCTCGGGGACGGGCGCCCGTCGCCCGCGCAGCTCGAGGCGATGCGCCAGCTCGTCCGCGGCGAGATGGAGCAAGGAGCGCTCGGCATCGGCTCGTCGCTGATCTACGCGCCCGACGCGTTCCACTCGACCGAGGAGCTGATCGAGCTGGCGCGCGTCGCCGCGCGCCACGGCGGCCGCTACATCACGCACATGCGCAGCGAGGGCGACCGGCTGCTCGAGGCCGTCGACGAGACGATCCGGATCGCCCGCGAGGCTGGCCTGCCAGCCGAGATCTACCACCTGAAGGCGGCCGGCGAGCCGAACTGGCCGAAGCTCGGGGCGGTGATCGAGAAGGTCGAGGCGGCGCGCCGCGACGGCGTGCGGCTCACCGCCGACATGTACACGTACACCGCGGGCGCCTCGGGATTCGACGCGTGCCTGCCGCCCTGGAGCCGCGACGGAGGCTGGCCCAAGACCTTCGAGCGCATCCGCGACGGCGAGACGCGCGCGCGCATCCTCAAGGAGATGCGCACGCCGGGACTGGGCTGGGAGAACCTGTGCCTGCTGGCCGGCTCGCCCGAGCGGCTGAAGCTCGTGGCGTTCCGCAACGCGGCGCTGAAGCCGCTCACCGGGCGCACGCTCGCGGAGGTGGCGGCGGCGCGCGGCCGCAGCCCCGAGGACACGATCCTCGACCTGGTGCTCGAGGACGGGACGCGGGTTGGCGTCGTTTTCTTCCTGATGTCCGAGGAGAACGTGAAGCGGCAGATCCGCCTGCCCTGGGTGTCGTTCGGGTCGGATGCCGGCTCGATCGCTCCCGAGGGGGCGTTCCTGAAGTCCTCCACCCACCCGCGCGCGTACGGGAACTTCGCACGCCTGCTCGGCCGCTACGTGCGCGACGAGCGGCTCGTCCCGCTCGAGGAAGCGGTGCGGCGGCTCTCCGCGCTGCCTGCCGAGAACCTCGGGCTCGACCGGCGCGGCCGGCTCGCGCCCGGCCACTTCGCCGACGTCGTCGTGTTCGACCCCGCCGAGATCGCCGACCGCGCCACCTTCGAGGCCCCGCACCAGCTCGCGGTCGGCGTGCGGCACGTGCTGGTGAACGGCGTCCCGGTGCTGCGCGACGCGGTCCACACCGGCGCTACGCCGGGGCGCGCGCTGCGTCCGGTTCCGGCCGTGCCCAGTCCATGACGCGTCTCGTCGTCGCCGGGGCGAGCGGCTTCATCGGTCGGCACCTGGTGCGCGCGGCGACCGGCGCCGGGCTCGACGTCGCCGGGCTCGTGCGCTCGGCCCGCGCCGCCGACTCCGTCCGGGCCGCGGGCGGGCGTCCGATCGAGCTGACCGACGACGAAGGGGCGCTCGCGAAGGTCCTCGAAGGTTGCGAGGCGCTGGTGCACCTGGCACAGATCGGAGCCGAGCGTGGCGGCCAGACGTACGAGAGCGTCAACGTCGGCCTCACCGCGCGCCTCGTCGTGGCCGCGCGCGCGGCGGGGCTCGAGCGCATCGTCTCGTTCTCCGGCCTGGGCGTCGCCCGCTACGGCCAGTCGCGCCGCGTCACGAGCCGCTACTTCCTCTCGAAGCTCTGCGCCGAGGGGCTCGTCTTCGGCTCCGGCCTCGACGCCGTCGTGTTCCGGCCGTCCTACGTCGTGGGCCCGGGCGACGGCTTCGTGCCTTCGGTGCTCCGCGCAATGGAGGCGGGCGAGGTCGAGCTTCCAGGGGATGGCTCCTATCGCATGCAGCCGATCGCGGTCCACGACGCGGCCGCGGTGGTGCTGGCGGCGCTCGCCCGGCCGAAAGGCTCGTTCCCGACGGCTTTCGATCTGGTCGGGCCCGAGCCGATCGCCTACGTTCGGCTGCTCGAGCGGCTCGAGGCCGTGGCGCGCCGGCTCGGTCGCACGGTGCAGCTCCGCGTGCGCGAGGTCGAGGTGGCGGAGGCCGAGCGGCAGGCGCGGAGCGCCGCGGGCTACCAGGGCATGGGGCCCGACGAGCTCGACTGCCTCCTGTGCGACGAGGTGTCGGGCTCCGCCCCGCTCATCGCGCTGCTCGGCCGCGGCCTCTCGCCGCTCGACGACGCGCTCGCCGCCGCGGTGCGCGCGGCGCCTGCGTCCGCGTGAGGCTCACCGGCCTGCGGCGGTCCACGCACGAGGCGGACGTCGTGGTCGCCGGCTCCGGCCTGCCGCCCCTCGTGACCGCGCTCGAGCTGGCGCGGCGCGGTGCGCGCGTGATCGTGGCCCGCGAAGACCCGGCCGTCGCGCCGCCGCCGCTCGGCCTGATGCTCCAGGGCCCTGGCCGGCCGTACGCCGCCGTCGCACGCGCGATCTCGCGGCCGGCGGCCCAGGTGGTGTGGGCCGCGGGCTGCGAGAACCACCTGCGCGCGAAGGCGTTCCTGCAGCAGGCGGGGCGGCCGTGCGGCTTCGAGGCGCGCGGCAGCTTCCTGCTGGCCCGCGACCGGCGCCAGGCCGAAGAGCTCGAGGAGAGCGAGGACCTGCTGCGCGACGACGGCTTCCCCGGAGAGTTCCTCGACCACTTCATGCTCGAGACGCGCTTCGACCTCTCGGGGTTTCCCGCGGGCTACTGGGCCGCCGGCGACGCCGAGCTCGACGTGAGCGCGCTCGACGAGGCGCTCCGCGACGCCGTGGGCGACGCGGGCGTGGCATTTGCGACGGGCCGCTTGCGCGGGCTGCGGCCGGAGGCGTCGAGCGTGCGCGTCGAGCTGGAGACGAGGTCGCTGACCGGCGCGGCCGCCGTGGTCGCCAGCGACGGACCAGTGGCCGCGCTCGTCCCGGAGCTCGCGCCGCTCGTGGCGCTGGCGACACTCGCACGCGTGTCGATTCCGCCCCTGGAGGGTGCGAATCTGCCGACGGCCGTCCGCACGGCCGACGGGAGCATGGCCTGGCACTCCGGCGGAGGCGAGTTCCTGCTCGCCGAGATAGCACCCCGCCCGCCCGGCGACGCGCAGGCGCTCCGGGAGCTCGCCACGCGGCTGCCGCTGGCGCTGGCGCCGACACATCGCGGCCCGGACGTCGCGCCGCCAGAGATCCTCGAGGAATCGGTCGAGGTCTCGCGTGATGGGCTGCCGCTCGTCGGGCTGCTGCCGGGTCGTCCGCTCGCCGTGGCCTGCGGGTTCGGACGGCTCTCGCCCGGCCTGGCGTTCGCCGCCGCGCGCTGGGTCGCGGACGCGCTGCTGCGCGGAACGGACCCGACACCCGACGCGCTGCGCGCCACGCGCGCGCCCGGGGCCAGCGCGGTTTGAGCGCCCGCGGATTGAGAGTAGGCTCTTGCGGCCATGCGGCTCGGCGTCACCGACCACATAGACTGCGCTCACCTTCTGCCCGAGCATCCCAAGTGCGGGCAGCTCCACGGCCACACCTACCGCGTCGAGCTGACCGTCGAGGGCGACGCCAGCGGCGGGATGCTGCTCGACTTCGCCGACCTCAAGGCGCAGCTGCGGGCGGCGCTCGCGCCCTACGACCACAGGCACTGGAACGACTTCATGGACTATCCCACCGTCGAAAACATCTGCGAACGCCTCGCGGGCGACGTCGCGGCGACGGTGAGGCTGCCCTTCACGCTGCGGGTCTACGAAGGCTACGCCAAGTGGGCGGAAACCGGCCGCGGGGAGAAGCGGTGATCCGCGTCGACGAGGCGCTGCGGCCGGCGGACCTGCTGCCGGCGATCGAGCGGATGTGGGGGCTGTCCGCAGGGAAGATCCTCGAGCTCGAGAAAGCCTGGAACGCGGCGGCCGGATCGCCGGTCTTCACCGAGCGCGGCCGCTACACGGCGCGCGGCTGGACCGACTGGACACAGGGCTTCCAGTTCGGCTCCGCGCTGCTGCAATTCGACGCGACCGGCGAGCGCTCGTTCCTCGAGCTCGGGCGCGAGCGCACCTACGCGCGCATGGCGCCCCACGTGACGCACATGGGGGTGCACGACCACGGCTTCAACAACGTCAGCACCTGGGGCGCGCTGCGCCGGCTGGCGCTCGAGGGCCGCTACCAGGCCGAGGCGCGCGAGCGCGAGCTCTGCGAGCTGGCGCTCAAGGCGAGCGGTGCCGTCCAGGCGCGCCGCTTCACGCGCACCGCGGACGGCGGCGGCTACATCTACTCCTTCAACGGCCCGCACTCGCTCTTCGCCGACACGATGCGCTCGCTGCGCTCGCTCGCGCTCGCGCACCGGCTCGGCCAGGCGCTGCTCGAGGAGGGCGACCGCACGATCTCGCTGCTGGAGCGGCTGCTGCAGCACGCGCGGACCACGGGCCGCTTCGCGGTCTACATGGGGACCGGGCGCGACAGCTGGGACGAGCGCGGCCGCGTTGCGCACGAGAGCCTGTTCAACGTGGTCGACGGAAACTACCGTTGCCCCTCGACGCAGCAGGGCTATTCGCCGTTCACCACCTGGACGCGCGGGCAGGCGTGGGTGCTGCTGGGGTTCGCCGAGGAGCTGGAGTTCCTCGAGAGCGTGGCGGACGCCGAGCTCGAGCCCCACGGCGGGAGGGCCGCGATCGAGCGCGAGATGCTGGAGAGCGCGCTCGCGACCGCCGCGCACTACCTGGACGCGACGCCTTCGGACGGCGTGCCTTACTGGGACACGGGCGCGCCAGGCCTCGCGCAGCTCCCGGGCCACCGTGACCGGCCCGCGGATCCCGGCAACGACCTCGAGCCGGTCGACTCGTCGGCCGCGGCCATCGCCGCGCAGGGCCTGCTGCGCCTCGGCCGGCTCGTCGAGCAGCGCGGCGACGCCGCGCGGGGCCGGCGTCTCATCCAGGCCGGCCTCACGACCGCTCGCACGCTGCTGGCGGCGCCCTACCTGAGCGAGGACCCGGCCCACCAGGGTCTGCTCCTGCACTCGGTGTATCACCGCCCCAACGGCTGGGACTACGTGCCGCCGGGGCGGAAGGTGCCGTGCGGCGAGTCGAGCCAGTGGGGCGACTACCACCTGCGCGAGCTGGCGCTCCACGTGCAACGCCTGGCGCAGGGGGCTCCGTACTACGTCTTCTTCGGGCCGGGAGGCGCCGCGTGAAGCGTGTCGCGCTCGTGACGGGCGGGACGCGCGGGATCGGCCTGGGCGTCGCGCGCGCGCTGGCGGCGGAGGAGTTCGACCTCGCTCTCTGCGGCCGGCGCGAGGAAGGCGAGGTCGCTGGAGTGCTCGAGGAGCTGCGCGCGAAAGGCGGCGACGTGCGCTACTTCAGGGCCGACGTCGCGTCGCGCGACGATCGCGACCGCCTCGTGGCGGGCCTGCGCGCCGCCTTCGACGGGCTGCACCTGTTGGTGAACAACGCCGGCATCGCCCCGGCCGCGCGCGCCGACCTGCTCGAGGCCGGGGAAGAGAGCTTCGACCGCCTGATCGCCGTCAACCTCAAGGGGCCGTACTTCCTCACCCAGGCCGTGGCGCGCTGGATGACCGAGCAGAACCAGAAGCCCGGCTACCAGGGTGCGATCGTGTTCGTGACGTCCGTCTCGGCTGAGGCGGCGTCTCCGAACCGAGGCGAGTACTGCGTGAGCAAGGCGGGGCTCGCGATGACCGCGCGGCTCTTCGCCGTGCGCCTCGCCGGCGACGGGATCCCCGTCTACGAGGTGCGACCCGGCATCGTCCGCACCGACATGACGGCCGGGGTCGCGGAGACCTACGACAAGCGGATCGGCGAAGGCCTGCTGCCGCAGGGACGCTGGGGCGAGCCGGAGGACGTGGGCCGGGTGGTGGCGGCGCTCGCGCGCGGCGACGCCGCGTACTCGACCGGCGCCGTGATCCCGGTCGACGGCGGCTTCTCGATTCCCAGGCTATGACAGCGGGGGCGCGGGGGGCGCTCAGCCCCCCGAGCCTGTTCAGCAGTTCAGCCAAGCTGCGTTTCGCTCGTTTCCGGTTCGTTGATTACGTTGTCCGGGTCCATTGATGACTGCTCCCGAAAAACCGAACCCCGCCTCGATCCGCAGCGGCTACGACCGCTGGTCCGAGGTCTACGACCACGACATGAACCCGCTCATCGCGCTCGAGGAGCCGGTGGTGCGAGAGACGCTCGGCGACGTTCGCGGGCTCACGGTGCTCGACATCGGCTGCGGTACCGGCCGCCACGCGCTGTGGCTGGCCGCGGAAGGCGCAAGCGTCGCGGCGGTCGACTTCTCGGAGGGCATGCTGGGCGAGGCTCGGCGCAAGCCGGGAGCGTCGGCTGTTCGCTTCCAGGTCCACGACCTGCACGAGCCGCTGCCGTTCGACGCGGCGGCCTTCGACCGCGTGGTGAGCGGCCTGGTGCTCGAGCATCTGCACGACCTGCGCTTCGTCTTCGGCGAGGCGCGGCGTGTCCTGAAGCCGGGCGGGCTCGCCGTGGTCTCGGCGATGCACCCGGCGATGTTCCTGCGCGGCGCATTCGCGCGCTTCACCGATCCGGTTTCGGGCGAGAAGGTGGCTCCGGGCAGCGTGCCTCACCAGATCGGGGCCTTCGTGATGGCGGCCGTGCGCGGAGGATTCGCGCTCGAGGAAGTCGTCGAGCGGGCGCCCGACGACGCGTTCGCGGCCCGCCTGCCGCGCGCCGAGAAATACGTGGGCTGGCCGATGCTGGTGGTGCTGAAGCTTCGCGCCTAGCCTGTCCTGTTTGGAGTAGGTGTTGACGCTGTCGGCTGACGTGTCGACTCGAACCGAACGGGAACTCCGTCCGGACGGAGTTCGTCCCCGAAGGGGTCAGGGAGCTGGCTTGCCTTGGGCCCTGAACGCGGGCGCGTTGCACCGAGGCGGACCTCGTCGCCCACATCGGTGAGGTCGATCGGCGACGCCTCTATGCGCGCTTTGCGTCGCCGTCGATGTTCCGCTACTGCATCCACGTCCTGCATCTCTCGGAGCCGGAAGCCTACCTTCGGATCGCCGCTGCGCGCGCCGCGCGCAGGCACCCCGTCCTGCTCGCGATGCTCGCCGACGGCCGCCTGCACCTCAGCGGCATCGCCAAGCTGGCGCCGCATCTGACGCGGGAGAACCGCGACCCCCTCCTGCAGCGTGCCAAACACCTGTCCAAGCGCCAGATCGAGGAGCTGATCGCCGAGATCTCTCCGCGGCCCGATGTGCCCTCGCTCGTGCGCAAGCTGCCAGGCGGCATGGGCCAGGAGCCGCCGCTGCCCCCGGCGCGCCTTTCTGCTCGTGGCGAGGACCGAGCTACCGCAGGCGTCGTCCATGACGGCGTGCCGGCAAGTCGAATTGAGCTCGACCAGGCGATGCTCGGCGCGTCGCTGCACAGCGCGGAAGGCGTGCCACCACTCGTCTCGCCGGCCGGAGCCGTGGCGTCAGGAGTGCCGGAACTCCGTCCGGGCGGAGTGGGCTCCTCGCACTGCGTCGTCGAGCCGCTCGCTCCCTCCCGCTACAAGGTGCAGTTCACCGCGAGCGCGCAGCTCAAAAACAAGCTCGAGCGGCTCCAGGCCTTGCTGCGCTCCGAGCTTCCCGACGGCGACCTGGGCGCGGTCATCGAGCGGGCCGTGACCGAGAAGCTCGAGCGACTCGAGGCCCGACGCTTCGCCAAAGACCCGCTCGCCCACCCTGCCGTTGCCAGGGGTTCGCGGGCATGTGCGCCACATTCCCGCGGCCATCCGGCGCGCGGTCCACCAGCGCGACGGGGGGCGCTGTCGTTACATCGACGAAGTGGGTCGTCGCTGTCCGGAGCGCCACAGGCTCGAGTACCACCACCTTCGCCCCTTCGGCCTGGGCGGCGGGCACACGCCCGAGAACCTGCGCTTGATGTGCCGAAGCCACAATTCCTACCTGGCCGAGCACGACTACGGACCCAAAGCAATGGCTGCGTATCGGACCGGCTGAGCACTGCCGGCGACCCAAGTCCGAGCTGTCAACGCGCACACCGAACAAGACAGCCTAGCCGGCGCCGCTCACTTGCCCCCGGGCGTCGAGTGGTAGTAGCGGCCCAGCCAGCCGACGATCGCCTTGCGCAGCGCGAGCGTCTCGAAGGCGCCCTCCGAGCGATAGATCACCTCGCCGCCCGGCGCCACCAGGATCGTGTGCGGCAGCGCGCCCGGCCATTTGGGGTCGAGCGCCTCGACGAGCGCGTAGGGGTCGTCCGCGCCGAAGGCGAGGTTTCGAGTCGAGGCCTGGCGCTCCTTCAGGAACTCGAGCGCCTTGTCGCGCCGCGCGGCGTCGTCGGCGTTGAGCGTGACCACCTCGAAATCGCGGCCGCGGTAGATGCGGTTGACGTCGACGAGGTCGGGGAACTCGATCACGCACGGCCCGCACCAGGTCGCCCAGACGTTCACGAGCCGCAGCTTCTTGCCGTCCGCGTTGCGGCCGAGCGCCTTCACTCCCGCGGCGTCGATCGTCTCCAGCGTGACCGGCTCGCGCGCCCACTTCTCGCGCCCCTCCGCGACCCACGAGCGCTTGTCCGCCCACTTGATCGAGCAGCCGAACACCTTCGTGGTCGCGACCGGCACCGGGCGGCCGGCCAGGAGCGCCTCGATCGCGTCGCGCGTGTCGTGGAGCTTCGTTTTCGCCGGGTTCTCGTTGTCGTCGAAGCGGCCGGCGAAGCGCAGCTTGCGCTCCGCGTCGAGCACGAAGACGTGCGGTGTCGCGACCGGGCCGTAGGCGCGCGCCATCGCCTGGGTCTCGCCGTCGTAGAGATACGGCCAGCTCCAACCGCGGTCGCGGGCGCGCTGCGCCAGGTCCGCGAGCGAGTCGCCCAGGTCGGAGTAGCCCTGCTCGTCGAGACGCACCGCGAGCGGGTCGTTGGGCGACACGAGCACGATCGCGACGCCGCGCTCGCGGTATTCGGCATGCAGCCGCTCCAGCCGCTCTTCGTAGGCCTGCGCGGTGGGACAGTGGTTCGCCGTGAAGACGAGCACGAGCAGCTTCGCGCCGTCGAAGCTCGCGAGCGAGTAGCGCTTGCCGTCGGCGCCGGGCAGGTCGAAGTCGGGAGCCGGGGCTCCGATCGCGAGCGTGGGGACGGCGGGGCCGTCGGCCGCTCGCAGCGGGAAAGGCGCCGCAACCGCCAGCGCCGTGAGTAACACGAGCCTCTTCATGCTGGGCCTCCTCATCCCGTTCCCCGCAGGCCGGCGGCGACGCCGTTGACGCTCAGGCGAACGGCGTCGTGGATCTCTTCGGCCTCGGCCTCGCCCACGCTGCCTCGCAGCCGTCGCAAGAGCGCCACCTGCACGTAGTTCATCGGGTCGATGTAGGGGTTGCGCACGCGGATCGAGCGCTTCAGCCAGGGGGCCTCGTCGAGCAGGTCTTTCTGGCCCGTGAGGCGGCAGAGCGCCGCCTCGGTGCGGCGGTACTCCGCCTCGATCTCCGGAAACACGACCGCGCGGTCGGGCTCGGCGGCGAGCGTCGCGTAGACGCGCGCGATCAGCATGTCGGCGCCCCGCAGCGCGAGCTGGGCGTTGTCGACGAGCGTCTTGAAGAAGGTCCACTCGCGGTACATGGTCCCGAGCAGCACCCAGCGCTCGGCGTCGTCGCCGGCCCAGCCCTGGATCGCGCTGCCGAGGCCGTACCAGCCGGGCAGGGCGACGCGGCTCTGCGTCCAGGCGAACACCCACGGGATCGCCCGGAGCTCGCCGAGGCCGGCGGCGGGCGAGCGCCGCGACGGGCGGCTGCCGATGTTGAGGCGGTCGATCTCGAGAAGCGGCGTGGCGGCGTGCAGGTAGCGCACGAGCTCCGCCCGCTCGTGCACCAGACCGCGGTAGGCCCGCTCCGCGAGCGGCGCGAGCTCGGTGAGCGCGAGCTCCCAGGCGCCGCCGCGCGAGGGGCTCGTGGACCGGCGGCGCGTCGCCGCCACCAGCACGGCGTGGACCAGCTGCTCGAGGTGGCGCTTGGCGAGCGCCTTGTCGGCGTAGCGGTTGGTCACCGACTCGCCCTGCTCGGTGAAGCGCAGACGCCCGCCGACGGACTCGGGGGGCTGGGCCAGGATCGCGCGGTTGGTCGGGCCGCCGCCGCGGCCGACCGTGCCGCCGCGGCCGTGGAAGAGAGTGAGCCGCACGCCGTGGCGGGCGCAGAGCGCGGCGATCGCGCGCTGCGCCAGGTGCAGCTCCCAGTTGGCGGTCAGGTAGCCGCCGTCCTTGTTCGAGTCGCTGTAGCCCAGCATCACCATCTGCGCCCCGCCGCGGGCCGCGAGGTGGCGCGCGTACGCGGGGTTCGCGAACAGGTGCTCGAGTGTCTCCGGTGCTTTGTGCAGGTCGGCGACGGTCTCGAACAGCGGCACGACGTCGAGCCGGTCGGAGACGCCCGCGTCCGTCGCCATCAGCAGCACCGCGAGGAGGTCGCTCGGCCCGCGCGTCATGCTGACGACGTAGCTCTCGATCGACAGCGGCCCCAGCCGCTCGTGCGCGCGCCGCACCAGCCGGAAGAGCTCGAGCGTCTCGTTTGTCTCCGGGCTGAAGTCGAGCCGGTGCGGGGCGAAGGGCCGCCCGGCCAGGATTTCGCTCGTGAGCACGCGCGCGCGGCCGTCCTCGTCCAGGCCCGCGTACCCCGAGGCGACCCCGTAGTGGCCGAAGACCTCATCGACGGCGCTCGTGTGCCGGTCGCTCGCCTGGCGCAGGTCGAGGCTCGCCAGGTGGAAGCCGAAGATCTCGGCTTGTCTCGCCAGGGTCCCGAGGCGCCCCGCGGCGAGACGCTCGCCGCGGTTCGCGCGCAGGCTGGATTGCAGCAGCCGCAGGTCGGCGACGAGCTCCCCGGCCTCGTGGTAGGTGCCCGGCGACATGACGTGATCGGCCCGCCACGGCCTCCGGCTCGCCTCGAGCGTCGCGCCGAGCTTGCGGTATACGAAGCGCAGCTTCTGGCGGTAGGGCTGGTGCTTGTAGCGCTCGTCCACCTGGCGGACCTCGTCTGGGAACGCGAGCGCGTCCGCCTCTATGCTGCGCAGGAGCGCCTCGTCCACGCCCACGCGCTCGGTGGTGCTCAGGTGCCCGTGCAGGCGCTCGATGCCGCGCCGCAGCAGGCGCAGCGCCAGCTCGTGATGCGCGCGCAGCGCCGCCTCGGTCGCGGCGACCGTGATGTTCGGGTTGCCGTCGCGGTCGCCGCCGATCCAGCTCGCGAAGCGCAGGAAACGCTCGGGCACGCGCGTCCCGGGGTAGTGGCGCGCGACCGCGCGCTCGAGCGCGGCCGCCACCTCGGGAGCCAGGTCGTAGAGCGTCGTCTCGAAGTAGTAGAGGCCGCCGCGCACCTCGTCCATCACGTCGGGGCGGTAGGCGCGCGTCTCCTCGGTCTGCCACAGCGAGACGAGCTCCTCGCGCAGCGTCTCCTCGGCCGCGCGCGCCTCCTCGGGCGTCCGCGTTTCGAGGTCGAGCGCCGAGAGCGCGTCCGCGATGCGCGTGAGCTTGGTCAGCATCGTGCGCCGCTTGGCCTCGGTCGGGTGCGCCGTGAAGACCGGCTGGATCAGCAGCCGCTCGAGCAGCTCGGCGAGCTCGCCGGGCGTCACCCCCGCATCGCGCAGCTGGCCCACCGCGGCCTCGATCGTCTCGATCGCCGAGCCGCCCCTCGCGTGCGCCTCGCGCTCGCGCCGCCGCAGCACGCGCACCCGCTCGCGCTCCTCGGCCAGGTTCACGAGCTTGAAGTAGGAGGCGAAAGCCTTCAGCACGCCGCGCGACTCGCGCAGCGGCAGGCCTTCGATGCGCCGCACCAGCCGCTCGCCCGCCGCCTCGTCGCCGGCGCGGTGCGCCTTGGCGAGCGCGCGCACCTCCTCGACCAGCTCGAAGAGCGCGCGGCCTTCCTGCTCGACCAGCGTCTCGCCGAGCAGGTCGCCGAGCCGGTGTACGTCCTCGCTCAGCAGGTCGCGCTCGGCCACGCTAGAGCACCTCGCGCTCGCGCGCCACCAGGGCGGCGAACGCCTGAAGCAGCCGGCGCGTGGCGGGGCCAACGCGCCCGGAGCCGACCGGGCGCTCGTCGATGCGCACGACTGGCAGGAGCTCCCGCGAGACGCTGGTGATGAAGGCTTCCTCCACGAGCGGCAGCTCGCCCTTCCGCACGCCGACGCGCTCGATCGCGACGATCGTCGCAGCGGCTTCGAGCGCGAGCGAGCGCGTCACGCCCTCGAGCACGCGCGCCTGCTCGGTGCGCAGCGCGCCCTTCACGACCGCGAAGAAGTTGCTCGAGAGGCCCTCGAGCAGCGTGCCGTCCTCCGCCACGAGCAGGCCCTCCTCGATCCCCGGCGGCAGGCGCGCGTAGGCCGCGCGCGAGGTCGCGATGAAGCGCGTGTCCTTCGCGCGCGGGTTCTCGCGGCGCATGTCGAGCGTGACGCAGGCGACGCCCTGCTCGTACAGGCCGGGGTCGAGCGGCGTGAACGGCTCGACGGCGACGAACAGCCGGGGAGGCGCGAACGTCAGCCGCACGCGCGACTCGGCGTGCCCCGTCTCGCGCAGCGCCCGGCCGATGGCGGAGCGGGCCGCCGCGGCGTCGATGCGGCCGGGCGTTCCCTCGAGCGCCGCCGATTCCTCGAGCCGCTGCAGGTGCTGGGCCAGGCGCACCACGCCGCAGCCGCCGTAGCTGCGAAACGTCGTGTAGGCGCCCTGGGGCAGCGCCGCCGACGCAGTGGCGAGGCTCTCGTGCCGGCCGAGCGGCACGAGGCCCTGCGGCCCGGACTCGAAGCTGGCGACGGCGCCCATGGCGATCACATCTTCGCATCGTTCGGCCGCCGGGCTCGGCGCGGGCTTCTGCTAGACTCCGCCCGGAGGTCTCGCGCCATGACCCGCTCTCGCCGTATCCTCCGCACCGCCCTCGCCGCGCTCACGCCGCTTGTCTGCCTCGGAGCCGACATGACTGCACAGGCCGCACCGACCCGCATCGAGAGAAAGCCCTTCGGAAAGACGGGCGCGGGCGACGCCGTCGAGCTGTTCACGCTCACGCGCGCCGGAGCGCCCGCGATCGGCATCACCAACTACGCCGGGTACATCGTCTCGATCCTGGCGCCCGACCGCGCCGGCCGCACGGGCGACGTCGTGCTCGGCTACAAGGACCTGGCGGGCTACCTCGCCGACGGCTCGCACCTCGGCAACCTGGTGGGACGCTACGCGAACCGGATCGCCAAGGGGCGCTTCACGCTCGACGGCAAGAGCTACACGCTCGCCACCAACAACCCTCCGAACTCGCTACACGGTGGCCCGACGGGCTTCGGCAAGCGGCTCTGGTCCGCGAAGGTGATCCAGGGCAAGGACGGCGACGCGCTCGAGCTGCGCTACGTGAGCAAGGACGGCGAGGAGGGCTATCCCGGCACGCTCACCGCGACGGTCGTGTACTCGCTGCGCGAGGACGGCGGGCTCGTGATCGACTACACGGCCACGACGGACGCCCCGACCGTGGTCAACCTCACGAACCACGCCTACTTCAACCTGGCCGGCGAGGGCGAGGGCACGATCCTCGACCACGAGCTGCAGCTCGAGTCGGACACGTTCACGCCGGTCGACGCGACGCTCATCCCCACGGGCGAGCTGCGCTCCGTCGCCGACACGCCCTTCGACTTCAGGAAGCCGGTGGCGATCGGCGCGCGCATCGACGCCAAGGACGAGCAGATCCAGTTCGGGGGCGGCTACGACCACAACTTCGTGGTCCGGGGCGCGGCCGGAACTCTGCGCCTCGCCGCGCGCGTCGTGGACAAGAAGAGCGGCCGCGTGCTCGAGACGTACACCACCGAGCCGGGCATCCAGTTCTACACGGGCAACTTCCTCGACGGCACGATCGTCGGCAGGAGCGGCAAGACCTACGTGAAGCGCGGCGCCTTCTGCCTCGAGACTCAGCACTACCCGGACTCGCCAAATCAGCCCAAGTTCCCCTCGGCGGTGCTGCGCCCCGGCCAGACCTATCGCCACACCACGGTCTACAAGATCGGCGTCGCGAAGTAGGGGTCTAGCGGTCGCGCCCGCCGCTCGCGTCCTCGTCGTCGACGGTGTCGTCGGGGTACTCGGGCCGACGGGCTTCGGCCTTGCCTTCGACGATCAGCTCGAGCGCGCGCCGCTTGTCGCGGTTCTGCATGTCGTACAGGGCGCCTACCACGCCGGCGCGCAGTGCGCCGCCGTGTCGGCGCGCCCGGCGCGTGACGAGGATGATCACGACGAGGACGAGCGCTCCAGCGGCCCAGACGAGGTCGGCAAGCCCGGTCGCGTCCATTCGAGCCTCTGGCCAGTCTACAGTCCATCGCCGCCCTGTTCGATCGACCCCATGCGCAGTCGCCGTCGGAGGCGCGCCTTCATGGCCGTATTGCCTGCCGCTACCGCATCCTTGGGAAGCTCGGTGGCAGAGGATGGCGATTGCGGCTCACTCGCCGTCGCGGCCGAGAATGTCCGACCGGTCGGCTCGAGGTTGACAGCGTGGGACTCAACTCGGGGCGCCCCGAGTTGTAGCGTTCAGCTCCCCATCCTGGTCCGCCGGCGAGTCTTTCGCTGACACACCAAGGGCCGGCCCTAGGCGAGCAGCCGGCCCCCCGGATAGCCACTCCCGAGTTACGAGGCTCGACGACGACGAGATGCGAGGCCTAACAGGCCGCTCCCGAGCAGGAACAGAGTGGCGGGTTCAGGTACGGCGTCCGCCTCCACCTGAAAATCAAGCGAGAAGGTCTCTGCCGGACCCGTTTCATCCAGCCAGAACGCGTATGTTCCGCCCGGAAGTGGTGGAACGAAGTTCCCGTTGGATGACCCCATGCTACCCAGTATGTCCAAGCCGATATTACCGGTGCCAAAGAACGCGAAGCCGAGTACCTCGTTGTTGAAGAGCGGGTCATAGACCCCACCCGAGTTAACACCAAGGAAGGTCGTGTTCGTCGACGAGCTGTACGCGAGAGGGACGATGGCCAGCAGCGAAGACCCTGCAGGCAGGGTGAAGAAGAAGAAGTCATCCTCGCCACCCAGGCCACCGCCAGGACCGCTCGTGGCGTTGATGATGTTGCTGCCCGCCCCGAGCGTGATGAGAGTTGGAGCGAATCGGTCGTTCGATAGATCACCATCGATAGTTTCGTCCCAGACGATGACCACCGCACTGGCGAGACTCGGCACCGCAACTACGGCAAGTACCATGGCGCACGCGAGCAGGAACTGACGCAGTTTCATGGTGGCCTCCTTGGAGGTATCGACGTGCAAGCGCCTTGCCATGCCTCCCGGACCCCTGTGGGTCAGTTGGTTAACGACAATTGCACGCGCAGAACCTGTAAACCCGAGCGACAGTTTGGTGTCGACCCTTTACACGCCCACCACGCCGGCGCGCAATACGGGGCGTCCGCCGACTCGGGATAGCATCGAGCGCATGGATCTCGTGGCCGCGCTGCGGCGGCAGCTGGGCGCCGAGCGCGTGCGGCGGGACGCGCCGCTCGCGCCCCTCACCACGCTGCGCGTCGGCGGCCCGGCCGACATCCTCGCCGAGGTGCGCGGCTCGGACGAGGCGCTGGCGGTCCTGCGGCTGGCGCGCGAGGCCGGCGTGCCCGTGTCGCGCCTCGGCGGGGGCTCGAACGTCCTGGTGGGCGACCGGGGCGTGCGCGGCCTGGTCCTGCGCTGGCACGGCGGCCAGGTCACCCGGCCGGCGCCGGATCGCGTGCGGGCCGATGCCGGTGTGACGATCAACGGGCTCGTGCGCTTCACGATCGGCCACGGCCTCGCGGGCCTCGCCGAATGGGCCGGCACGCCGGGGACCGTCGGCGGCGCGATCCACGGCAACGCGCATTTCCAGGGCCGGATGATCTCCGAGACGGTTGTCTCGGTCCGCGTGGCCACGGCCGACGGCGAGACGCGCGACCTACCGGCGTCGGAGATGGGCTTCGGCTACGACCGCAGCCGGCTCCAGACGTCCGGCGAGCTGCTGCTCTGGGCGGAGCTGCGAGTCGTGCCCGGCGACCCCGCGTCGTTGCGCGACGAAGCGCGCCGGTCGCTCGCCTTTCGCAAGCGCACGCAGCCGCTCGCGCTGCCGAGCGCGGGCTGCGTGTTCCAGAACCCCGACCCGGCTCGCGGACGGCTGCCCGAGGGAATGCCGGCGTCGGCCGGGGCGCTCGTGGACGCGGCCGGGCTCAAGGGCCAGGCGTGCGGCGCGGCGCGCGTCTCGCCGGTTCACGCGAACTTCGTGGTCAACGAGGGCGGCGCGAGCGCGCGCGACGTGGCGAGCCTGATCGAGCGCATGCGCGCCGCGGTCGCCGAGCGCTTCGGCGTGACGCTCGAGGAGGAGATCGTGCGCCTGGGGGAGTTCGCCTGATGGCGGCGCTCGTGGTCGAGGGCGGCCGGCCGCTGCGCGGCGCCGTCACGGTGGAGGGCAACAAGAACGCGGCGCTGCCGATCCTGGCCGGGTGCCTGCTGACCCGCGAGGAGTGCGTGCTCGACAATGTCCCGCGCATCCGCGACGTGTCCGCGATGTGCGAGCTGCTCGAGGGCCTGGGCGCGACAGTCGAGGGCAAGGGGACCAGCACGCTCAGGGTCCGCTGCGCCGAGATTCACAGCACGCAGCCGGACCAAGCACTCGTGGCGCGCATCCGCGGCTCGGTGCTGCTCGCGGCGCCGCTCCTGGCGCGGGCCGGTCGGGCCGGCTTCGGCGAGCCCGGCGGCGACTTCCCGGGGCGCCGCTCGGTGACCACGCACAGGCGGGCGCTCGCCGCGTTCGGGGCGGTGAGCGACGGCTCCGAAGCCCACGCGCTTGCGGCGCCCGCGGGCCTGCGGGGCGCCTCGCTCTATCTCGACGAGGCGTCCGTCACGGCGACCGAGACCGCGCTGCTCGCGGCCGCGACGGCGACCGGCGCCAGCGAGATCAGGAACGCCGCCTGCGAACCCCACGTCGCGGAGCTCGTCCGCTTCCTGCGCGCGATGGGCGCGCAGATCGCGGGCGAGGGCACCGGCACGCTGCGCGTGACCGGGGTCGAAGCCCTGGCGGGCGCCCGGCACCGCGTCGACGGGGACTTCATCGAGGCGGGCAGCTGGGCCGTTGCGGCCGCGGCCACCAGCGGAGAGATCGAGGTGCGCGGCGCGCGGGCGCTCGACATGGAGCCGATCGTCGCCGTGCTCGCCCGGCTCGGCGTGGCGGCGGTGCTGGAGGACGGCCTGCTGCGCGTAGGCGCCTCGAGCCTGGTGGGCGCCGGCCGCGTCACGACCGGCGTCTGGCCCGGCTTCCCGACCGACATGGTGAGCCTCGTGACCGTGCTCGCGACGCAGGCGCGCGGCAGCACGCTCGTTCACGACTGGCTCTACGAGCTGCGCCTCTTCGGCCTCGAGCAGCTGAGCGGCATGGG
>DATBSL010000175.1:0-8981 GCA_036559805.1 Vicinamibacteria bacterium
CTGCTGCCGAAGGCCTTCGGCGCGCTGCACCCGCGCTTCCGCACGCCCTGGCTGAGCTCGGCGCTCACCGGCGTCATCGTCGCGATCGCGGGGGGCGTCTTCCCGATCAGCACGCTGGGGGACATGGTCAGCATCGGCACGCTGTTCGCCTTCGTGCTGGTGTGCGCGGGCGTCCTGGTGCTACGGCGCACCAAGCCGGAGCTGAAGCGCCCGTTCCGCACGCCTTTCGTCCCGGTCGTGCCGATCCTGGGGATGATCTGCTGCCTGGGCCTGATGTCGGGCCTGGGGCTCCACACCTGGGAACGGCTCTTCATCTGGCTGGCGATCGGCCTGGTGATCTACTTCGCCTACGGCCGCTTCCACAGCAGCGTTCGCAAGCAGAGGGCCTGACTCGGACCCTGGACCGGGTGCCTGGCCGCGGGCAAGCCCCCGGCCAGGCGACGTGCGAGCGCCGAAATCGACGGGTTGCGTCCGTCCAAGAAGCAGCACCATGACGCGACTCGGGATGGCGCTCGCAACCCTCTCTTGCTGCGTACCTTTCGGCGTCGACGCAGCTGATGAGCCGAGGGCGAGTCGGTTCTTCGTCCTCGACGCCGGGGCGCCCGCGCTGGTGTCGATCGACCTTGCTTCGGGCAAGCGCACAGCCACGCTGCCACTCGTCGGGACGCCGTCGTGGGTCGTCCAGAGCGACGACGGCCGCTATCTGGTCGTGCTCGACGAGGGCACCGGCGAGCGCAAGGGTGAGCGGGGCTACAAGGCTGCCGGGCGTTCGTCGGCGACGATCGTCGACGCAACGAGCCTGACGGCCATCGGCCGCGTCGAGCTCGGCTTCGGTGTCGACTCGGTGCTCACGGGCGCCGACGGCAGGCTGACCGTGACGTGTCCCGGCTACGACGCCAAGCAGGCGAGCGAAGCCTTGCCCAGGGAGCTCGTAGTGATCGAGCTCGCAACCGCTCGCGAGACAGGCCGCATGACCCTCGAGCCGGGCACGGATCTGACGTGGCGAAGCCGCGACGGGCGAATGCTCGCGCTGCTGCAGGGGCTTCCGCGATCCGCAAGATACCCGTTCCCGAAATCGAAGGTCACGCTCGTCGACGTCGCGGGCCCATCCGTGACCGGCGCGCTCGAGGCCGGGGGCTGGGACCAGGCCGAGCGGGACGCCGAAAGGCTCTACCTCACCGTTCGCGGCCGTCCCGACAAGAATCCGCAGAAGAACCAAAACGGCTCGATCGACGTGATCTCGCTGGTGACCCGGAGCATCGAGCGTGTGGACATCGGCCGCGCGCCCGCGGGAGCGCTGCTGCGGGAAGACGGGCTGATGGTCATCGTGAGCGAAGGGCCAGCGGGCGCCTCGGCCGGCGAGCTGCGCATCATTCGCGACGGAAAGCTGAGCGCCACGCTGCCCGTGGCGGCCCGCCCGATGCTCGTGGACGAGCTCGGCGGGGCCCTCTGCGTGGTGGGGGCAAAGGCGGTCACGCTCGTCGATCTTGTCAGCCTGCAGGTGAAGTCCAGCCTCGCGCTGGAAAAGGCCGGACAGGCGATCGTGGACGACGACGACCGGCCGTTCGAGCTGGTCGGGACGCCGGACGGCCGGCGAGCCTTCATCCACTACCCGGCACAGGACAAGGTGGCCGTCCTCGATCTCGAGCAGAGCAAGGCAATCGGGTCGACAAAGACCGGCCGGGGCGGCAAGAAGCTCCTGAACAGCGTGATGTCCACGCTGACTTACGGGATGTCGGACAGGATCTACTTCTACAACTCCGGCGATCCGCCACAGATGCTGGTCCGCGCGGACGGACGCTTCGCCTACGCACTGAACCTCGACACGAGCGACGTGTCCATAGTCGACGCCGAAACGGCCGCGGTCGTCCAGAAGATCGGCGCGGCGGGTCGAGCCTTGGCGCTTCTCGGCGAAACGCAGCTGCTCGTCGTGGGTGGCCCCGTGCCCAGCATCATCGACACGAGGCGAAACGCGAAGATCGGCCAGGTGGAGCTGTCGGGTCTAAGCGGCGTCGTTGTGGCCCCCGACGGTAGCGCGGCGGTGGCTCTGGGCGAGCGCAGCCTCCTGATCCTCGATGGAGCAACCGGCAAGGAACGGGCGCGGCTCACCGATCTCGTGAGACCGAGCCGGATCGTCTTCGGCAAGTCCGGCGCGCCGCAGACTCAGATGCCCCGCTAGCCCGGCAGGCGCGGCAGCGCCTCACGGAAGCGCGGGCCCCGTCAGAGGTCAGTCACTCTCGACCGGGGTCCGGCGCCGCTCCTCGCGCTGGCGGACCTCGCTCTCGATCTCGACCAGGTTCGTGACGCTGAAGGCGAGTGTCGCGCGCGCGATGTGGCCGACCGTCTGCTGCTCGAGCCGCGAGCCGACCATGCCGACGAGCGTCACGCGGCCGCGCTCGACGTAGACGCGCACCGGCTTGTCGATCTGGTGGGCGAAGCGCTCGAACATCGGGTCGCCGTAGATCTTCGTGAACACCTCGGTGCGCAGCGAGACGTCGTTCCCCGAGAAGCCCTGTACGCGCAGGTTGTTGATCACGTCGCGGATCGCGTCGATGCGCGTCAGGCGCTCCTCGATCTGGCCGCGCTTCCACGGGTCCTCGACGAAGCCGCCCAGGCTCACGACACCGTCGCGCACCTCGATCCCGACCGCGTCGAAGGGCCCGTAGCGCTCCCAGCGCAGCACCGCCTTCTCGACGTCCGCGCGCACGTCGGCGTCGCTCCTCGGGTTCTCGGGCACCACGCGCAGCAGGTTGACGACGCTCTTGACCTCCTTGCGCGCGACCTTGTCCGCCTCGCGCACGTCGGCCCAGCGCAGCACGATGCCCGTGAGCCGGGCCGTCCCGCTCTCGACGTCGACGGCGATATCGCCGCGCTGGTCGAAGCCGGCCTTGGTCAGCCGCCCCTCGATGCGCCGCGCGAGCTGGGCGTCGCTCGCCGCGAGAGCGGGCGTCCCCGCCAACGCCAGGGAGAGGGCGAGTGCGCTTGCCTTCAGCATGGGCGCCTCCAGCCTCGATTATACCGGCATGGCCGGCAGGGCGGCGCCCGTGAGAGGATGGTGGATTGGAAGGAAGCCAGGGAGGGCGCGAGGATGGGACGCATCGTGGACCTGTGCGGCGACGTGGCGGCGGCGGCGGAAGAGGGCCCGGACGGCCTGCTGCTGCCGGTCGAGGCGTGGGACAGGCTCCGCGCGGACTGGTCTGACGAGGATATCGAGGACGCCCTCGGCTTCGTGCGCGACTCGCTGATGCAGTCGGAGCTCGTCGAGGCCGCCGACAGCCTGAGCGCGCGGCTCGTGGAGCTGCTCGGGACGTGGGCCGAGCCGCGGGCGTGGCAGGCCGCCGTCGAAGGCCACGCCAACGTGACGCTCGACGTGATGGGCCAGCTGGCGCGGCGCGTCGACCGCGTCGAGGAGATCCTCGACCTGTGCCGCGAGGGCCAGGGCCCGGACCGCCGGGGCTTCGACGCGCTGCGCCAGAGGCTGATCAACCAGGGCATCGAGCAGGAGATGGCCCGAGACGACGACCCGGGCGCAACGGACGAGCCGGACGAGGACTAACGGACCGGTTGGCGACGGGCCGGCTGCTACACTCACTGGATGAACCCACTCCTCGCGCGCCGGGCGCTACGGCTCGTGGTCGCGGCCGTGGCGCTCGCCCCCTGCAGGGTCTCCGCCGGCGACCGCTTCGAGATCGCCGGCTTCGGCGGCTACACGTTCCCCTTCTACAGCCAGACCTTCCGCTACGACCCGGGCAACGTCACGATCCCGATCCCCGGCGTGGGCCTCGAGCAGGGGGGCGAGTTCGAGGCGCGTGCTTCGGGAGGGCCCGCCTTCGCGTTCGGCGCCACGCTCTACGCCACCGACACCCTGGGCTTCGAGGTGCGCTACGACCGCGCCGACGTCTCGGTCGACGTCCAGAGCGCGAGCTTCTCGGTTCGCGTGGGGCTGCCGCCGCCGCTCGACCCGTTCAGCTTCACCCTGGGCCTCACGAACGGAGAGGTCGACCTCGAGCCCGTTTCCCCCTGGTCGTTCAACCTCAAGCTCCGCTCGGGCGGGTCGGTGCGGTTCATGACCTCGTTCGGAGCGAGCCGCCTCGGCAGCATGCAGATGACCCTCGAGCAGTCGATCGGGCTCGGGGTGATCGGCGTCAACGTCCCGGGAAATAGCGCGGACATCGCGACGCTGCGGGTTCGGGCGACCGCCGTGGCCGAAGGCGAGAGCTCCTGGGGCGCGAACCTGGGGCTCGGGCTGCAGATGCCGATCGGCGAGCACGCGGCCTTCCTGCTCGAGGCCCGCGGCTTCTTCTTTCCGAAGCGCACTGTCGAGTGGGAGCCGGTGCTCGATCGCCCGCTGACACCCGTCGAGCAGGCGCTGCTCAACCGCGTGCTCGAGCGGCTCGAGCCGGTGGAGTTCGAGCCCTGGTGGGCGCAGGCCAGCTTCGGGTTCGCCGTCCGCTTCTGACGGCCTGCGGGCTCCAAGGCCGGGTATAGAATCCCGGCACCCGCCCGCCGCGGGTCCCCGAGGATCCACCGATGCGCCCCCGAAACGCCGGCCTGCTGCTCGCCGCGCTCGCCGGTGTCGTGCCGTTCCTGAGCGACGCGCAGGCCAGGGGCCCCGCCTACGTGCCGCCGGCCTTGCCGGCTCCCGCCGGGAAGGACGCGCCGGGCCTGCCACCGCTGCCCGACGCGTCGCCCCGCAACGCGAGCTACACGATCGACGCGAGGCTCGACCCCGACAAGCGCACGATCGAGGGCTCGCTCGTGCTCGACTGGAGGAACACCAGCGACCAGGCGCTCGCCAGCTTCCCGTTCCACCTCTACTGGAACGCGTTCCGCAACAACCTCTCGACGACCGCGCGCGGCGAGGGGCGGCGCGCGCCGGCCGAGCGGCTCGTCGACGAGCGCAGCTTCGGCTGGATGGAGGTGAAGAGCGTGCGCCGGCTGGGCGAGCCGGACGAGGACCTGCTCCCGACGCTCAGCTACCTGAACGAAGACGGCAACGCCGACGACCGCACGGTCATGCAGGTGACGACGGCAGCGCCGGTCCCGCCGGGCGGAAGCGCGCGCTTCCGGATCGAGTGGCAGTCGCGCATCCCCCACGGCAGCGTCGGCCGCGCCGGCTGGGTCCACGACTACCACTTCATGGTGCAGTGGTTCCCCAAGATCGGTGTCTTCTGGAAGGGCCAATGGAACTGCCATCCCTTCTACACCTGGACCGAGTTCTTCAGCGACTTCGGCGTCTACGACGTGACGCTGCGGCTGCCGCGCGGGTTCGTGGTGGGCGCAACGGGCCGGCTCGAGTCGCAGACGAGCGATCCCGACGGCAGCGAGAGCTACCGCTTCGTGCAGGAGGACGTGCACGACTTCGCCTGGACCGCGAGCCGCCGCTTCCTCGAGCGGCGCGCGCGCTTCGAGGACGCCGGGTATCCGCCCGTCGAGATCCGGCTGCTGCTGCAGCCGGAGCACGCGCACCTGGGCGATCGCTACCTCGAGGCGACGAAGATCGCGCTTCGGACCTACGGCACCTGGTCGGCGCCCTACCCCTACCCGCAGATCACGGTCGTCGACCCCGCCTGGGGCTCGGGCTCGGGCGGGATGGAGTACCCGACGCTCTTCACCGGGGGAGCCAGCGTGCTCGCGCCCGAGGCGCTGCAGAGCCCGGAGGGCGTCACGATCCACGAGGCGGGCCACCAGTTCTGGTACGGGCTCGTCGCCAACAACGAATTCGAGGAGGCCTGGCTCGACGAGGGCTTCAACACGTACATGACCGCGAAGGCGAGCGAGCACTCGCTCGGGCCCGAGGGCTGGGGCCGGCGCTTCCTGGAGGCCGACTTCGGGCGCGGCGCGCGCACCGGCTGGCCGTTCGTCGCGCCGGGAGTCCTGCTCCCGCGTGGCAGCGAGTACCTCGCGGGCCTGCGCGGGGGCGGCGAAGCCGACGTGATGGCGAAGAAGGCGTGGACCTATCGCGACGGCGGCTCTTATGGCCTCAACTCGTACGGCAAGCCGGCGCTCGTGATGCAGACGCTCGAGGGGCTGCTCGGCGAGGAGACGATGCTCAAGCTGCTGCGCACCTACGCGCGGCGCTATCGCTTCGCGCACCCGACGACCGAGGACTTCCTGGCGACGGTCGACGAGGTGACCGGTGGCGGCTGGCGTTCCTACTTCGCCGAGACTTTCTTCTCCGCGGACATCCTGGACTACGCGGTCGACGTGAAGAGCGAGCCCGCGCGCAAGCCCGCCGGGTTCCTGCCCGGCCCGGACGGCCGGCTCGCCTACACGGCGCCCGTCCGCGAGAAGAAGAAGAGGAAGCGGGGCGGGCCCGACGCGGGGCCGTTCGAGTCGCGCGTGACGATCCTGCGCCACGGGGAAGCGAGGCTGCCGGTCGAGCTGCTCGTCGAGTTCGCGGACGGGCGCGTCGTGAACGAGCGCTGGAACGGCCGCGAGCGCTGGTACCGCTTCAGCTACGCCGGAGCCGAGGTGGTGCGGGCCGTGGTCGACCCGCAGCGCAAGATCGTGATCGACGTCGACCCCTCGAACAACGAGTGGGTGTCCGACGAGCGCCAGGCCGTGCGCGCGGCGACGAAGTGGGCGGGGCGCTACCTGCTCTGGCTCCAGAACCTGCTGGAGCTGCACACCGTGGTGGGGTGAGGGCGATGCTCGGCTCGCTGCGCGACGGCTTTCGCTCGCTGCGCTTCAACTGGGGGCTGGTCGTGATCGTGCTGGTCACGAACCTCGCTCTCGCGCTCGTGCTCGCGGTGCCGCTCGCCTTCCAGCTCGACGCGGAGCTCGCGCACAAGGGCGCCGCGAGCGCCATGATGTACGGCTTCGACCACGACTGGTGGAGCCTCTGGTCGGAGCGCCAGCAGGGCCCCGAGTCGGCGCTCGGGCCCGAGCTGCTCGGCGGCGGCTTCGCGCTCAAGAACCTCGACCTGCTGCTCAAGGGCTGGCTGCCGGCTGGCCTCTTCGCCACGGGCTCCGGCAAGCGGCCCGTCGACCCGCTCGTGCTCGGCCTGGGCGTCGTCTACCTGGTGGTGCAGGCCTTCCTGACGGGCGGCCTGCTCGCGGTCTTCCGGCGGCCGCGAGGCGGCTGGACGCTGCGCGGGTTGCTGCACGGCAGCGGCTTCTACTTCGGCCGCATGCTCCGGTTGAGCCTGCTGTCGCTGGCGGCGGTCTACGTGGTGTTCGCGCTCAATGCGCCCTTCGCGCGCATGGTCGACGACCTCGCGCGCGAGGCCGTCTCGGGGCGGACCGCGCTCGTGCTGACGCTCGGGCGCTACGCGCTGCTGCTCGCGGCGCTCCTCGTCGCGCACATGGTGTTCTCGCACGCGCGCGTGCTGGTGGTGCGGGAGGAGCGGCTGTCGGCCCTGCTCGCGACGCTGTCGAGCCTGGGCTTCTGCCTGCGGCGGCCAGGGGCCGCAGCCGGGCAGTACGCCGTGGCCGTGGCGGCGGCGGCGGCGCTGCTGGCGCTCTTCACGCTCGCCGACTCGTGGCTGACGGTGGTCGGCTTCCGCACCCAGCTCCTGGCACTCGCGCTCGTCGAAGCCTTCGTCGCGGCGCGCATCGCGATCCGGCTGTGGCTGCTCGCCTCGCAGCTCGAGCTGCAGCAGGCGGCCGCGCGACGGTCCTGATGCGGTGAGCGTGGACGCGGCGTCCTTCCGGCGGGCAATGGGCCAGTTCGCGACGGGGGTGACGGTCGTGACCACCCGCGACGCCGCCGCGCAGCCGCTCGGCCTCACGGTGAGTGCTTTCTGCGCGGTGAGCCTGGACCCGCCGCTCGTGCTCGTCTGCATCGACCACCGCTCGGAGGCGAACCGCGGCCTGCGCGAGAGCGGAGTCTTCGCGGTGAGCGTGCTGGAGGAGACCCAGGAAGCCGTCTCGCGCCGCTTCGCCGCCCCCGGCACCGGCAAGCTCGAGGGCTTCGACTTCGTGAAGGGCGAGCTGGGGCTGCCGCTCGTGCCGGGCGCGGTCGCGCACGTCGAGTGCGAGGTGCGCTCGTTCCACGAGGAAGGCGACCACGCCGTCTGGGTGGGCCAGGTGCGCGCCGCCTCCACGAGCCCGGGGCGGCCGCTGCTTCACCACGCGGGCGCCTACCGGACGCTCGGGGCCGAAGAGGCTGCTGGCAAGCCCGGCGGCGATCGGTTATAACTGCGTGTCGGAAAAACACCACCAATCCCAATAAATACCCGCAGATAAGCGAGGAAGGAGCAGAAGGGTCGCCCCGCCTTCGAGCACCATGGCCGAGAACGTGCTGATGCCCGAGATGAGCTGGACCGAAGTGGAGCACGCGCTCAAGGATCGACCGATCGCGCTGCTGCCGGTGGGCACCACCGAGGCCCACGGTCCGCACCTTCCGGTAGCCACCGACACCGTGATCGCGATCGAGATGGCGCGCCGCACAGCGCTCCGGCTGAAGCAGCGGGGGCTGCACGCGCTGATCGCGCCGCCCGTGACCTTCAGCGTCTCCGAGCTGGGGGCGGCGTTCCCCGGGACGGTCAGCCTGCCGGCCGACACGGCGGTGGCACTGGTGCGCGACGTGTGCGTCTCGCTCTCGAAGCAGTTCCGCGCGGTGGCGCTCGTCAACGTCAACCAGGAGCCGGCCAACCTCGAGGTGCTGAAGCGCGCCGCCGAGGAGGCGAAGAAGGCGAACGCCAACGTGTGCCTCACCGAGCTGCAGAAGAAGCGCTGGGTGGACCGGCTCGGCGCGGCCTTCGGCGCGGGCGACCACGCCGGCAGCTTCGAGACCTCGCTGATGCTGGCCTGCGCCCCGGCCACCGTGCGCGAGAAGGAGCGCATCAGCCTGCCGCCGCTGGACGCGCTCGGCGCCGCGCTCAAGAAGGGCGCCAAGTCCTTCGCCGAGGCCGGCGGCGAGGACGCCTACTTCGGCGATCCCACCGCCGCGAGCATCGAAGAGGGCGAAGCACACTTCACGACGCTCGCCGACATCCTCACGCTGTCGATCATGGAGCACCTGGGCAGCAAGGCCT